>CAUZJY010000001.1:0-45884 GCA_963580305.1 Gemmatimonadales bacterium UBA6960
GCGCGTGTGGATCGGCGGGAAGGACGTCACCGCCCTGCCGCCGCAGCGGCGCAACGTGGCGATGGTGTTTCAGAGCTACGCGCTCTACCCGCACAAGTCCGTGCGCGAGAACCTCGCGTTCGGGCTACGCGCGCGCGGCACGCCGGGCGCGGAAATCGCGGCGCGCGTGGCCGACGTCGCGGAGGCGCTCGGGATCGGTCCCCTCCTCGACCGCCGCCCCGCGCAGCTCTCGGGTGGGCAGCGCCAGCGCGTCGCGCTCGGCCGCGCCATCGTGCGCGAGCCACACGCCTTCCTGCTCGACGAGCCGCTCTCGAACCTGGATCCCGCCCTGCGGATCGAGACCCGGGCCGAGCTGGCCCGCCTCCAGAGGCGGATCGAGGCGACGATGCTCTACGTCACCCACGACCAGGAGGAGGCGATGACGCTGGGTCATCGGGTCGCGGTCGTGAACGACGGGCGCATCCTGCAGATCGCCCCGCCGATGACGCTCTATCGGGAGCCTGCGAACCTCTTTGTGGCGGGCTTCCTTGGCTCGCCCCCGATGAATCTGATCCGCGGTGCCGCACGCGAGGACGGAGGATTCGAGGCGGCCGGGGTCGAGCTCGCGCGAGTGCGTCCGCCCGGGCGCGCGGGCGAGCCGCTCGTGCTCGGCGTCCGCCCGCACGAGGTACGCTGTGCGAGCGGCGGGGAAGGCGACGGCCCGGAGGCGCTGGTGGAGCTGGTGGAGCCGCTCGGGAGCCAGACTATCCTGCACCTCGCGCTCGTCGGCGGCGACGCGGCCGGCCCCCTCACCGCGGTGGTCACACCGGAGGGGGCCCCGGCGCACGGCGAGCGCGTGAGGATCCACCTGCCGGAAGAGCGGCTGCACTGGTTCGACGGCCGGGGGGAGCGGATCCGCGCACCAGTTTGATCTACGAGGGGATCCGGAACGCCCCGAGGATTCTCTCGTCCAGAGTCGCCAGTCGAGAGGCCCGCTCTCCTGCCAGAGTGGAAACGTGTCCGTCGGTCGTCGCCGCCGGCGTGTCGGCCCAGTACCGGGAGCGAATCGGCCCCCAGGTGGTCGGTCAGGCGGACGCACGGCGGCCGGGTGCTGCCACGGAGCTGGGCCAAGAGCGCGCGCGCGGAGCCCACGTCTGGCGAGAGGTGCGCTTGGGGCGCGATCCGCACGAAGCGAGCTCCGTGATCGAGCACGTCGCCAGGACATCCTCCCGCCCCAGGGTCGCCACCCACGCAGCAACGCTTTCGTGGTGCACGTGGGCGGTGTGCCCCAACGCCAGAAGGGCATTCACGTCGAGCAGATACGTCACGGAAAATCCGCCAGGAGCGCCCGGATCTGCGCGGAGGTGACGGCGGGGGTCCCCGGCGGGGCCTCCATGACCGGACGCCCGGTGACGGGATCCGTGGTGATCCGATGGTCGCCCGTGCCCCCGTGCGGCAGTGACGCAAATGGCGCGGCGCCGCAGGAACTTAGGCCTCTTTCGTTCGGGCCGAAGCCACCCTATAATGCCCTTCCCCAATGCGCGTCCCCGCTTGCGATGACCGCGTATTCGCGGCCAGCGAAAAGAGGCCGGTTTTCGAGCGCCCGGGTCGGTGTGCCTGGGAAGTCCCCAAGGAACAGCGCCAGAGACAACGCCAGGGACAGGGAAGGCTCGGTAGGGATGGCCAAGATTTTGACGACGAACGTAGAATACAGACCCGGGATCCGGGAGCGCTATCCGGACGTCTACACGCCGCAGGCGCTCGCCGCCATCAAGGCGCTCGCCCCCTTCAACCGCGACCGGCTGGCCGTGATGGACGCGCGCATCGAGCGCCGCACAGCGCGCGCTCGTGCGCGCGAGCGCATCGAGTTCCTCGATCCGGACGCGCTCATCCCACGCACTCAGATCCGCGTGGGGGACGCGCGCCAAGGCAACTTTGCGGGCGGCGAGATCCCTGAGGATCTTGAGCGCCAGTGGATCCAGGGCACGGGGCCCGGCACGCGCCCCCGTGCCGCGACCGCCGAGGGGCTGCGCAACGTCGCGTACGCGCTGCTCTCGGGTGCGGACGGCTGGATGTTCGACGGCGAGGACGCGCTCGGCCAGGTCGAGACGATGTCGCTCGACAACCAGCGCAATCTGAAGCTCGCGATCGCTTCCGACCCGCAGTTCCTCCAGGTGGCCGAGAAGGTCGCGGGCGAGATGAACGCCTGGGCCAGGGGGTTCTTCGGCCGCGAGATCATCGGGGACTTCGAGCAGCAGTCCGCTTTCACCACACGCATCTTCCGCCCGCGCGGGATGCACCTGGACGACCGGCACGTGCTAGAGGCTGACGGCACCGGACTGGGCGCCTCGATCGTCGATCTCGCGCTCTACGTGGCGAACAACCACGAGCGCCTCCGGAGCGAGGGGCGCTCGATCGTCCTGTACCTCCCCAAGTTCCAGACCGCCGAGGAAGCGGCGCTCTGGAACGACATGCTCTTCGCGCTCGAGGAGCAGCTCGATCTGCCAGAAGGCGCGCTGCGCTGCTACGTGCTGGTCGAGCAGCTTGAGGCCTCCTTCCAGCTGATGGAGATCCGCGCCGCTCTCGCGCCCCACTTCGTCGGCTTCAACACGGGACGCTGGGACTACATCAACAGCGTCTCCGACGCGATGGCGTGGGACCCGGAGTTCACCAACCCGAACATCGACGCGATCCCCATGACCTACGGGTACATGCGCGCCTACGAGGACCGGGTCCGCCGCGCCGTGAACACCCCGGACAAGAACGGCCGCTACGCGCTCTGCCAGGGCGGGATCGATCCGACCATTCCGGTGGGCTCGGCGGCGGGGGTCGAGGCGGGAATGAAGAAGGCCGTAGCGGGTGCCGAGCGCGAGCAGCGCGAGGGGTCGAGCGGCAAGTGGGTCGCGCACTGGAAGATGGTGCACATCGTCCGGCCGGTGTGGGAGCGGGTGGGCGAGGCGAACCAGATGGGTCGCGAGTTCCCGCGCCTCACGTACACGCCCGCGGATGCGCTCGATCTCACCCTGCTCGAGCCGGCGCCGCTGACCGTTGCAGGCGCCCGCGACCTGCTCTCGGTCGCGCTCCAGTACGGCAACGCCTTCGGCCGCGGCTACCAGGCGGCGGCGCTCAAGCCCGCCGACTCCTTCGGCAACGACGACGTGCTCTACCTGATGGAGGAGATGGCGGGCGGCGAGATCCGCCTGTCGATCCTCTGGGAATGGCTGCACAAGGGCGCGAAGCTCACTGCCGACGATCCCGCGGTCGGGGTCCGCGGGGGCGACCGCTTCACGCGAGAGCTCCTCGACCGTCTCATCAAGGAGGAGTACGACAAGCTGGTCGCGGCGAGCAACCGCGACGTCCACGACGACTCGAAGACGACTACACTGCCGATCACGCGGGCGATCGTTGAGGCCTATCTGGCCAGCGAGGTGAAGCCGCCGTGGTACCTCGACCTTCTGAACCTGAATCTGGACAATCACGACCTGGCCGTCGGCAAGGACCGCATCGGTCGTTTCCTCACTGCGTTCGACCGCGACGGCACCCGGATCACCGCCAACCTTGACTTCGGCGCCCTGACGCAAACTTAGGAGGACAGCAATGAGTACTCTGGTAGAGCAGAAGACCAAGGCCACCCGCGAGTGGATGGAGCAACCCCGCTTCAAGTACATCACGCGGCTGCACAGCGCGCGGCAGGTGGTGGCGCAGCGGGGCACGATTCCGATCGACTACCCGGTCGCGCGCGAGGCCGCGACCGGATTCTACGCGCGGCTCCGCGAGCTGTTCGGGCAGAAGAAGTCGATCACGACCTTCGGTCCGTACTCGCCGGGACAGGCGTGCATGATGAAGCGAGTCGGGATCGAGGGAATCTACCTGGGCGGCTGGGCGACCTCGGCCAAGGGTTCGATCAGCGAGGACCCGGGACCTGATCTGGCGAGCTATCCGCTCTCGGCGGTGCCGGATGAGGCGGCGGTGATCGTGCGCGCGCTGCTCGCGGCCGATCGCAATCAGGCGTTGCAGCGCTCGGGCATGAGCGAGGCGAAGCGGAACTCGACCGAGCCCTTCGACTTTCGCCCGTGGATCATCGCCGACGCGGATACCGGGCACGGCGGCGACGCGCACGTCCGCAACCTGATCCGGCGCTTCGTCGAGGTTGGCGTGCCGGGCTACCACATCGAGGACCAGCGTCCCGGCACGAAAAAGTGCGGCCATCAGGGCGGCAAGGTGCTGGTCGCCTCCGACGAGCAGATCAAGCGCCTCAACGGGGCGCGCCTCCAGCTCGACGTGATGGGCGTGCCGGGGATCATCGTGGCGCGCACCGACGCCGAGGCGGCGAACCTGCTGGACGGCTGCGGCGACGAGCGCGACCAGCCCTTCATCCTGGGCGCCACCAACCTAAAGGTGCCGCCCTACAAGAACTGCCTCCTCGCCATGATCCGCCGCTTCCACGCGGAGGGGATCGACGAGCTGCACGGGCACCTGCTCTACAAGATCACGGACGCGGAATGGGCGGCAGCGGACGCCTGGCTAGAGCAGGCCGGCGTGGCTGGATTGATTAAGCAGGGCGCGGCCACGGTCAAGAAGGAAGGCGAGCACCGCATCGACGCCGTCTTCGACGTCGCGGAGTCGCACCTGGTGGAGCGCTGGGAGATCGAAGCGGGGATGAGCACGTACGAGGACGCGGTCGCGGCGGTACTGGAGAGGGGCGGCACGGACGGCAAGGGGAAGAAGATGTCCATCGAGGAGTGGCGACGGTTCGCGAGCGGCGCGTCGTTCTACGCCGCACGCGAGCAGGCGCGCGCGCTGGGCATCGAGATCGAGTGGGACTGCGAGCACGCTAAGACGCCCGAGGGCTACTACCAGGTGCGGGGCGGCGTTCCCTACGCGATCGCCAAGTCGCTGGCGGCCGCGCCCTTCGCGGACCTGCTGTGGATGGAGACCAAGACCGCGGACCTCAAGGAGGCGCGCGAGTTCGCGGATGCGATCCACGCCGAGTTCCCGGACAGTCTGCTGGCGTACAATCTGTCCCCGTCGTTCAGCTGGGATACCACGGGGATGAGCGAGGACGAGATGCGCGCCTTCCCGGAAGAGCTGGGGAAGATGGGCTTCGTCTTCAACTTCATCACCTACGGCGGGCACCAGGCCGACGGGGTCGCCGCGGAGGAGCTCGCCACCTCCCTCCAGGAGGAGGGGATGCTCGCGCTGGCGCGGCTGCAGCGCCGCATCCGCCTGTTTGACTCGCCCTACAAGACGCCGCAGACGCTGGTGGGCGGTCCGCGTGGGGACGCCGCGCTGACCGCGTCGTCCGGCCGCACCGCGTCGACCAAGGCGATGGGGAAGGGTTCGACGCAGGTCCAGCACCTGGTCCAGACCGAGGTGCCGACCTCGCTGCTCGAGGAGTGGCTGGCGATCTGGTCCGCGCACAACGAGCGGGGAGATGTGCTCCAGGTGCGGCTGCGCCCCCGCCGCGCAGGATCGGACGAGTTGAAGCTCACGATCCACGCGGGGGCGGACAGCGACGAGCTGATCGCGAACGTGGTGTTCAACCCGATGGAGGACCGTCAGGGGCAGTGCATCCTGCTGGTGAGCGACCAGAATACGTTCTCGGAGGCGTACCGCAGGAAGCGCCTCATGACTCTGATTCACCTGTGGATCGTCCACCGCTACAAGGCGAAGGCGGTGCACTACGTGACGCCCACCGTGGACAGCGAGCGCCTGGCGAACTGGATGAAGGCGCACGGGATATACGCAAATGTCAGCGCGAATGGCGGGCACGTCATCGTCGCGAACGTGGCTGAGAAGGGTCTCAGCCAGCTGCTGGCCACCGACCGGGCGGCATTGGGCAAGCTGATCCGCAAGGAGAGCTGAGCCCGAGGTCGGCGGCTCAGGGGCCGGCGGGCGCCGATGTGCGCTCGCCGGCCCTCGTCGTTCCCAGCTCCCGCGCGAGCTCCACGAACGCGGCCAGGCTCTCCGGGTTGGCCATGGCTCCCCGCGACGTCGGCCCAGAACCCCTCGGGATCGCGCACCGACCACGCCCACGCGTCCGGGTACCCGGGTAGCGCGAGGCCGGGCGCTGCCGCTCCGCCCAGTCGAGGAAGGCGCCCATCCGCGTCCCCGCTGGGGCGTCCGGAGGGGGCTGCTAGAGGAGCCGGCCCATGCGGACGTCAGGCACGCGTGGCGTCGCCGGCCTCCGGGAGCGGCACGACGGGGCTCGCACCGTCGCCACGCACGTACAGCGTCTGGGTCGGGTAGGCGAACTCGATCCCATCCTCCTCGAAGGCGCGGAAGACCGCGAGGTTGATCGCCTGCTGCGTGTCCATGTACAAGTTGTAGTCCGGCACGAGCATGTAGTAGACGGTCTCGAAGTCGAGCGAAAAGGCACCGTACGCTTTGAAATGCGAGCGGTCGAAGCGGGTGTTTCCATGCGCCTCGACCGCCGCGCGGACGATCTGCGGGATCCGCCGCAGCTTCTCCTCCGGTGTGTCGTAGGTCACGCCAACCTGGAAGATGGCTCTGCGCTCGCTCATCCGCTTGTAGTTCCGGATCCGGCTCGAGAGTAGATCAGAGTTCGAGAAGACGATCTGCTCGCCGGAGAGCGAGCGGATGCGCGTGCTCTTGAGACCGACGTACTCGACCGTCCCCAGGAACTCGTTCACGATGATGAAGTCGCCCACGACGAACGGCTTGTCCAGCACGATCGAGAGCGATGCGAACAGGTCAGACAGGACGTTCTGTAGGGCCAGGGCGACCGCGATCCCCCCAATCCCGAGCCCGGTGACGAGCGCCGCCACGTCGATGCCGAGGTTGTCCAGCACGAGCAACACGAGGAGCCCCCACACGGCGGTGCGCGCGCCGAAGGACATCGCGCCGATCGCGGTGGCCACGCCGGGGTCGACCTCGAGCTGCCGGGTGCGGTAGCGGTCGATCAGATGCGCGAGCGCTGCGTTGGTCCAGAACGCGCCCTGGACGAGCAGGCCGATGACCAGCATGGCCTCGATCCCCTGCTCCGTTCCTGGAGAGACCGTGACGGTCTCTGACGCGAGCCAGAAGCCGACGAGGAGCAGGAAGAGCGTCTTCGTGCTCCGGAGGGTGCGGACCACAAGGTCATCGAAATCCGTGTGCGTGCGGTCGGCGATTGCCTCCGCCCGCGCGATCACGACGGCGACGGCGAGCCGCGCCGCACCGGCCGCTCCCAGGAACACGGCCAGGGCGATCACCCACTCCACAGCGCCGATCCCCCAGAAGGTCCAATCGATCTCGTACGGCATCGCTACCTCCTCTCGTCGAGCCTCGTTGGTCCATCCGTCTCACCCCGAGTGTCGAGGTGAGTGCCTGCGCCCCTTCACGTGCGGCGGTCCGTGTGCTATCGGTAGGTATGGAGTCGCGTCTGCTGATCGTGTCCAACCGGCTACCGGTGACCGTCCGTGTCCAGGGGGGGCGCCCCGCGGTGCGCAAGAGCGTCGGTGGGCTCGCGACGGCGCTTCGACCGTGGCACGAGAGGTCGGGCGGACTCTGGATCGGCTGGCCAGGAGAAACTACGGGGCTCGACCGCTCCGGCGGGAGCGAGGTCCGTCGGCAGCTCGAGCAAGCGAGGCTCGTACCGCTCGAGCTGGACAAGGAGGAGGTCGAGGTTTTCTACGAGCACGTCTCGAACGCCGTGCTCTGGCCGATCTGCCACGACCGGATCGATCGCTTACCCCTCCGGATGGACGGCTGGGACGTCTACGAGTCGGTCAACGCGCGCTTCGCGGATGCCGTCGCAGAGCACTGGCGCCGCGGCGACCTGATCTGGATTCACGACTATCACTTGTTGCGCGTCGCCGTGCTGCTGCGCGAGCGCCTCCCCAACGCACGCATCGGTTTCTTCCTGCACGTGCCCTTCCCGAATCCCGAGATCTTCTTCGCGCTCCCCACTCGCGCCACCCTGGTGGAGGGGATGATGGGGGCGGACCTGATCGGATTCCACACACAGCGCCACCATGGTCACTTCCGTGCCGCGCTCCGGCGCCTGTTCGGCGTGGTGACGGACCGGAGGGGTGTGGTGGCTTGGAGGGGGCGACGGGTGCGGCTCGGGGTCTTCCCGATCGGGATCGACGCTGCCGATTTCGCGCGCCGCTCGGACTCTGCGCCGGTGCGAGCCAAGATGGCGGAGTACCGGGCGGTGGAGCAGCGACTCCTGGTCGGGGTGGACCGGCTGGATTACACGAAGGGGATCCCGCGCCGGTTGCTCGCGGTCGAGCGGCTGTTCGAGGCGCACCCGGAATGGCGCGAGCGCGTGCGCCTGATCCAGGTCGCCGTGCCGTCGCGCGACCAGGTGGGCGCGTATCGCGAGATCCGGCGCGAGGTGGACAGGCTCGTGGGTCGCATCAACGGCCGGTTCGCGACGCCCAATTGGTCGCCCATCCACTACTTATACCGAAGCGTGGGAGCGGAGACGCTGCTCGGGCTCTACCGCACGGCCGACGTCATGCTCGTCACTCCTCTGCGCGACGGGATGAACCTGGTCGCCAAGGAGTTCCTGGCCGCGCGCACCGATACGGATGGCGTGCTGGTGCTGAGCGAGTTCGCCGGGGCCGCCGAGACGCTGACTGATGCGCTGATCGTCAACCCGTACGATATTGAGGGGACTGCGCAAGCGATCCACCACGCGCTCACGATGGAGCCGGCGGAGCGCAAGCGGAGGATGCGCGCGCTCCGCGCCAACGTACTGGAGCACGACGTCCACCAGTGGGCCGCGCAGTTCCTGGACGGGCTGGCGGCCAACCGCTGAACGACCGCCGGTACGGGAATCGCTGGTCGAGTCGGTGCGGCCGTTGATCGAGCCGCTCGCTGTTGTCAAGCATGTCGCCCTCGACTGGCAGCATTCGGATCTCGACATTGTGGCGGCGGGTGACACCCTCAAGGTGGAACAGATCCTCGTGAACCTGCTCACGAACGCGGTCAAGTACACCAGCCCAGCGGCCGGATCGAGGTAGGATGCGGGCGGAGCGACGAGGGGGTGAAGCTGACCGTCCGCGATACGGGAATCGGGATCCCGCCGGAGCGGCTTGCCGACATCTTCGAGCCCTTCGTCCAGGTCGGCTGCTCGCTGACCGCGGGCCAGGAAGGCACGGGGCTCGGCCTCGCGATCAGCCGCGACCTGGCCCGGGCGATGGTAGGGGATCTGACGGTGACGAGCGACGTGGGGGTCGGCTCGGAGTTCACCCTGCTCCTGCCCGCCCACGAGGCGCGGAGCTGACCAGCCAGCCGACGTCCACCGCGAACGACCAGACCAGTAGGGCGAGCGCCAGCGCGGCCGCGCGCACGGCGACCTCAGCTGGGACGGTCGGGCCCAGCGCGACGAGCAGCGCGACCCCCTGGACCACGCACACTGCCTTCCGCCGCCCGCTCCGTGGGAGCTGCCCGCCCACCACGGGCCAGACCGAGGCCGCCAGGACGAAGGCGTACCGGATCCCGCCGATCGCGAGCACCCAGGGGCCGACCCTCCCGCTCTGCCATACGAGGACCGAGAGCGACAGCAGCAGGGCCGCGTCCAGCTCCATGTCGAAGCGCGTCCCGAAGGCGGACGCGCTGCCCGTGCGGCGCGCTACCCGGCCGTCTACCCCGTCCAGCAGCAGCGCCGCGGCCGAGAGCGTGATGATCCACCACGCAGCGCGCTCATCCAGCACATCGGGGTGGAGCACGAGCGCGGCCACCGGCACCACCAGCGTCGCCCGCAGCAGGGTGACCCGGTTCGCGGGGCCGATCCCCGGACCGCGCGAGAGCCCGGGGAAGTTGAGAAGGACGAGCCCGGCGAACAGCGCGTAGAGGACCACGGAGTCGAGCAGGTGGCTGGTCGGGAGCCCCAGAACCCAGCAGGTTGCAGTGGAGACGGCCGCCAGCGGCGCCACCCCGAGCGCGAGATCGCGCCCGGGGCGGGCCGCGGGCTTGGGTCTGACCGGTTGGCGCGGGGGAACGCGCACCGAGGTGGCGGTCGTTATGGGGCCTTCCGACTCCAGCTCAGGACATTCGTGTCGAGCACCGGCACCACCCGACAATTCTGGATCCGCTCACCCGGTCGCGGCGAGATCGTGTCGGCCGGGCTCCCCCCGCTCGGCGCCGACGAGGTGCTCGTCCGTGCGCTCTACTCCGGAATCAGCCGGGGAACGGAGTCGCTCGTCTTCAGGGGGGAGGTTCCAGCGTCCCAGCATCACGCGATGCGCGCCCCCTTCCAGGAAGGGGACTTTCCGGGACCCCTCAAATATGGCTACAGCAGCGTCGGGGAGGTACTGGAGGCTCCCGCACGGCTCGGCGCGCTGGTGGGACGCACGGTCTTCTGCCTCTACCCGCACCAGGATCTGTACGCCGTTCCGGCCCGTGCCGTGACCGTGCTCCCGGAGGGGGTTCCACCGGAGCGGGCCGTGCTGGCCGCGAACCTGGAGACCGCGGTCAATGCCGTCTGGGACGGCGGAGCCTCGGCTGGCGACCGGATCGTGGTGGTCGGGGCGGGGGTGGTGGGGCTGCTCGTGGCCTGGCTCTGCCGGCAGATCCCGGGGACGGTCGTCACGGTGGTCGATCACGACCCGTCCCGTGCGACGGTCGCCCGCGCGCTCGGGCTGGGGGAGGTGCTCGACCGCGTCCCGCCGGACGCCGGCGCGGATCTGGTCGTGCACGCGAGCGGGGCGCCCGAGGGGATGGCCGCCGCGCTCGGCGCCGCCGGAGTCGAAGCGACCTTGCTCGAGCTCTCGTGGTACGGTAGCCGAGCGGTCCCGCTCCCCCTGGGCGAGGACTTCCACTCCGGGCGCATCACGATCCGGAGCAGCCAGGTGGGGCGCATCCCGCCGCTCTGGGCCCCGCGCTGGACGCACGCACGCCGCATCGCGCTCGCGCTCGAGCTGCTGCGCGACGGGCGGCTGGACGCGCTGATCAGCGGGGAGAGTGAATTCGAGGCGCTTCCCGAGGTGATGGCCACCCTGGCGCATGACGGTCGTGGGGTGCTGTGCCACCGCATCCGCTACCGGCTGCCCTGATCGAGTCCCGTACCGGAAGGGAGTGGCACTATGTTCAGCCTAAACGTTCGCGACCACGTCATGATCGCCCACAGCTTCACCGGCGAGATCTTCGGGCCCGCACAGCGCCTGCACGGCGCAACGTACGTGGTGGACGCGGCGTTCCGGCGGACCGAGCTGGACGCAGACGGGCTGGTGATCGACATCGGACTCGCCGGCGCGCGGCTGCACGAGGTGCTCGCCGCACTGAACTACCGCAACCTGGACGAGGAGCCCGCCTTCGCCGGCCGCAACACTACCACCGAATTCCTGGCTCGGGTCATCCACCAGCGGCTGGTCGAGGCGATCCGGGCGGGCGGGCTGGGGGAGGGAGCGCGCGGCCTCGCTTCGGTCAGCGTAACCCTGCACGAATCGCATGTCGCCTGGGCGTCATACGAGGGACTGATATGACGGTGGGCAAGCGCATGCGTGGCCGGCCCGCTCCCGGCGTGCCACCTTGAACGCCGGCGAGCTGCACTTGGTCGTCCCCGGTCCACTCGACCAGCGGACGGGTGGCTACCTGTACGATGCGCGCATGGCCGCCGGACTCGCGAAGCTCGGCTGGACGGTCGAGGTCCATTCGCTGGACGGAGCTTTTCCGGAGGGTGACGAGCGCGCGGAGGCGAGCCTGACCGCGACGCTCGCGGCGATTCCCGACCGTGCCCGCGTGCTGATCGACGGGCTCGGAATGGGCGCCCTTCCCGGACCCGTGCACGCTCATGCCGGGCGGCTGCGCCTGCTCGGGCTCGTCCATCACCAGCTCGCCGACGAGACCGGGCTCCCGGAGAAGGAGCGCACGCGGCTGGGGGCGCTCGAGCGCGAGGCGCTGGCCGCGTGCGCGGGGGTGATCGTAACGAGCACGTTCACCTGCGAGCGGCTAATCGAGTACGGAGTGCCCCGCGCGCTGCTGCGCGCGGTGCCGCCGGGAACGCAGCCCGTCCGCCCGGCCGCCGGACCGGGGACGGGACAGCCACCGCTGCTGCTGTGCGTCGCGACGGTGATCCCGCGCAAGGGGCACGACGTGCTGGTGCGCGCCCTCGAGCGGATCCAGGCGATGCCCTGGAGCTGCAGCTGCGCGGGCAGCCTCGACAGCGCGCCCGAGTATGCGCGCGCTGTGCTCGCGCAGGTGCGGACCGCCGGGCTCGAGGGTCGCATCGACTTCCCGGGCGAGTGCGGCGAGCTGCTGCTCGAAGAGCTCTATCACGGCACCTCGCTCTTCGTGCTGCCGTCGCACTACGAGGGGTACGGGATGGCGTACGCCGAGGCGCTCGTGCGTGGGCTGCCGGTGGTGGGCACGACCGGCGGCGCCGTTCCGCACACGGTCCCCGCCCGGGCGAGCATCCTGGTTCCGCCTGGGGACGACGCCGCGCTCGCGGAGGCACTCGGCCATCTGCTCGCCGGCTCGGCTGGTGCGGCGCGGCGCGCCCGGCTCGCCTTCGCGGCGCGCCAGCACGCGCTCGAGCTCCCCGGCTGGGATCGCGCGGTGGACGTGTTCGCGCGCGCCCTGCTCGAGCTCGCCCCGGACTGAGGCTGCATGGTCGAGCGCTTCACCGCCGACTGGCTGGCGTTGCGCGAGGCGGTCGATCACCGCTCGCGTCCCGAGGGGTTGCTCGTCCCGCTGCGCGCCTGGTGGCGGGCGCGTGGGGCGTCGCACGTGGTCGATCTCGGAAGCGGCACGGGCTCGAACCTGCGCTACCTCGCGCCACGGCTGGATCCGGGGCAGCGCTGGCGGCTGGTGGATCACGACCGCGAGCTGCTGCGCCGGGCGGGTGCCGGGCAGGTGGCGGGAGCCGAGGCGGTCGAGCTCGTCGCGGGCGACCTCGTGCGCGAGGGGATCCTGGCCGCGCGCGGCGCCGAGCTACTGACCGCGTCGGCGTTGCTCGATCTGGTTTCGGGGAAGTGGCTGGAGGAGCTGGTCGGCGCATGCGCGTCCGCGCGCGCGGCGGCTCTGCTCGCGCTCAGCTGGGACGGTGCCATCGAGTGGGGCGGGGCGTCCGACCCGGACGATGCGCTCGTGGCCGAGGCGGTGCGCGCGCACCAGCGGCTCGACAAGGGACTCGGCCCCGCGCTCGGAGCCACGGCGGCGGCGGCCGCCGAGCGCGCCTTCGCGGCTGCCGGGTACCACACCGAGCTCGCCCCGAGCCCGTGGGTACTGGGCCTGGAGGGTCCCGGCGAGCGCGCCCTCGGGGTCGAGTTGATCGACGGCTGGGCCCGCGCGGCCGCCGAGCAGCGCCCCGAGCACGCCACCCGGCTGCGGGCGTGGGGAGAGCGGCGGATGGCCGCGGTGAGCGGCGGACCCTGCGCGCTCATCGTCGGCCACCTCGACCTGCTCGCACTCCCACCCGCATGAGCCAAGGGGCGGTGCCGCACGGCGCGCGGCACCCCGGGTGGGCGCGCATGCTCCCGCGCTTCGCGATCAGCGCCGGGCTGCTCGGCGGGCTCGCCTGGCTGCTCGACGCGGACGCGCTGGTCCGCCGCCTCATCGACCTCGATCCCTTCTGGGTGGTGGTGGGGCTCGCGATCTCGCTTCCGCAGATGGCGCTGCTCGCGCTGCGCTGGCGGCTCACCGCGGGCCGACTCGGCCTCGACCTCCCCTTCGGCACCGCGCTGCGCGAGTACTACCTCGCCACGTTCCTGAACCAGCTCCTTCCCGGTGGGGTGATGGGGGACGTGTCGCGCGCGTGGCGGCACGGCCGCGCGGGTCCCGGTGCACCGCCCCACGGGAGCGCGATCGCGTCGCCCGTTCCGGCTTCGGGGCTTGGGCTCGGCCCGGCCGCGCGCGCGGTCGTCCTCGAGCGGGCGTCCGGGCAGCTGGTGATGGCGGCGGCCGCGGTGGTCGCCCTCGGGAGCCTGCCGGTGGCCGGAGCGGTGCGCGCGCGCGTGCTGGTGATCGTGCTGGGCGCGGCAGCGGCCGTGGTGGTCGTGGCGTTCACGCTCGAGCGGGCCCGCGTCGCGTCCCGCCTCGCGAGCGCGGTGTGGCGCGACGTGCACGCGGCGTTGCTCGCGCGCGACGTCGTGGGCGCGCAGCTCGCCACATCCGTGCTCGTGCTGGGGACCTACGTGGCCACGTACCTTGCGGCCGCGCGCGCGGTCGGGCTCACCACTCCGTTCGCGGTGCTCCTGCCGCTCGTGCCTCCGGTGCTGCTCAGCATGCTGATCCCGGTGACGGTCGCGGGGTGGGGGATCCGCGAGGCGGCGGCGGCCGGGCTGTGGAGCCTGGTGGGGCTCACCGCCGAGGACGGGGTCGCGGCCTCCGCCGCGTACGGCCTGCTCGTCCTCGCCACCACCCTTCCCGGGGCGGCCGTGTTGGTCAGCGCAGCTCGAGGTCGAAGAGCAGATCCTCGCCCAGATGGAAGTGCCGGCAGCGCGGGCGGAGCGCCTGGTCCAGGCTCGCCACCGGCGGAAGGGTGAGCGCCGGACGGCCGGAGCCGATCAGCAGCGGCGCGACGCACACGTGGAGCCGGTCGAGCGCTCCCGCCGCGACGAAGCGCGAGACGGTGACGCCACCTCCCTCGACCAGGATCCGCCGGAGCCCGTGCCCGCCGAGCGCCTCGCGCAGCGCCGCCGGCTCGAAGCCCTCCGGGCCAACCGGGAGCGCGAGCACGTCGGGGTCGGCATCGCTCGCCGCGCGACGCACCACCAGCGTGCGACCGCCGTCGCTGAACACGCCTAGGTCGCGCGCGAGCCTCCCGTCCGGGTCCAGGATCACGCGCACCGGATTCTCCCCCTCGACCTCGCGCACGGTGAGCCGCGGATCGTCGAGCGCGACCGTAGCGGCGCCCACGACTACGGCATCGACCAGCGCGCGCAGCCGGTGCAGGTGGACGATGTTGGCCGGACCGGTGACGTAGCGCGAGCGGCCCCCCTCGGTCGCGATGCGCCCATCCAGGCTCTGGCCGAGCTGGCCGATCGCGAGCTCGGGGGGGAGCGCCACTGGCAGGAACAGATCGAGGAGCTGCCGCGCTTCCGGGGTGGGCTCGGGATGCGCGCGCCACGTGCCGGACGACTCGGTCTCGATCCACGCCGGGCCGGCCGAGACGCGTCCGGCGCCCCGTCCGCGCGCGGCGCGTACGAGCGTCCACGCGGTCTGCTCGTCCAACGCGGCCAAGGCGTTCAGGCCAGCCGGTCGAGCGGGAAGGCGCGCGCGTCCGCGATTACCTCGGCAAGCACCCGGCCGTAGTGCGTGACCAGTCGCGCGCCGAGCGCGGCGTCGGCCGCGCGCGCATCGCCCACCGCACCAGATGGATTCAGGTCCCCCGCGAGCCAGGCGAACGAGGCGGCCCCCTCCGGCCCCAGCCACGTGAGCGTCCCCTCGAGCTCGGCGCCGAGCGAGCGCCCGTCCGGGCGCTCCTCGTGCACCAGATCCGGGCGCAGGTGCAGCATCATCGCGGTCTCGAGCAGTCCGCCGTGCAGCCCGTGGCGCCACTCCTTCTCGGCGATGGCGACGTCCTCGGGCCGCGGGAAGCGGAACCAGCTCGCCTTCACGACCAGCATGCCGTGCGCGTTGCGCAGCCGGAGCCCGGCCTCGTCCAGCGTCTGGCGGTTGCCGCCGTGGCTGTTGGAGAGCACCAGGCGGCGCACGCCGGCGGCCGCCAGCCCGTCTCCGATCTCTTCGATGAGGGCCCCGAGCAGCTCGGGCTCAAGCGACAGTGTCCCGGCGAAGCGCGCGTGCTCGCGGCTGGATCCGATCGGTTGCGGAGGGAGCGCCCATGCCGGGAAGTCGGCAGGGAGATGGCGGAACGCCTCGCCCAACAACCCGAGCCCGATGTCCAGGTCCGTGGAGAGCGGCAGGTGCGGCCCGTGCTGCTCGATCGCGGCGAGTGGTAGGACCACGACCGGATCGTGCTCGGCCAGGCGGTCGGCCTCTACGGTGGTGAGCCCGTGCCACCAGCGGATCGTGCCGAGATCGCCAGCCTCAGCCATCGAGCCTGCCGTCGGATGGGTAGGAAGCGGGAGCGAGCAGCCGCGCGTAAACGTCCCCGGACGGCGCGTCGCCCGTGCCGCGCTCCAGCCAGCGGACCACTTCGGTCGGGCTGAGCCAGCGCTCGGAGACGAAGCGCCGCTCCTCGCCTCGGACCGCGTTGAGCTCGTAGCGGCCGAGCGCTTCGAGCCGCCGCACGCACGCGATCGGCACGTCGAGCGCGCCCGCCACGAACTCGAAGGAGAGGCCCGGGAGCGGGCGCGAGAGCCCGGCGAGCACCTCCGCCTCGAACCCCTCCACGTCGATCTTGCAGAAGCGGGGCATTCCGTAGGTGCCGATCAGCGCGTCGAGGGTCGTAACCGACACCTCGACCGTCTCCTCCCAGCGCACCTGGCGGAAGCTCGGGTTGGCCTCGGGGAGCGCGGTCGTCCAGCGCTCTGCGAGCGAGGAGACGGTGGGGGTGCGGTGGCTCACCGCGAGCCGTGCCGTGCCCGGCGCGCTCCCGACCGCTTCCGGGCGGATCGTCACGCCAGGGCGCCCGCCCACGAGGCGCACCAGCCAGCGGCGGATCTCCGGCTGCGGCTCGAGCGCGACCACCTGCGCGCCGAGCGCGCTGAACGCCGCCGCGCGGTCACCCACATGCGCGCCGACGTCGAAGACGAGGTCACCGGGGCCGACCCACGGCCGGTAGAGCCGGCGCAGCCCGCGCTGCCGCCCCGGACGCCAATAGACGGCGAGTGACCGCAGGAGCCCTGCCCACCGTTCAACGCGGGGGGGTGCCAACGCTCGTCACAGGCGCGGACGGCCGTTCGGACGACGGCTGCGCCGGGGACAGCGCGCCCCGCCCGATGGGCGGCCACATCCGGCCCAGGATCCCGTCCTTGACGACCCAATGATGGCGGAGCACCTCGGCGACGTGCACGCCGACTACGCCCACCAGGATGAAGACCGTGAAGCGGTGCACGAAGGAGGAGATCACCGCGAGCCGCTCCATCCGCGGAATGAGCGGGGGCACGCCCAACGCGTCCAGGAGCTCGATCGGGAAGCCCAACCCGATCACGTGCACGTAGCCGCTCACGGCCGCGACCACCATCAGCACGTACATGAAGGCGTACGTCCATCCCGCGATCCTGCGCTCGAGCGGGGGGACGCTCTCGGGCATGGGCGGCGCTCGATGGGTAAGCCGCCACAGCACGCGCGCCAGGATCACCACGATCAGGACCGCACCCAGCCCTTTGTGGAAGATGTAGAGCGTGTCGATCGTGCTTTGCTCCACCCCGGGGAGGGCCGCGAAGTCGCCGATCATGGCGGGCACGATCATAGCGATTCCCGCCGGGATCTGCGCCAGGAAGAGCAGTACGACCAGCCAGTGGAAGAAGCGGAAGCCCGCTCCGTAGCGTTGGACGGTCACGGCGCCTCCTGCGTTGCGCGCTGAAGGTGCGGCCGCGCGTGCGGCACCGCGGCGCCCCCGCTGTACGCGTGCACGAACCAGCCACGGAACTCGTCCATGCGGTGCGGCTCCTGGTTCGAATCGGGACGGCTCCCCTCGCGGAAGCCCCAGTCGAGAAACGGCTTCAGCAGCGCCCGGTCGCGCGCGAAGACGTGGACCGGGACCGCGGCGCTCGTGGCGCCCGTGACCCAGGGGGCCGCCTCGTGGTCACCCATCACGATCAGCAGGGTGCCTTCGTCCAAGTAGCGCTCTACGTACCCGGTCATCGCCCGAAGCGAGTAGTCGATCGAGCGCGCGTACTGAGCGCGCAGTTGCTCGATGTCGATCCACAGCTCCTCGGGCGGGTGCCCCTCCTGCCGAAAGGACTCGAAGCGGGAGCCGTCGCCGATCTCGTCCCAGTCCACCATGGGCAGGATCGGCGTCCAGGGAGCGTGGCTGCTCACCATCGCGGTCCCCACGAACTGCGGGCGGCCGTCGCCCCCGTGGCGCACGGTCCGGTGCAGGTAGGACCAGGTGAACTGATCGGGCATCGTGACCCAGTAGAGGGGCGGACCGCCGTAGGTGATGTTCGCGGCCGTGTGCACCTGGTCGTAGCCGAGCCGCACACCGTCCGGCCAGCTCATGGTGATCGCGGGCATGAGCGCGGCGGTGCGGTAGCCGGCGTGGCGGAAGTCGTCGACCATGGTCTCGCGGTCGCTCGCGAGCATCAGCTCGTAGCGGAGCTGATTGGAAAGCCAGAGGCCGCTGATCACGGTCCCGTGTGCGTACCACGACTGCCCGCCCGTGGTCGGAGAGATCAGCGTCCCGGTCGCCAGGTAGAGGCCCGTCCGGCCGGCGCGTGCGGCGAGCGTGTCGAGACGCGGGCCGATCACCGCCGCGAAATCGGGGTCGTTCAGGACCGCCATCCCGTACGACTCGATGAACGTGAGGAGGACGTCACGCCCCTCGAGCCCGGAAAGGAGGCCGTGGACTCCGGCGTAGCTACTGGGGCTGGTGAGCTCGTCGGCGAAGCGCCTCTTCTCCTCCCGTGTCTCGCGCAGCAGCGCGGCCTGCGTACGGACGAGCCGCCCAACCGGGGCCGCCAGCCGGCTCTGGATGAGCGGGGTCGTGCCGGTCATGCCCAGGGCAGAGAAGGCCACCAGCGCCAGCCCGGCCAGCCGCGGCGCCATCCCCTTGCGAGGCCACGCGAGGGGCGCCCCCCGTGGCCACCCCGGGGGCACGTCGGGGGGAGCCAGCAGCCGGGCCAGCCCGAAGCTTGCTAGACCAAGGACCAGGAGGAGGAGGAGGAGGGTCGCCAGAGTCGCGACGAGCCCCATGTTTCCGACCGCCAGGTTGTAGATGGCGCTCACCAGATAGAGGTCGATGAAGAGATTGAGGGGACGGGCCAGGCTCACCTGGAAGACCAGATCCACGACGCCGACCAGCGTGACCAGCACGACCGCGATCGTTGCGCCCCACGCCAGCCTGACGCCCCAGGGCCGCCTTGGCAGCAGCGCCAGCGTGCCCACCAGGAACGCGGCTTCGACCGCCAGCCATCCGCCGGAGATCGAGCCATCCGGCAGGACCGCCGCGGAGAGCCAGATGGGGGTCATCAGCAGGGCATTGACAACCACCCACGCAACTGTCAGCCTGAGCATCTCAGGGCCACCGATTCGCCTAGAATCTTCCCTCGCAAACCACCCGCGAGACCGCTCCAGGACCACTGCGCGTGCGAGCGCACGGAACACCGGGCTCGGGCCCTCCGGACGTCTCTCCAGCGCGAACGATACCACCTGACCCAATGGTGCACAAAGCGGAACGCGGACTGTTCGAGCTCCGGCAAGGGCGGGCGCTCTACGTCACCGATCCCGGCAGCTCGGCGCTGGTCGCGGCCGTGGAGGGGCTCACGGTCGATCGCCTCGAGCAGCTGCGCGAGCTCGGTATGGACTTGCGGGTCGTGGTCACCCACCATCGCGGCCATGCGATGGGGCTCCCCAACGGTGGCCCCCCCCGCCACCTGAGCATTGCCCTGGGTCCGGCCGCCACGCCGGCGAGCATCCAGCGGTTGGCGACTGCACTGCGACCCACCGGCCACGTGGAGGCCCGGCCCGCCACCAGCGCCGAGGCGGCCGGTCTCGCGCTGGCACGGTTCGGTCAGCTGCTCCCGACGGTCGTGAGCATGGCGCCCGATCCGATGCGGGTTGCGCGGCTGCTCGAGTGGATGAGCGACGCCACCGTATTGGACGTGAGCGCGACCGAGGTGGAGGCGCTGGTCACGACGCACGCAATCGAGGTCACGCACGTGGCCGAGGCCACTGTCCCCCTCCGGGATGCCGAGAGCGCACGCTTCATCTTCTTCCGTGAAGGTAACGGGTTCGTGCAGCACGTCGCGATCACGATCGGCGAGCGTGCCGAATGGCCAGATCCGTTGCCGGTGCGCGTCCACTCCGCGTGCCTCACCGGGGACATCTTCGGGAGCCTGCGCTGCGACTGCGGCGAGCAGCTCCACGGCTGTCTCTCGTACTTCGCGGAGCGCGGTGGCGGCGTACTGGTCTACCTCGCGCAGGAGGGGCGCGGGATCGGACTCGGGAACAAGCTGCGCGCTTACGCGCTGCAGCAGGAGGGGCTCGACACGGTCGACGCGGACGGGACGCTCGGGTTCGGCGCCGACGAGCGCCGCTACGACGCCGCGGTGGCGATCCTACGGCACCTCGGGGTCGAGCGCGTGCAGCTGCTCACCAACAATCCGGACAAGCTGCACGCGGTCCAGGAGGCGGGGATGACCGTGGTCGACCGCAAGCCGCTCCACGGCCGTCTCAACCCCCACAACGCCCGCTACGTCCACGCCAAGGTGCACCGGTCGGGGCATTGGTTGATGGATATGATCAACCGAGGCATCGCCGGCGACTAGTCGGGCGCTCAGCTTCGCCTGATACTTAGTCAGCCTCCGTGCGGAGGCTTTCACATCAGGCGAAGCTGAGCGCCCTCCTCCCTCCTTCCGTTGCTCCGTGAGCCTCGGCCGCTACTACGACTGGCTCGGCCGCTTCCAGCGCATCGCGCGCTGGGTCAGCCGGAGCGGCGATCACATCCTCACCGTGCACCGGAAGCTCCGCTCGGAGCGCCCGGACGTTTCTCCCCATCACGTCGTGCACGAGCGGCTGCTCGATGCGCTCGGGCCGTTACACGATCCGCACGTGATCGACGCCGGATGCGGGCTCGGCGGCACGAGCTTCTACCTGCACGGCCGGATCGGCGGCCGCTACGACGGGATCACGCTGAGCCCCTCGCAGCACGAGCGCCCAAGATCCAGATCACGCGGGACGGGGCGATCTAGTTCTCCCCGCGAGGAAGCCGCGACTATCCGGCTCACAGCGTGCTGTATCCGGACATGGACATGATCACCTCGGTCGAGTCGCTTGGGGCGCACTATCTCAACGGCCCGCCCGGGTATCCGTTCGCACCCCGCACGGCGAACTAGTGGCTTGTAACGGATAGTTGTCTAGTGTTCTAGCGGCTTCCTGCTGCTTCGCTTGAACTGACTCGGGGAGTGGGCGGATCGAGGCCTGAGCAGGTGGCCCGCTCAGGTTAACAGCAGAGCTGTTAGACTAGGATCGCGGGTCCGTGGCACAAGGACGTCGCCCCCGACATGGTGGACCCACCTCAGCATCCGAGGGCCATCTACGTGGGGGCAAGTGCGACTTGGTACTGATGGGCGGGATACCACCGGAACCGGTTGGCGCGTTTCCTACGGATGTGAACTGGGTCTAACCGCCGGATGGCGGAGCACGCGGTCCCGGAAGACGGAAGGCTGTCTCACCATCTAGTAGTACCGCTCCGGCATGTCCAGCATGATCCGCCGCCGGAGCAGCTCCAGCACCTGCGGCGTGCGCTTGCCCTCCTCGACCGCTTCCATCACCTCGCGGTCGAGGGTGACCTCCTCCGGCAGGTAACGCCGACACGCGCCGTACTCCTCCTCGTAGTCCTCCGAGGGGAATGCAAGGCGCATGCGCAGGCCCGAGCCCACCCGCTCCGTCGCGTAGAGCGGATTCAGCCGCAGATCTCCCCGGAGCGGCTCGCGCGCACCCAGCGGGTGGGGCCGAAGCAGGCCCACTGTCCCGGCGGGTCGCGTCGCGACGATCGTGAGCGCGGGATCGGCGGCGAGCGCCTCCGCGTCCGAGCGGCGCGACAGGTCCAGCGGCCCGCCGGCTACGACGTCGTCCAGCAGCCGTTGCTCGGGGAAGAGGCGGGGCTCGAGCGACTCGAACAGATCGCGGTAGCCCTCGGGTGGAAGGGGCTCCCCGTGCGAGTGGCTCCACACGAGCTGGTTGTGGGCGTGTGTGATCACGACTGCGGCGGCCTCGCTCGGCCCCCGGTCCACCAGCCGCTCCAGCTCGCCCACGAGCTGCCGCTTGGTCCAGATGTACATGAAGGCGTCCGCGCAGAGCGCGAAACGGAAGGCGCCTCTTGCCAAGGGGAGCGGTGCGTTCCCGTCGCAGCAGACCGGCTCGCAGCCGGGTGCTACGTAACGCGCCGCCAGCCAGAGCTTCGCGAAATAGAGATCCGCGATCACGGGCGCGTCGGAGAGCTCGAGGAGCACGCGCGTAAGATGCCCCGAGCCGCCGCACGCGTCGATCGCCCGCCCGCCGTTGGCCAGCACGGTTCCGCCCACCGCGCGCACGACCGCGCTCGCGGCCACGTACGAGGGGTCGGAGAAGCGGTACAGGAAGCAGTCGCCCTCGAGCTCCTCCGCGAGCGTCTCGGCGAGCTCGCGATAGGTGGTGTTGTGCCCGGCCGCGGCCTCGGTGAAGCGGGCCGCCCTCTCCTCGTCCTCGGAGACGAGCGCCCGGAACGCGCGGTCGGACTCGCCGGCTTCGATCGCCTCGCGCGCAAGGGCGGCGTTCGGGTGCAGGTGCATCACCGGAACCCCGCCCACCACGGGAAAGAGACAGCAGTGGCAGGCGAGCACCCCCTCCAGGATCGCCTCGGCCTCGCGCACGTGGTGCATCGACTCGACCAGCTCGAGGCGGCTGCCGCAGTAGGGGCAGCGGAGGATCTCCAGCGTCTCAGGCCTCACGCGTCCACACCTTGCTCGAGCCGCTCGAGCACCGCCTCCGCCTCGCCGCCCACGTAGGCCCGCCGGAACTGCTCGCATGCGAGCAGCCGGAGCGCATCGTCCTCGTCGAGCCAGAGGAAGGGGCTGCCGGCGCCCACCTGCGTCCGGTGGCAGCGGATCGCGGCCAGCTTGCGCGGGAGCCAGGGCCGGACGTCCAGCGTGAGCGTCGGCGCGGGAGTGGCGACGCCGAACGCATCGGGCGAGATCCCCCAGAGCCCGCCGCCGTTCCGGGCGCCTCCGCGCGCGTGCGCCGCGTCCACGATGGTGCGTATCGCGCCGGGAGCGAGGCTCACGTAGTAGAGCGCGAGCACGCGGGCACCGGGGGTGGCGTCGAGGGTGGCCACCGCCGCGCTTGTGCGCTCGTGCACGCCGATGTGGTCGTCGTGCCAGTAGAGCCCGTCGGCGTCGAACGTGATCACCGCGTCCGGGCGCTCGCGCACGAGCACCGCGACGAGGTCGGCATCCAGCGCATCCGCCCAGCGCAGGCAGCCGTCTGCATGTCCGAGCTGCACCACTTCGGCCGCGCCCAGGACGCGCGCCGACTCCAGGAGCTCGGCGGCGCGCGCGGCGGCGACGTCCCCCTGGGGGACGAGCGCGGGATCGCTCACCGAGCCCAGCTCTCCGCGCGAGGCGCACACGAGCACCACGCGCGCGCCCGCGTCGGCGGCCCGCGCGAGTGTCCCCCCGCAGGCGAGCGCCTCGTCATCGGGGTGCGCGAACACGGCGACGATCGTGTGGCCGGCGAGGGCCCCCCCTGCCGCGGCCGTCACCGGCGCCCCCCGTCCACGACGGTGCGGTACACGGCCTCGTACTCGTCCACCATGCGCGCGACGCCGAAGCGCGCGACCGCGCGCTCGTGCACCCGGCGGCGGTCCAGCTCCAGCACGCGGCCGAGCCCGCCCACCATCTGCTCCAGGTCGTCGAAGACGATCCCGGTGACGCCGTCGTCCACCACCTCGCGTACCGCGCCCCTGTCGAGCGCGGCCACCGGAGTCCCGCACGCCATCGCCTCCGCGAGCACCAGCCCGAACGGCTCGCGCGCCTGGATCGGGTAGAGCAGGGCGCGGCCGCCCCCGTAGAGGCGCACCTTGGCGTCGTGGTCGGCCTCGCCGAAGTAGACCACGTTCACCCCGTCCACGTGCGGCGCCACGTGCTCGCGGTAGTAGTCCTCCTCGGCCGCCGCCAGGACCAGCTTCATGCCGGCGCGGCGCGCCACCTCGATCGCCTGGAGCACGCCCTTGCCCTCGGTGAAGCGGCCCAGGAAGAGCAGATAGTCGTCCGGCCGTTTCTGGACAGGAAACCGGTCTGTGTCGATCCCATGCAGCACCGTCCCGATCACGTTCAGGCTGTCGAGCAGCCGCGCCTGCTCCTCGGAGATGGCGACGAAGGGCGCCTCCAGGTAGCGCGCCCAGAGCCCGACCTCGGCGGTGGAGGGGGAGTGGTGGAGCGTCTGCACGATCGGCGTCGGGCAGATGCGCGCGAACGCGAGCGACATCGGGTAGTACGCGGCCTCGTAGTGGATCACGTCGAAGTCGTGCGCGCGCTCGACGGCGGCGGCCAGATTGAGCATCTCGTAGAGTTCCCATGGCCACATGTTCTCGTCGTGCCAGTACCCCTGCGCGTATAGGGCGTGCAGCTCGGCCGCGGTCACCGAGTCCCCGGTCGCGAACAGGGTGACGTCGTGGCCGCGCTCCACCAGCCCCTCGGTGAGCAGCGAGGTCATCGTCTCGACCGAGCCGGACTTTGGCGGCGGGATCGAGGTGGCGACCGGACCCACGTGCGCGATCCTCACCCCATCGCCTCCTCGACGAGCCGGCCGACCACGCGGCGGCCGTCGAAGTACTCGTGCGCTATCTGCTCGGCGTAGCGCGCGTGGCGTGCGTAGTCGCTGTTGATTCGGTCGATCCCGGCGAGTGCCTGCTCGGATGTTGCGAACGCCAGCAGCCCGTCGCCGTGCGGCAGGTGCTCGCTCCAGCCGGTGTCCTGCACGAGCGCGGGGCGGCCGGAGGCGAGGTAGCACTCGGTGCGGTCGCTGAACCAGCCCGAGCAGGTGGCGACGTACGTGTGCTTGGCCACACCGAACTCCGCGCGCGAGCGCTGGATGAACTGGCGATACCCCCAGGGCGTGCGCGACATCGCCATCGCGTCCACCGGATCCCAGCCGTGCTCCGCCAGGAGCGCGTGGGGGCCGTTCACGGCCATGCGAAAGCGCTGCTCGGTGCGTGACGGCAGCTCCAGGAAGCGCAGGAACTCCTGGTCCTTGTTGCCGTCCACGTCGGCGAAGCTCTCGATGCGCCAGGTCATCACGCTGGTGAAGCGGTCTCCGGCGGGCACGCTCGCGTGCCACTGGTCGAGCGCGATCGGCTGCCAGGTCTTGCGCCACTGGAATTCTCCGGTCGGCACGGGCGACGCCGCCGTACCAATGTTCGCGCCGAAGGTGAAGAGGCGATCGAATCCGCGGAAGAACTCGACGTACCAGGGCTCCGCGTTCGCAATCGCGAGTTGCGTGAACCCGGGGTCCGAGTCGACGAAGGCCTTGCGCGGGATGGAGACATACTCGTCGCGCCAGAACCAGGAGCCGCCCGAGAGGTTCAGGAAGAAGTCGGCGTCGGCGCACCAGCGCCGCACCTCCTTAGCGCCCATCCCGTGATAGCTGCCGTCGTAGTTGACGAACGCCCAGCGGTCGCCCAGCCCGAACGGCTCGAGCGAACGGTGGATGAGCGCCGTGCCGTAGCGGGGATCGAGCGACTGCTCGTTCCGGACCGGGTCGTAGACGCACTCGCCCGTGTCCTCGATGTAGAGCACGTCGTGGCCGAGCTCACGCAGCGCCAGCAGGTACATGAGCGAGCACCAGGTGACGCCGCCGAACGGGTAGCGGGCGATGATCCCCGCCAGGACGACCTTCACGCTGCTGCCGCTGGGGCCGGGGTCAGACCGCGCGCAGGCCGGGGTCGTTCGCGGGCGAGGGCAGCGCGGCCTCCATCAGCTCGTCCACGGTCTCCGGCTCATCCAGCGAGCGGCCGATCGAGAGCCGCTCGCACATGCGCGCGTAGAGCGAGCTCGTGCGGAGCAGCTCCTCGTGGGTCCCCTGCGCGGAGATCCGTCCCCCGTCCAGGACGAGGATCCGGTCCGCGTCGCGCACGGTGGAGAGCCGGTGCGCGATCACGATCGTGGTGCGGCCGGCGCGCAGCCGCTTGAGCGCGGAGAAGACGATCTCCTCCGAGATCGCGTCCAGCGAGGAGGTGGGCTCGTCCAGGATCAGGATGGGTGCGTCCTTGAGCAGCGCGCGCGCGACGGAGAGCCGCTGGCGCTCGCCCCCCGAGAGCCCGCCCCCCGCCTCTGCGATCTCGGTGTCGTAGCCCCTGGAGAGCCGCGCGATGAAGTCGTGCGCGTGCGCCGCCCGCGCGGCCTCCTCGATCTCCTCGCGCGTGGCGTCCAGCCGGCCGTAACGCAGGTTGTCGGCGATCGTGCCCTGGAGCAGCAGCGGCTCCTGGGGGACGATCGCGATCCGGTCGCGCAGCGAGCGGAGCGCGTAGCGGCGCACGTCGACGCCGTCGATCAGCACCCGACCCTGGGCCGCGTCGTAAAGGCGGGGGATCAGGCTCACCAGGGTCGTCTTGCCCGCGCCGGTGAGCCCGACCAGCGCGACCATCTCGCCGGGGGCGGCCACGAAGCTGATGTCGTGCAGCATGTCCGTGCCGTCGGGATAGCGGAAGCCCACGTCGTCGAACCGCACGGAGCCCACGAGCCGGTAGGCGTCGAGCGCGCCGGACTCGTCGAGCGGCTCCGGCTCGAGCGCCAGCGTGGCGCGCACGCGCCGCGCCGCCGCGAGCGCGTCCTGGAGCTGGCCGCTGGTGTGCGCGACCTCGGCGAGCGGCCCGTACACGGAGCCCAGGTAGGTGAGCACGACGATGAGCTGGCCGATCGTCATCTGCCCGCGGATCACCGAGAGTCCGCCCACGATCAGCACCAGCGCGGTGCCGAACATGGTGATCGTGCTCACCGTGACCGAGAAGATCGACTCCTGCCGGGTGATCGCGATGCGGGCCTGCATCACCTCGTCGCCGGCCATACGATACCGCTTCAATTCGAAGGGCTCGCGCGCGAAGCCCTTCACCAGCCGCATCGCCGCGAACACCTCGTAGAGCCGTTCCACCAGCCTGGATTCGAGCGACTTTACCCCCTCGATCCGGTGCACCAGCGTGTGCATGTAGTGGCGGAGCGAGAGGAAGAGGAACGGCACGACCGCGAGCGAGAGCAGCGCGACCCGGGCGTCGATGCTCGCCATCAGCGAGAACATCACGACCAGCGCGGCGGTCGAGGTGAGCAGCGGAAAGATTCCGCTCATCACCAGGTTGTCGATCGAGTACGAGTCGACGTCAATCCGGTAGACCGCGTCGCCCGTGTTGGTCGTGACGTGGTGGTGCAGCCCGAGGCGCTGCAGGTGCTGGAAGAGCTTGTAGCGCAGGTCGTAGACGAGCCCCTGCCCGGTCTGCACCTGCACCTGGGTGGCCTTGAACGTGACGAGCTGGTTCGCGAACGCGAGCGCCACGCCCAGCAGCGCGACGACGATGAGGAGCAGCACGCGCGTGTCCAAGTCCACGGGACCGATGCGCGCCGCGAGGAAGTCCGGCAGCGGGCGCCCGGTCAGCACGTAGTCGAGCACGAACGCGAGCGGCCAGGGCTGGAGCGCGCCCAACACGACCTCGAGGAAGAGCAGCCCCCCGAGCAGCCCCAGCCGCCCCCGGTAGGGGCGGAGGTACGGGGCCATCCAGCGCAGCAGGGAGGCGTTCATCGCGAGGCCGTCGCGTCGGCGGGGTGCGGCTGGAGCCCGGGGACGGAGAGCGCGACCAGCTTGTCGTCGGCCGCGTCGGTCACGTAGAGCCAGCCGCTCGCAGGCGCGAACGCCACCCGGGCGGGCACGAGCAGCGTCTCGCCCGCCTCCACGCGGTACATGACGCCGTCCGGCCCGATGCGGCGCACTACCGCGTTGTAGGAGTCCGCGATAAAGAGCGTGAGCCCTCCGGCTCCGGGCAGCAGCGCGATTCCGGTCGGCGCCGAGAGCGCTCCCTCCGTCGCGGGAACGGCATCCGGCGCGTTGCCGAAGGCGCCACTCCCCGCGACCGTGCGGATCCGTCCGGTCGCCCGGTCGACCACTCGGATGCGGTTGTGGTGTGTGTCCGCGACGTAGAGATCGCCGTCGGGGCCGAGCGCGACGTCGCTCGGCATGAAGAGGCGCGCCTCGGTGGCCGACCGCCCGTCCCCGACGGGGCCGTCCTCGGCGACCCGGCCGTTCCCGGCCACCGTGGAGACCAGACCGGTGACGTGGTCGATCCGGCGGATGCGGTTGTTCATGGTGTCCGCGACGTAGATGTCGCCGTTCGGCGCGCAGGCGACCGCGGAGGGCTGGTCGAAGGCGGTCTCGAGCGCGGGCAGCCCGTCCCCGTTCCACCCCGGCACGCCGGAGCCCGCGATGGTCGTGATCACCCCCGTCTCCCGGTCGATGCGCCGGATCCGGTGGTTCTCGGAGTCGGCCACGATCAGGTCGCCGTCGGGCGCGAACGCGATCCCGTCCGGCTCGGCGAGCTGCGCGCGCGCGGCGGGACCGCCGTCGCCGGTGAAGCCCGCGCCCCGTCCCGGATCGCCCGCGTAGGTCGCCGACGTGAGCGTGGTGGCGTCGATGCGGCGGATCGCGTCGCTGTGCGCGTCGGCCAGATAGATGTGCCCGGCCGGTCCGATCGCGAGCCCGCCGGGGGTGTCGAGCCACGCTGACATGCGCGGCCCGTACTGGATAACCTGCGAGATCGCGGCGTCGCGCAGCAGGAACGTGCTCGCGCCGAGCGAGAGGATCGTGAGCACGAACAAGGGGGCGCTCCGGAGCCCGTACGTGCTCAGGAGCGAGGGGGCGAGCAGCGGCGCGCGTGCGGGCTCGGGGCGGAGCGGCGCCAGCGCGAGCGCGGCCGAGACGCGCTCGAGCGCCTGGCGCACAGTGGCCGCAGCCCGCGCGGTGCGGGCCCAGACGAAGACCCCCAGACCGAGCGTGAGCCCCGCGGCCGCGACCCCAGCGGCCGGCCAGCGGTACGCGAAGCCCGCGCTCGCCGCGACCGTGAGTGCGAGGCCGAGCGCCACCGCGGCAGCCACCCCGAGCGCGGTCGGGCGCAGGTGTGTCCCGATCCGGATCAGGCACTTCCCGTCCCGGTGCTCCTCGACCAGCGCGCGCAGGTCGAGCCACGCCCAGCGCCCGACCAGCACGCTCACGTCGCGGTCCGCCGACCAGCCGTCGTCGACCGCGACTGTGCACGCCGGACGCGCCCGGCGCAGCCGCTCGGTCAGGCGCGCGAGCAATCCCTCGACCGCCGCCCAGCGCTCGCTCCAGAAGCGGTCCTCGGCGGCGCCCCCTGAGGCAAGCAGCAGCCCGCGGCGGACGTCCCGTACCCCTGGCCGGATCTCCATCGTCGGGCGTGCGGCTTGGGGACCGCGCACGACCTCCGGCGGCGCGAGCATTCCGCGTACGCGCCCCCACGCGCGCGCGAGCGGCTGCACGAAGTGCAGGTAGGCGATCGTTGCGCGGTGCCGCAGGTGTGAGCCGGGCACACCGCTCAGGTCCGACCGGAGCGCATAGGCCGCGTTACGCGCGAGCGTGACCGCCAGCCCGGCGAGCCCCGCGGCGAGCAGCGCGGGGCTCGCCCAGACGCCAGTCCCCGCCAGCCCGAGCGCCATCAGCAGCACTCCCACGAGCACGAGGGTGAGCGAGAGTGCCTGCCAGCGGATCGAGTGCGGCATGAACGCGAAGGGGTGCACGTCGGTGCGGTAGACCGAGGGGAACGCGGCTGTCCCCCACACACCGGCGTTCACGCGCGTCCCCGCGAGCGAGCGCACGAAGGGAAGGGGCGAGTAGATGCGTCCGCGCCAGCGCATCTTCCCCTCGAGGAACTGCTCGGGGTGATGCGCCATCAGCCAGGTCTCACCCTCGCCGTAGCCGACCTGCTGCCGCCAGTACGCGCGCACGCTGGCGCGGTGGTGGTGCCAGACCAGCGCGGCGGGAGCGAAGCCGATCCTCCACCCGCGCCCCTGGAGCTGCCAGCAGATGTCGACGTCGTCGCCGGCGCGCACGTAGATCGGATCGAAGCCGCCGACCTCGAGGAGCGTGGCGCGCCGGAAGGCCATGTTGCAGCCCGGGACGTGCTCGGCCGTGCGGTCGTCGAGCAGGACGTGCGTGGGCCCTCCCGGCGCACGCGCGACGCACTGCGCGATGGGCGGATCGTCCGCGGGGACCACGTTGGGTCCGCCCGAGCCCACCACGTCGGGGGCGTCCAGCAGCGGCTGCATCAGGAAGGTGAGCCAGTCCGGGTCGGCGCGCACATCCGCGTCCGTGTACGCCACGATCTCCCCGGTCGCGGCCGCGAGGCCCACGTTCCGGGCCGCGCTGAGCCCCTGGTTCGGAGTGTCGATCACGCGCAGCCGGCCGTCAGTCCGGGCGTGGCGGCGCGCGATCTCGCCGGTGGCGTCGTGCGAGCCGTCGTTCACCAGGACGATCTCGTAGTCCGGGTAGTCGAGCGCCGCGAGCGAGCTCAGGCAGTCCTCGAGCGTGTCCGCGGCGTCGTACGCGCACACGACCACGGAGACGCGCGGCCAGCGTTCCCGGACGGCGGTGGGATAGGGCGCGTCTGCGAATGCCGCAGCGACCGCAGCCGCGGCGGGCTTGGGCCGGCGCTCCCGGTCCACCAGCCCGAAGGCCCAGTCGTCCACCGCGCGTCCTCCCCGCCACCATTCGTCCGTCCAGGCGTACGCGACCGCGCCGCACGCGCCCTCCTCGAGTGCCGCGCGCACGTGCATCTCGGTGATCGCGGCCTGCCCCTCCGCGCCCTCGCGGATGCTGTCCGCGCCTGCCTCGGCGAGCAGAAGCGGCTTGTGTCCGGCCAGGTGCTGGAGGCGCGCCAGGTAGGCCCGCAGCTCCGGTTCCCGGTGCAGGTAGATGTTGAACGCGCAGACGTCGAAGGAGGAGAGATCGAGGTACTCGGTGGGCGGGAAGTTCACATACGTGAACAGGCTCTCCGGCGCCGCCCCCTTGGCGTCCGCGTAGAGCTCGCGCAGAAACCGCTCGACCCGGAGCCGTCCGTGCCAGCGCACCACCCCGGCCGGGATCTCGCTGCCGAGCGCGAACAGGAGCGCCGCGGGATGGTCGCCGAGTGCGCGCACGTGGGCGACGAGGTCGCGCCGGATCGCGCGCGTGAGGCGGCGGTCGTCCAGGAACGCCACGTGCTGCGACCACGGGAGCCCCACCATGACGCGCAGCCCGTGGCGGGCGGCTTCATCGAGCAGGGCCGGGCGCGGGGGCGTGTAGACCCGGACCGTATTGATCCCGAGCGCCGCCATCGCGGCGAAGTCCTCGGCCACCCGTTCCGCCTCGGGAAAGTGGTCCCCCTTCCCGTCCGGGGCGAAGGTGCCGTAGCTGACGCCCTTGATCCGGAAGCGCTCCCCGCCCGCCGCGCCGCCGCCCGACCCCCGCCGAGCCTGGCCCGTCTCCCCCAGGACGCGCAGGAACTTGCCGTCCACGACGACGCGGGCGGCGAGGCCGGCACCCCTCTGCGAGAGGGGGTCTGGGTGGCGTGGAATGGACACGAAGACGGAGTGCAGCTGGGGAGCGCGCCGGCGGCCGCCGGGACGGGCGGAGCGAGCGGTCCGGGGGAGCAAAAACAGTCTATAGATACACCGGTGTGGTCAAGGATGTCCGGTCAGGTGCGGCCGCGGGGCCGACCTCTGGCCACTCCGGCGCGGCCGTTGCGGCCACCCGGAGGGAGACAGCCCAACCGGAGGACGACCATGGCTGACGATCTGAAGGGCAAGGCCCGCCACGCAGGTGGGAAGATCAAGGAGGGCGCCGGAGAGGTGCTGGGGGACCGCAAGCTCCTGCGCTCTCCTTGATACTCGCGCGGACCTCGGCAGATGTTGGCCCATGGCGTCCGCCCTCCTCCTGTCAGCGGTCCTGCTGCACGCCCAGGTTCTCGGGGCCACTGTCTCCGGCCTGGTGACCGACGCGGACACCGGGGCGCCGCTTGCCGGCGCGGTGGTGGAGCTGCCCGACCTGGTACGGGTGGCGGTCACCGACGACGCCGGCCGGTACGAGCTCCAGCGGGTCGCGAGTGGGCCGCAGCACCTGTTCGCCCGCCTCACCGTCGACTCGAGCTACTGGGCCCTGCTCGTTCCGATGATCGTGTCCGGCGCGGGAATGGCGATGACCATGACCCCGGCCACCGCGGCGGCCATGTCGTCGGTGCGGCCGGACAAGGCGGGGGTGGGCTCCGCCGTGCTCAACAGCGCGCGGCAGGTCGGCGCCTCGATCGGGATCGCCGTCACGGGGGCGGTGGTGGCCTCGCGCCTCACGGCTGCGCTCGCGCTGGGAGCGCCTCGTCCGGTCGCCTTCGTCCGGGGGATGCACGGTGGGTTCCTGTTCTCGGCCGCGAGCGCGTTGGCTGGCTCGGAGATCGCGTTCGCCACGCTGCGCGTGCACGTCGGCCCTGCGGTCCCCAGCACTCCGGTCGGCGCGCCGATCCCGCTCGAGTAGTCATCGATTTCCGCGCGGACCCCGGGATTGCAGGAGCCGCGGCGGGGGTTTCCCGCTGAACCTGCGACGGAGAGACGACCGAAGCTGTCCTGCCGAAACACCCGCCTGGGCGCCGCCTTGCTCGGCACCGCGCTGTTCCTCGCCTGCGGCGGGGAGGAAATCGACGAGTTCGAGGAGACGACGGAGGACGTTCCGCCCCTGCCCCCGATCGCGGGCGACACGATGGGCGGAGATACCGTTCCGGGCGATACGGTCGGCACTGCGCCCTGAGCCGCACTCCGCGGCGAACAACACGACTGGGCCCCCGATGAGGGCGGCTTTCGCCTAGCTTGCCTTCCAGCGAGGTTGCGGAGATGACGGAGCTCCGCTCGTGAGCCTCGACGATCCTGCCTTCACCTTCGGCCTGGCGCTCTCAGGGGGGATGATTGCGCAGGTGATCGCCCAGCACCTGCGGGTGCCGGGGATCGTCGTGCTGCTGGTGGTCGGCGTCCTGCTCGGACCCGACGTCGCCAACCTGGTGCGACCCTCCACGCTCGGCGAGGGACTCCACCTGATCGTCGGGATCTCGGTGGCGGTGATCCTGTTTGAGGGCGGGATGCACCTCGAGCTGCACCGACTCCGGCACGAAGCGCTCGCCATCCGTCGCCTGGTCACCTGGGGAGCGTTCGTCACCGCGGCCGGGGGCGCGCTGGCCGGGCGCTACGTGATGGGCTGGCCCTGGCAGGTCGCGATCCCGTTCGGCATCCTGGTCATCGTCACCGGGCCGACGGTCATCACTCCGCTCCTGCGCCGGCTGCGGATCAAGCGCAACCTGCACACCATCCTCGAGGCCGAGGGCGTCCTGATCGACCCGATCGGCGCGATCGTCGCAGTGGTCGCGCTCGAGGTGGTGCTCGCCCAGGAGCTGCCGGTGGCTGCCCGCGGGCTGGTCGGCATCCCCACGCGCTTGTTGATCGGATTCGCGATCGGTGTGGTGGGTGGCGTCCTGATCGGACGCCTGCTCGCGTGGGAGAAGGTCATCCCCGAGCGTTATGCGAGCATCACGACGCTCGCGCTACTCCTCGGCCTCTATTCGCTTTCCGAAGCGATCATCCCCCAGAGCGGCATCATGACCGCGCCGATCGCCGGCATGGCGGTGGGGAACATGCCCACGCGCTCCAGTCAGGAGCTCAAGGAGTTCAAGGAGCAGCTCACCGTGCTGCTGATCGGACTGCTGTTCGTCCTGCTGGCAGCCGACGTGCGCATCGAGGAGGTGATGGGGCTCGGCTGGCCCGGGATCGCCACCGCCGCGCTGCTCATGTTCGTGGTGCGCCCGATCGACGTGGCCGTGAGTACGATCGGATCGTCGCTCACCCTCCGAGAGAAGGCGTTCCTCGCGTGGCTCGGTCCGCGCGGGATCGTGGCCGCGGCCGTGGCTTCGCTGTTTGCACAGGCGTTCACCGCGGAGGGGATGGCGGAGGGACGCGAGCTGCGCGCGCTGGTGTTCCTGGTTATCGCGGCCACCGTGGTGGTGCAGGGGCTTGGCGGAGGGCTGGTGGCGAGCCTGCTCGGGGTGCGGCGACCGTCCAATCGGGGCTACCTGATCGCGGGCGCGAACCCGGTCGCGCGCGAGCTCGCCCGCGCGCTCCGCGCGTCGGGGCAGGACGTCATCCTAGTGGAGACTGACGGCGCCGAGGTCGCCGCGGCCATGCGCGAGGGGTTGCCGGTGCTTCAGGGAAACGCGCTCGAAGAGGACGTCCTCGAGCTGGGGGAGCTGGGGGCGCGGCGGGGCGTGATCGGTCTGATCCGCAACGAAGGCGTGAGTCTGTTGGTAGCCGAGAAGGCGCGCCGCGATTTCCGCGTCGAGACCGCGCAGATCGCGTTCCGGCCCGATCAGGCCTCGGTGCCGGTGGAGAGCGTGCGCGCGGTCCGCGCGCGCACGCTCTTCGGCATCGAGACCGACATCGGATACTGGTCGCGCGAGGTGAGGGCCGGCCGGGCGCGCAGCTGCAAGTACCGGCTCGCCGGGGAGAAGGAGCTGGAGCCTGCCGAGCTGGGAAGCGCGGGCGGAGCGCTCCCGCTCGTGATCGAGCGGAAGGGGCAGGCCGTACCCATCGACGACCAGACTCGCATTCGGCCCGGCGACGTGATCACCCTACTCCAGCACTCCGACGTCGTACGCCCACCATCGCTGCTGCTGGAGCCGGTCGGGGATCCGTCCCCCCTGACTTCGGCGGTCGAGTGACCGTGTCCGCGCCGAGCACCCCGCGTGCGGGTCCCCTCAGGCCGTGGAATCGTTCGGTACGAAGAGCGGTGTGGTGAGGTAGCGCGCGCCGGAGTCGGGCGAAATGCACGCCACCCGGTGTCCGGTGCCCAGCTCGCGCGCGACGTTCAGAGCCGCCTCCACGATCGCCCCGCTGCTCATCCCGACGAACAGTCCCTCCTCGCGCGCCAGCCGGCGGGACACGTCGAAGGCGGTCTCCTCCCACGCCTTCACCATCCGATCGATGAGGGAGCGATCGAGGTTGGGCGGCACGAATCCCGGGCCCATCCCCTGGAACTGGTGCTGGCCGCGGGGCTCGCCATGCAGCACCGCGCTCCGCCCCGGCTCCACCGTGACGATCAGCACGTCCTCCAGCCGCTCCTTCAGGAAGCGCCCGACCCCGCTGATCGTGCCGCCCGTGCCCGAGCCGTACACGAACGCGTCGATGCGCCCACCCAGCGCTTCCCACAGCTCCGGAGCGGTCGTCTCGTAATGCGCGCGCGGGTTGGCGGGGTTGTCGAACTGGTTGGGGAGGAACGCACCCTGCTCGTCGCGGATCCGCTCTGCCTCGGCGATCGCGCCGATCATGCGGAGCTCCGGATCGGTGAGCACGAGCTTGGCACCGTACGCCTCGAGCGTGCGCTTGCGCTCCTCGCTCATCTGCGCCGGCAGCGTGAGGATCAGCTTATAGCCCCGGGCCGAGGTGATCTGCGCCAGCCCGATCCCGGTGTTGCCCGACGTAGGCTCGACGATCGTGTCGCCGGGCTGGATCAGCCCGCGCCGCTCCGCGTCCGCGATCATGGCGAGCGCCGGACGGTCCTTGATCGACCCGCCCGGGTTCATTCCCTCGACCTTGATCCAAACCTCGGCCATGCCGGGCTCCACGATCCGCTCCAGCCGGACCGTGGGAGTGCGTCCGATGAAGTGGTCGATCATGCGCGGCTCGCGCTGCGAGGAGGGCCGAGGAATCGGCGGTGGCGACGCCCAACAGGGCGATTCCGGTCAGGACCGGTCAAGGGCCGGTGGCACCTTGCGCCCGCGCGGCTGGCGGGTCGATCTTCTGGCGTTCAATGCCCCTGTACGGCTTGGAGCACGCATGATGCGCCGTCCGAACAACCGGAACAATCCCAATCGCCGGCTCCCCGGGAGTTGCCGGCTCGGATTGACTCCGTAGCGGTACGCGGACAGATCCAAAGGCCGAGAGGCGGCTCCCCGCGGGAGCCGCCTCTTTCGTTGTCGGATTGGCGTCGCCGCGGGAGCACCACCCCAACACGCAGCAGGGAAACACATCCATGTGCTCGATCCTCGCCATCCTCGACATCCCCGGGGACGCAGAAGCGTACCGCGCACGCGCGCTCAAGCTGTCGCGGCTCCAGCGCCATCGCGGACCAGACTGGTCCGGGGTGGACGTCTGCCCGGGCGGGGTGCTCGTGCACGAGCGGCTCGCGATTGTCGATCCCGCCAGCGGTGCCCAGCCCCTGTACGGACCCGGCGAGCGGACCGTGCTGGCCGTGAACGGCGAGATCTACAACCACCGCGAGCTGCGGAAGGAGCTGACGCAGCACTACCCGTTCCGCACCGAGTCGGACTGTGAGATCATCCTCGCGCTCTATCGCAAGATGGGCGTGGAGCTGCTCCAGAAGCTGAACGGCATCTACGCCTTCGTGCTGCGCGATCTCGACAGAGGGACCTGGATGGTGGTGCGCGACCCCATCGGCGTCGTGCCGCTCTATCTCGGATGGGATGCGCAGGGAGTGCTCCACGTCGCGTCCGAGATGAAGGCGCTCGTGCCCGTGTGCACCACCGTCCGCGCATTCCCACCGGGGCACGTGATGGAGACCGGAGACGCCGAGCCGCGCCCGTATTACGACCGGGCCTGGCGCTCGTACGAGAACGTGATGAACGCGCCGGTTCCCGTCTCCGAGCTCCGTCCGGCGCTCGAGCGAGCCGTGCACGCACAGCTCATGAGCGACGTACCCTACGGCGTGCTGCTCTCGGGCGGGCTAGATTCTTCGATCATCGCCGCGATCGCAGCGCGCTACGCGAGGAAGCGCATCGAAGAGGACGACCAGGCGGAGGCGTGGTGGCCGCGGTTGCACTCCTTCAGCGTCGGGCTCGAGGGCTCCCCGGACATGGCGTTCGCCGAGCGCGTGGCGGAGCACATCGGCACCGTGCACCACGGCTTCGTCTACACGATCCAGGAGGGGCTGGACGCGGTCGTCGACGTGATCCACCACCTCGAGACGTACGACGTCACGACCATCCGTGCCGCCACCCCCATGTACCTGATGGCGCGGCGCATCCGCGCCATGGGGGTGAAGATGGTGCTCTCGGGGGAGGGCGCCGACGAGGTATTCGGCGGCTACCTGTACTTCCACAAGGCGCCCAACGCGAAGGAGTTCCACGAGGAGACGGTACGCAAGCTCGACCGGCTCCATCTGTTCGACTGCCTGCGCGCGAACAAGGCGATGGCGGCCTGGGGGGTCGAGGCGCGGGTGCCCTTCCTCGACGTGGACTTCCTGGACGTGGCGATGGCCATCGATCCGGCGCTCAAGATGCCGCGCAAGGCGGAAGGGCGGATCGAGAAGCAGGTGCTGCGCGACGCGTTCGCCGACATTCTTCCCGAGATCGTCACCAAGCGGCAGAAGGAGCAGTTCAGCGACGGGGTGGGATACGGCTGGATCGACGCGCTCAAGGCCAACGCCGCCGTGCACGTTTCGGACGCGGAGATGCGGCAGGCGGCGGTGCGTTTCCCGCACAACATGCCCGACACCAAGGAAGCCTACTACTACCGCTCGGTCTTTGAGGGCTTCTTCCCGCTCTCGTCCGCGGCGCGGACTGTCATGGGGGGCAAGTCGATCGCCTGCAGCACTCCCGAGGCGCTCGCCTGGGACGCTGCGTTCGCGAGCGCGGCGGACCCCTCGGGGCGCGCGGTGGCCGGGGTGCACGTAGAGGCGTACTGAGGAGAGACGGAAGGGGCCAGGAGCTCTTCTGCCCGATCTGGAACTGAGACGCGGCGCTACACCGTAGCCGTACGCGCGCGATCCTCCCCTCGGGGCCGACGATCCAGGTGCCGTCGGAACCGACGCTGCCGATTCCCCACCAGGAGCCGCCGTTCACGGTGCGCCTGCTCGAGCGGCTCCAGCGCCGTGGGCACCGGGTCCTCTTCTTCTGCCGCGACGACTCGGTCGCGGAGCAGGCCCGCGCGCTCGGGGTGCCGGCCGAGGTCGCGCACCTGGGCGGCCACGCCTCGGTCCACCACGCGGTGGGGTTCGCGCGCCAGCTGCGGCGGCACCGGCCCGACGCGCTCCTGCTCGGCACCTTCAAGAAGAGCTGGCTCGGGGCCTTGGGCGGCCGGCTCGCAGCGGTCCCGCGCGTGATCGCGCGCATCGGCCTCGAGACCGACCTGCCGAGTCGCGGCCCCTTCTACCGGATCGCGTTCGCGCGCTGGGTCGACCGCGTGGTGGTGAACGCGCGTGCGCTCCGGGGCGCCGTGCTCGCGAGCCTGCCGCGGCTCGATCCCGAGCGGGTCGTACTCGTCTGGAACGGCGTGGAGGAGCCCGTCCGACGGCATTCGCCGGGTGCGCTGCGCGCGCAGCTCGGGATTCCGCCGGGGGCGCCGGTCCCGAGGAGGCGGCGCTGCGCCGCGGCGTGCGCACGCTGGGGATTGCCGAGCGCGTCGTTTTCCTCGGACACCGTGAGTCGGTCGGCGACGTGCTCGATGCGCTGGACGTCTTCGCCGTCACCTCGCGCACCGAAGGGATGAGCAACGCCATGCTCGAGGCGCTGGCCGCCGGCGTTCCCGTTGTGTCGACACCGGTGAGCAGCGCGGCCGACGCGCTCGAGCCGCTCGGCGACGGCCGGCGGTCCGGACTGATCGTCGAGCCCGCCGCGGAGACCCTCGTGCGGCTGCTCGCCGATCGGGACGCGCACGGGCGGATGGCGGAGGCGGCGCGCGCCCGCGCGCGCGACCGCTTCGCGTGGGAGGACAAGATCGATTGCTGGGAGGCGCTGCTGCTCGGCCGCTGAACAGCCATGGGGCCGGCAGGGAGGAGTTCCCTGCCGGCCCCACGGATCGATCACACGGCTCGGTCCGCCATGGGGCGGACCCGAAGACGTGTTTACTTCTTCGCCTTCCTCGCCTTCTTGATCTTGCGGCCCTTCTTGGCCGTCTTCTTCGCCGTCTTCTTCGCCGGCCTCTTCGCCGTCTTGCGCTTTGCAGCTCGCTTCTTGGTAGCCACGTGAAACCTCCAGATGGTGGTGGTACGGCAAGCGACGTAATCTAATTTAGAAAGGGTCCGCCGAGGAATGCAATATTTTTTTTCGGGGGAGATTGACAGACCCCTAGATCTAGTGACACCGCGGAACCCTTCGCCGAATCGTTGAGTCGAAGATCAGCGATCCTTGGGACCGCCGAAACCGAATACGGATGTTTCTACCGCGAGGGCGAGTTGGAGGGTTGAAACGGGGGTGTCCCGCGGTATGTTGATCGCCCCTACCCGGGGGGCTCTCCGCCTCCACAGAACCGTCGTCGCAGGACTTGCAGGAGAAGGGAGAGGTCGATGTTGGATCGTTCGGAGGTCGCCTTTCTCGAGGCGCTGCACCGGCGCGGAGCGCGCCGGCTCCACAGGGTCACCTTCCGTAGGAACCGCACCAACATCTGGTCACTCGGCGGGAGCGGCACCGTGCTCAACCTCCACGAGGGCTACCGGCCAGCACCCCCCTCGATTCTCGACGCATTCGCACTGATCGTGCGCGAGGCGGAGCGCGACACTCCGGCGTTCCGCGAGGCGGGTGCGGATCTGGCCGGGTCTCGCCCCCGCGCTCCGCGCCCAGCCGGTCTATCCCGGACCCTGCTGCGCGACGCCTGACCAAAAGCGCTACCTCCCCCGGCTCTACCTCTACCTGAACGACAGCCGGTTCGACGGCCGCCTGCCGCGCACCCTGCCGGTGCGCCTCAGCAATCGCTTCCGCACACGGCTCGGCCAGATGGTGCCCGGGATCGTCGCCGGACGGCGCGTAGTGCTCGAGATCGCGCTCAACGTCGACCTGATGCTCCAGGGGAACGGGCGCGAGCGGCTGGACACGCTGGTCCACGAAATGGCTCACGCCGCCGACTGGCTGTTCAGCGGCGGCGAGGGCCATGGCCCGAGCTGGCGGCTGTGGGCGCGCAGGGCGGGATGCCAGACGGTGGCGTGCACGGCCGCCCCGATCGTGCAGCGAGTGGATCGGTCAGTGCGCGTCAGGCGGGTGCCGCCCCTCCCACTGGGAGCGCGTGAGGCGGCGTGAGCGCTAGCTGCCGACGCGGGCGTTGCGCTCGAGCAGCAGCCGGCGCACCGCCAGCGCGTCGCGCAGCGCCAGCCGGAGGAAATCGGTCTCGATCGGCTTGACCAGATAGGTGCGCGCTCCCAACTCCAGGCACTGGATCGCGAGTTCGGGATCGTCGAGCCCGGTCAACATGACGACCGCGAGCTCGCGATCCCGCTCGAGGGCCCAGGAGAGGAACTCCACTCCCTTCATCCTGGGAAGCTTGATGTCGAGCAGCATCAGCTCGAATCGCTCCGCGCTCAGCCAGTGGTCGGCTTCCTCCGCGGATCCCGCGCTCCGCACCTCGTAGCCGAGCGCCGCCAAGATTCTCTCCAGCCCGCGCCGTACTCCCAGATCGTCCTCCACGACCAGGACCCGAGCGCTCGGGGGGGCGAGGGTGTCGAGCTCCTTCCAGCCGAGCGGCCGCGGCTCGGTCACGGCACCACCATCCGATCCTGCCGCTCGACGTCCTCCATGCGCCACAGCTCGAGCAGCATGCGGTTGGTCTCGCGGGTGAGGCCGAAGGTCGCGGAGGAACGGCGCTCCGCCTCATGCTCGGCGGTGAGCCGCTCCGATCTGCAGTGGGCACGGAACCCCAGATAGAGTCCGCCGCCGCCGCCGCCGACCATCGCGCTGGCGAGGAGCCACCAGACCCGGCGCCGCCGGCGCAGGCTGGCCCCGGCGCTCTGCCCGAGCTGGGCGTCGATCTCCTCCGCGCTCTCCAGCCGCCGGCGCGGCGCGGCACCGGCATCTCCCGGTCTCCGCCGGCCGGGACCACCCGGCCAAGCTGCCGCGAATCCGGCTCACGGCTGACCCACGGTCGCCCGTCGCCGTGCGACCAACTCGCGTGCGACCGCCGCCACCCGCGCGGGGGTGAGCCCGAGCTCGCGGTAGAGCACCTCGTGTGGTGCCGACGCTCCGAAGCGCTCGAAGCCGACCACGCGTCCTCCCTCGCCCACCCAGCGCTCCCAGCCCAACGGCACACCCGCTTCGACCGCCACGCGCACGGGAACGTCGGGGGGGAGCACCGCGCGGCGGTAGGCCTCGTCCTGGCAGGCGAACAGGTGCCAGCTCGGAAGGCTCACCACCCGGGTCAAGATCCCCTCCTCCTCGAGCTGGAGGCGGGCCTCGACCGCGATGTGCACCTCCGAGCCCGTGGCGATCAGGATCGCGTCCGGCGCCTCTCCGGACGCCTCGAAGAGCACATAGCCGCCGCGGTGCAGCCCATGCGCCGGCGCGGCGCCCTCGGTGCGCAGGTCGGGGACCTTTTGGCGCGTGAGCGCGAGGAAGGATGGTCCCTCCCTGTGCGCGAGCGCCGCCCGCCACGCCTCCACGGTTTCCGCGGGGTCCGCCGGGCGCAGATCCATCAGGTTCGGGATCGCGCGCAGCGCGGCCAGATGCTCGATCGGCTGGTGCGTGGGTCCGTCCTCGCCCAGCCCGATGCTGTCGTGCGTGTAGACCAGCACGACGGGCAGCTCCGACAGCGCGGCCAGCCGGATTGCCGGGCGCATGTAGTCGGCGAATTGCAGGAACGTGCCGCCGTAGGGGCGCACCCCGCCGTGCAGCGCCATCCCGTTCAGGATGCCGCCCATCGCGTGCTCGCGCACCCCGAAGTGGAGCGTCCGTCCCGCGGGGGTGGCGGGCAGGAAGCTGCCGGCCTTTTCGATGTCGGTCTTGGTCGACGAACCGAGGTCCGCGGAGCCGCCGATCAGCTCGGGAATTACCGTGGCGAGCGCCTGGATCGCCTTCCCCGAGGAGTTCCGGGTCGCGTCCGGCTTGCCGCGCAGGTCCGGGAGGTCCGCGTCCCAGCCGTCCGGGAGGCGTCCCTCCGAGACGCGCTCGAGCTCGGCCGCATCCTCCGGGTGCGCCGCGCGATACGCGTCCATGCGCGCGCGCCACTCTCCCTCGAGCCGCGCGCCGCGCGGAAGCGCCGTGCGCCAGCTCGCCACCGCGGCGGGATCCAGCCAGAAGGGCTCGAGCGACGGATAGCCGAGCGCCTGCTTGGTGAGCCGGACCTCGTCCTCCCCCAGCGCCGCGCCGTGGGCGGAATGGTGCCCCGCCTTGTTCGGGCTTCCCCATCCGATCGTGGTGCGCAAGATGACGATGGTGGGGTGCTCGCTCTGCGCTGCGGCATCCGCCAGCGCGGCGTCCAGCGCGGCGACGTCGTTGCCGTCGTCCACGCGCAGCACCCGCCAGCCGTAGCCCTCGAAGCGCTTCGCGTGGTCGGTCGAGGTCGCCAGCTCGGTGTCGCCCTCGATCGTGATCCGGTTGTCGTCGAAGATCCAGGTGAGCTTTCCGAGCCGGTGATGTCCCGCCAGCTCGGCGGCCTCGTGGCTCACTCCCTCCATCAGGTCGCCGTCCGAGCAGAACGCCCAGGTGCGGTGGTCGATGACGGTGTGCCCCGGCCGGTTGAAGTGGTGCGCGAGCCAGCGTTCGGCCAGCGCCATCCCCACCGAGTTCGCGACTCCTTGGCCCAGCGGGCCAGTGGTGGTTTCGACACCGGGGGTGAGGTGGACTTCGGGGTGTCCCGGTGTGAGCGAGCCCCACTGCCGGAAGTTGATCAGCTCCTCGAGCGGCAGCTCGTATCCGGTCAGGTGCAGGAGCGAGTAGAGGAGCATGGAGGCGTGCCCACAGGAGAGTACGAACCGGTCTCGATCCGGCCAGCGCGGGTTCGCCGGGTTGTGCCTCAGGTGCCGCATCCAGAGCGCGTAGCCTGCGGGCGCGAGCGCCATCGGCGTGCCCGGGTGCCCGGAGTCGGCCCGCTGCACCGCGTCCATCGAGAGCACGCGGATGCCGTCGATCATGAGCCGCTCGAGGCGGGGCTCGGGGCGCGGGGGGAGCGTCATGAGCTCACGACGAAGTTGACGAGCCGCTCCGGGACATACACGACCCGGCGGACCTCCGCGCCGTCCAGGTAGCGCGCGACGTTCTCGTCGCTGCGCGCCAGCTCCTCGACGGCCTCGCGCGGGGCGCCGCGGTCGGCGGTCACCGTCCCGCGCAGCTTCCCGTTCACCTGCACCGCGATGGGCACCCAATCCGAGCGCGCCTTGGCCTCGTCCCAGGTCGGCCAGTTCGCGCCCTCGAAGATGCTCTCCGCGTGGCCGAGCTGCTCCCACAGCTCTTCGGCGACGTGCGGACAGAAGGGCGCGATCATCACGATCAGCGGCTCCACCTCCCCGCGCGCTGCCTTGCGGCCGCCGGCGCGGACTGCGTTCAGGTACTCCATCAGCGCGGCGATCGCCGTGTTGTACTGGAGTTCGGCCAGCTGTTCCGTGACCTGCTCGATCGTGCGGTGCAGCTTGCGCTCGACCTCGGGATCGGTCGCCGCCCCATCCTCGCGGAAGACGACGCTGTTCCAGAGCCGGTGCAGGAACCCGTAGGGGCCCTGGATCCCCTCATCGCGGTAGTCCCCTCCCTCCTCGAAGGGGCCGATGAACATCAGGTAGAGCCGGAACGTGTCGGCCCCGTTCTCTTCGATGATGGGATCGGGCACGATCACGTTGCCCTTGCTCTTCGACATCTTGGCGCCCTCGCGGGTGATCAGCCCGTGGGCGCGGAACTTGGTGAACGGCTCCTCGAAGCTGAGATGCCCCAGATCGTGCAGCACCATGTTCAGGAAGCGGCTGTACATCAGGTGGAGCACGGCGTGCTCGTTGCCGCCGATGTAAGTGTCTACCGGCAGCCACTTCGCGGTGATCTCGGGATCGAAGGGGCGGTCGTCGAAGTCAGTGGAGGGATAGCGGAGGAAGTACCAGCTGCTATCCAGGAACGTGTCCGAGACGTCGGTCTCGCGGCGGGCCTCGCCCCCGCAGGACGGGCAACTCGTACGATGCCACGACTCGTCGCGCGCGAGCGGGCTCACCCCCGTGTCGTCGGGCTTGAAGTTCTCGACGCGCGGGAGCACGACCGGCAGCTGGTCCTCCGGCACCGGTACCGCGCCGCACTGCTCGCAGTGCACGATCGGGATGGGCGGCCCCCAATAGCGCTGCCGCGAGATGCACCAGTCGTGCAGCCGGTAGTTGATGCGCCACTCGGCGAGCCCGTGCATGGCGAGCCAGTCCACGATCCGCCGCTTCCCCTCGAGCACGTGGAGACCGTCGAACTTGCCCGAGTGCACGAGGGTGCCGGGCCCCTCCCAGGCCTCGGCGAGCGGGGTATCCGGGCCCTCCTCGGGACCCGCGACCACGCGGCGAATCGGCAGACCGAAAGCGAACGCGAAGTCGAAATCACGCTGGTCGTGGCCGGGGACCGCCATGATCGCGCCCGTGCCGTACTCCAACAGTACGTAATCGGCGATCCAGACCGGAATCGGCTCGTCGGTCGCGGGATTGATGCAGCACGCGCCGGTGAAGACGCCCGTCTTCTCCTTCGTCTCGATCTTGCGCGCCACCAGGTCCTTGGCCACGGAGCGATCACGGTACTCGTCGACCGCCGCGCGGTGCTCGGGCATCGTGAGCTCGTCGACGAGTGGGTGCTCCGGGGCGAGCACCATGTAGGTCGCACCGAAGACGGTGTCCGGGCGCGTGGTAAAGACACGGATGATGTCCCAGTCCCGGCCCGCCTCCGCGGAGCGCGGGACCCGCTCACCCCCTCGCGGCTGGAGCGGGAAGCGCAGCTCGGCGCCCTCGCTGCGCCCGATCCAGTTCTGCTGTGCCGTGCGGGTGGTCTCTGACCAGTCCAGCCACTCGAGGTTGTCGAGCAGCCGCTGCGCGAAGTCGGTGATGCGGAAGAACCACTGCGCGATGCGGCGCTGCTCGACCGGCGTCTCGCAGCGCTCGCACGCGCCCGCGATCACCTGCTCGTTGGCGAGCACGGTCTTGCACGAGGGGCACCAGTTGACCGGCGCCTCCTTGCGCTCCGCGAGCCCGGCCTTGAAGAGCTGGATGAAGATCCACTGCGTCCAGCGGTAGTACGCAGGATCGGTGGTGTCGGCGGCATGCGCCCAGTCGAACATCCCCCCGATGCGCTTCAGCTGGCGCGTGAAGTTCTTGATGTTCGCGGGGATGAGGTCCATGGGATGGACCCCCTGCTTGAGCGCGAAGTTCTCCGAGTGGATGCCGAAGGCGTCGAAGCCGATCGGCTCGAAGACCTGCTCCCCGCGCAGGCGCCGGAAGCGGCCGTGTACGTCCGCCCCGGTGAAGGCGTAAATATTCCCGACATGCAGCCCCTCGGCCGAGGGGTAGGGGAACATCATCAGATTGTAGAAGGGCGCTTCGGCCCGACGCAGCTGCTCCCGGGTGAAGCGGTTCGTGCCACGCTCCTCCCAGCGCTGCTGCCACTTCCGCTCCACGGCGGAGGGGCTGTAGTCCTTGGGGTCTTCGTTATCCATCAGCTCGCGGGGAATCCGGAAGGACCGGATTCAGGCCCGGTGTTTCAGGTGGGCCGGGGGATCGAAGAGCCGAACTCCTTGAGAAGCTGAAACGTAAGCATGACCCGAGAGCGGTACAACGGAGCGACGGCGCGGGAATCCTCCCGTCCGCGGGGCCGCTTGTGCCCCGGTTCCCCCGCATGCCCGGCCGCCTGAGCCGAGGCGTCCCGCGCACGCTGGCGGGCGCGCTCGCCGTCTCCCTCGCGGTGGTCGCGGCGCTCTTGGCCGCTCCTGCAAGCCGCCGGTTGGCGCTGTCCCTCGGGCTCCTCCTGCAGTGACGCGGTCGTGATCGTGGAGCGGCTCGGGATCATCGTCGACTGGAGCGGGGCCGCCGAGGCGATTTTCAGGTGGGCGTGCGAGCAGGCGATCGGGATGACCCTGACCGAGACCGTGATTCCCGAGGAGCAGCACGCGGCGCACCTGGCCGGCATCTGCCGCTTCCGCGGGGGTGGCGCGGGGACGATGGCGAACCGGCGCCTCGAGGTGGTCGATGGCGGGACGGCACGCGCTTTCCTGCCGAGGTGACCCTCGTGCCGCTCCGCACGGGGGACGAGCTCACCCTGGCCGCGTTCATCCCCGACGTCACCGATCGGCATGAGGCCGAGCACGCACTCAGCACCAGCGAGGAGCGCTTCCGACGTCTGCTGGAGACCGCCAACGTCGTTCCCTGGGAGGCCCCGACTCGCGCAGCGTGCGGGTGACGTACGTGGGACCGCGGGCGGAGACGCTGCTGGGCTACCCCCTTGAGCGACTGGTACCAGGAAGGCTTCTGGACAACCGCGTGCACGGCGAGGATCGTGAGTACGCGCGCACCCAGCTGGCGGCCGCCGCGGCCGGTGAGCTGCCGGGCGAGTTCGAGTACCGCATGATGCGCCGCGACGGGCGCGTGGGGTGGGTGCGCGACATTGTTGCCGCGGGCGTGACCCAGGACGGTCA
>CAUZJY010000002.1:0-42630 GCA_963580305.1 Gemmatimonadales bacterium UBA6960
AAGTAGTCGCCCTCGATCCCATCCACGAGCGCGGCGCCGAGTCCCTGGATCCCGTACGAACCGGCCTTGTCCAACGGCTCGCTGGTGGCGACGTAGCGGCGCGCGACCACTTCGTCGAAGGCGCGGAAGCGCACGCGCGTGCTCGAGACCGCAGCGTGCAGGCCCCCCCCGGGCACGGCGAGCGCCAGCCCCGTAAAGACCACGTGCTCGCGCCCGGAAAGCCGCATCAGCGTGGCAACCGCGTCCTGCCGGCGGGCGGGCTTCCCGAGCAGCTCTCCGTCCAGCACCACGACCGTGTCGGAACCGAGCACGAGCGCCTCCGGCCGCCGCGCCGACCCGGCGGCCGCCTTCGCGCGCGCCAGCCGCTCCACATGCCCCGGGGCGTCCTCATCGGCAAGGAGACCCTCGTCCACCTCCGCCGGCATCACCTCGTGGGAGAGCCCGAGCATGGTGAGGAGCGCGGTGCGGCGAGGCGAGGCGGACGCGAGCACCAGGCCGGGCACGGGGGTAGGCGCGGCCACGGCGCCTATCGCTCCAGCATCAGCGTGACCGGTCCGTCGTTCACCAGCTCGACGTCCATCATCGCGCCAAACTCACCGGTCGCCACCGGGCCCGGCGCGCCGGCACGGAGCAGTGCGACGAAGCGCTCGTAGAGCGGGATCGCGCGCTCGGGCGGCGCCGCATCCACGAAGCTCGGCCGCCACCCCTTGCGCGTGTCGCCGTAGAGCGTGAACTGGCTCACCACCAGCACCCCGCCCCCCACCTCGTCGAGCGAGCGGTTCATCTTGCCGGCGTCGTCGGGGAAGATGCGGAGGCCGCGCACCTTTTCGGCCATCCAGGCGAGGGCGTCCTCTCTGTCAGCCGCGGTGAACCCCACCAGGAGCAGGAGCCCGCGGCCGATCTCGCCGGTGACGCGGCCGTCGACGGTCACGCGGGCGCGGCTCACGCGCTGGAGTACGACGCGCATGCGGTCCCGGATCGGAGGGGCAGCAGCCGAATGGCTACTCGACCGTCACGCTCTTGGCGAGGTTACGCGGCTGATCCACGTCGCACCCTCGCAGCACGGCGATGTGGTACGCGAGCAGCTGGAGCGGGATCGTGGTGAGCACCGCCTGGAGGAAGGGCAGCGTCTGCGGCACCTTGATCATGTGGTCGACCCTGCCGATCAGCTCGGCGCCGGAGTCGCTCACCACGCCGATGATACGGCCGTTCCGCGCCTTCACCTCCTCGATATTCGATACGACCTTGCTGTAGACCGGATCTTTCGGGGCGAGCACGACGACCGGCATGTTCTCGTCGATCAGCGCGATCGGACCGTGCTTCATCTCCGCGGCGGGATAGCCCTCCGCGTGGATGTAGCTCACCTCCTTGAGCTTGAGCGCGCCCTCGAGCGCAACGGGGAACTGGTAGCCCCGGCCCAGATAGAGGAAGTTGCGCGAGTCCTTGTACTCCTGCGCGAGCTCCCGGAACACCTCGTTCAGCTCCAGGATGTGCTCGACCTGCTCCGGGAGCTGCCGGAGCGCGTGCACCACCTCGCGGCCCTGCCCGATCGACATCCCGCGGCGCCGCCCCAGGTACAGCGTGAAGAGGGCCAGCGCGACGATCTGGCTGGTGAACGCCTTGGTCGACGCCACCCCGATCTCGGGTCCGGCGTGCAGGTACATGCCGAAATCCGTCTCGCGCGCGACCGAGGAGCCGACCGCGTTCACCACGCCCATGGTGCGGATCCCGCGCTGCTTCAGCTCGCGCAGGGCCGCCAGCGTGTCGGCGGTCTCGCCGGACTGACTGATCATCATGAGCATGGTGTCGGACTCGAGCACCGCGTGCCGGTAGCGCAGCTCGGAGGCGTACTCCACCTCGACCGGGATGCGCGCCAGCTCCTCGAGCATGTATTCGCCGATCAGCCCGGCGTGCCAGCTCGTGCCGCAGGCGGTGATCACGATGCGCCTGACCTTGAGCAGATCCTCGTCGCTGAGGGTGATCCCGCCCAGCTTGGCGTTCCCCTCCTCCTCGATCAGCCGCCCACGCATCACGTCGCGCAGGCTGCTCGGCTGCTCGAAGATCTCCTTCAGCATGAAGTGCTCGAAGCCGCTCTTCTCGATCGCGCCTAGATCCCAGGTCACCTCGTGCACGTCGCGCGACACGGCCCCGCGCTGGAGGTGATAGGTGCGGTAGCCGTTGCGATCGAGCACGGCGTAGTCCCCGTCGTCGAGATAGACCACCTCGCGCGTGTGCGCGATCACGGCGGCCACGTCGGAAGCGACCAGGTACTCGCCGTCCTTGCCGATGCCGAGCAACAGCGGGCTGCCGTTGCGGGCGACCACGATCTTGTCCGCGTCCCGGGCCGAGATGACGGCGATCCCGTACGCGCCCTCGACCTCCCGCAGCGCGGTGGCGACCGCGTCCTCGAGGCTCTTGGCTCCCTTCCGGTACGCGTGGTCGATCAGGTGGACCACGACCTCGGTGTCGGTCTCGGAGCGGAACGGGTAGCCCAGCCCCGTCAGCTTCCGCCGCAGCGCGTTGGCGTTCTCGATGATCCCGTTGTGGACGAGCGCGATGTCCTGCTCCGCGCTCAGGTGGGGGTGGGCGTTGACCCGGTTGGGCGCGCCGTGCGTCGCCCAGCGCGTGTGGGCGATGCCACACGTGCCGACCGGGTAGTCCCGGTCCAGCACGCTCACCAGCTCCGCGATCTTGCCGGGCTGCTTGATGGTCCGCAGCCCATCCCCGTTCAGGATGGCTACCCCGGCGGAGTCGTATCCGCGGTACTCGAGCCGGCGGAGCCCCTCCACCAGGATCGGACCGGTCTCCCGTCGACCCACGTATCCCACGATTCCGCACATTCGCTCCCTGCACCTCCTCGAATGGCCACGGTGTGCCCTGCCGTGCTGCGGGCCCGCTCTCCTACCCTCTTATGAGTCCTTCGAGTATATGAGTCCTTCGAGCCGTTCGGCCGCGGACTTCACCAGCGCGCGCGCGGCGGACGCGTCCGGCGCCTCCGCGATCAGGCGGACCACCGGCTCGGTCCCGGAGGGCCGAACGTGCAGCCAGGCCCGCCGCCTGGGCCACGCGAGCCGCAGCCCATCGCTGGTATCGGTCTCGTCGGCGGCGAGCGCCTCGGTGAGGACTCGATACGCACCCGCGAGCACCTCCCTCGGAAACGAGAGCTTCTCTTTCACGATCGTGTACGTGGGCCAGCGCGAGACGGCGCCGGAGAGGGACGATCCCTCGTCCACCAGGTGCTGGAGCACCAGCGCCGCCGCGAGGGGCGCGTCCCGTGTGTGCTGGAGCCGCGGATGGATCACCCCCCCGTTTCCCTCTCCTCCAACTACAGAATTGGAAGATTGCATCTGACGTACCACGTTGACCTCGCCGACGGGCGCCCGGATCACCGTGCTGCCGTAGGCGGCGGCGACGTCCTCGACCACCCGGCTAGTCGAGAGGTTGGTCACGACCGGCCCCGGCGTGCGGCGCAGAACCACCGCGGAGGCCAGGGCCAGCGTCAGGTCCTCCCCGACGGCCTCGCCCCACTCGTCCACCAGCGCGAGCCGGTCCACGTCGGGGTCGACGGCGAAGCCCAGCTCCGCACCGCTCTCCCTCACCAGCTCCCCGAGCCCGCGCAGATTCGCCGCGGTGGGCTCGGGGTCGGGCGGAAAGCGACCGTCGGCCGTGGTTCCGATCGCGCTCACCCGGCAGCCGAGCCGCTCGAGCAGCTCGGGCATGACCAGCCCGCCCGCTCCATGCACGCAATCGAGCGCGACGTGGAAGGCGCGCGCGCGTAGCGCCGGCAGGTCCAGCTCCGGAAGGGCGAGGATACGCTCGAGGTGGCGCGTCCACGCCGCAGGATCCTCCGAGACCTCTCCCACCTCGTCCCAGCGTGCACGCGGTGGATCCTCGATGCGCAGGTACTCCTGGAAGCGGCCGGACAGTTCCGCGTCGAGGAAGATCCCCTCCCCCGTGGCGAGCTTCAGCGCGTTCCACTCGGCCGGATTGTGCGACGCCGTGATGCCGATCCCGCCCGCCGCCTCATGGTGGCGCGTCGCGAGCAAGAGCGTGGGGGTTGGCACCACTCCCACGTTGATCACCCGCACGCCGACCGACTGGAGCCCGGCGACCGCCGCGCGCACGAACATCGGCCCCGAGGTGCGCGAGTCGCGGCCCACGCACACTGTTGCACCACGTCCGTCCGCGCGGAGGAACGCGCCGAACGCGGCCGCGACAGCCGCCACCAGCTCGGGGGTGAGCGGGGCGCCGACCCGGCCGCGAAAGCCGGAGACCGACACCATCAGGTCGGCGGGAAGCTCGATGGGCACTCTTTCCGCTCAGATCCTCTCCCACGAGGGTACGAACAGGGGCTTGAAAAAAGGGCCGCTCCGGGTAACCCCGGGCCTGTGCTGAAGCTCGCGCCGCCGGCTGGAAGGGTCAAATCGCGCTTCTGCGTGGAGCCGCCAGCACCCGACACCGAGCCCGCCGCGCGCCCCCGTACGCGATCCCGGGTGTGCGCGCTCAATGTACGCGGCGTGGCCCCCCTCGTCCGTGGCACCGATATTCACCGTGCGCGGGCGCCCGTCCGCGCACGGAACCGACCCTGGAGTGACGATGGCGGACAATCGGAGCATGCGTTTCGGAACCCTGGCGGTCCACGCCGGGCAGGCCCCCGAGCCCACCACCGGGGCGATCATGCACCCCATCTTCCAGACCTCCACCTACGTGCAGCCCGCGGTCGCCCAGCCGCTCCACGGCTACGACTACGCCAGGGGCGCCAACCCGACCCGCGAGGCGCTCGAGCGCAACCTCGCCGGGCTCGAGGGCGGCAGCCACGGGATCGCGTTCGCCTCCGGGCTGGCGGCGATCGAGGCGGTGATCAAGCGGCTCGCCGCGGGCGACCATGTTGTGAGCGAAGAGAACACGTACGGCGGCACGACGCGCATGTTCACGCGTGTCCTCGCCAAACTCGGCGTCGACTTCAACTTCGTGGACACGAGCGACGTGGACGCGGTGCGCACGACGTTCCGCCCGACCACCAAGCTGCTGCACGTGGAGACGCCCACCAACCCGATGATGCGCCTCTGCGACATCCACGCGCTGGCCGATCTCGCGCACGAGCGAGGCGCGCTGCTGATGGTGGACAATACGTTCGCGTCGCCCTTCAACCAGCGACCGCTCGACCTCGGCGCCGACGTGGTGATGCACTCCACCACCAAATACCTCAACGGACACTCGGACATCATCGGCGGCATCCTGGTGGCCGCTGACGACGCGCTCGCCGAGGAGATCCGCTTCGTGCGGATGTCCACCGGAGCCGTGCCCGGCCCCATGGACGCCTGGCTCTGCCTGCGCGGCGCCAAGACGCTGCACGTTCGTATGGAGCGGCACAACGCCAACGGGCTCGCCGTGGCGCGCTTCCTCGAGGGGCACCCGGGCGTGGACCGCGTCCTCTACCCGGGGCTCGCCTCGCACCCGCAGCACGCGCTCGCGCAGCGGCAGATGACGGGCTTCAGCGGGATGGTCTCGGTGGACGTGGGCGGCCTCGCGCGCGCCAAGGCGTTCGTGGAGCGGCTCCGCATCTTCCAGTTGGCCGAGAGCCTGGGGGGCGTGGAGTCGCTGGTGAGCGTGCCCGCGCTGATGACCCACGCGTCGGTTCCGGACGACCTCAAGAAGAAGATGGGGCTCACGCCCGGCATCGTGCGGCTGTCGGTGGGGATCGAGGACGAGGCCGATCTGCTCGAGGACCTGGAGCGCGCGCTCACGCGCGCCTGACGGGCGTGCTGCGCGGGGGGCTTCGGGGGTGCCCCCGCCGCGCGCCCCGCCACGAAACCGGCACCCGGGGGGTAGCGTAGGTCCCCAGACACTCCATCGATGGCGGCGGCGCCATGCCCATCACCGCGGAGGCGGCACCATGGCGGAGACCACGTTCGAGGCGGGCGAGAGCCAGCACGCCCGGAGGATCCTGACCCAGATCGCCCCGCGCGCCTGGGAGCATCCCGCGGACCGGGCCGCGCTGATGGCGCTCCGGCGCATCCCCGTCTTCGACCAGTTGGCGGGGGCGGTTCGCAGCGTGGGCGATTCGATCCTGGGCGGGTTCGGGCGGTAGGCCGGGTCCCTCCGCGGTAGCGCAATGCACGGACCTCCAACGGGATGAGCGCGTGCGCATCCTGATCGTCGGGAACGGAGGGCGGGAGCACGCCCTGCTCTGGAAGCTCACCCGCGACCTGCCGAGCGCGGAGGTCTTCGCCACGCAGCCGAACGGCGGGATGATAGAGCTGTGCCGCGCCGTGCCCATCGCCGCGGGCGACGTCGAGGCGCTCACCGGCTGGGCCGCTGCCCAGCGGATCGACCTCGCGGTAGTGGGACCCGAGGCCCCATTGGCAGCCGGAATTGCCGACCGATTCCGCAAGAAGGGGGTCCCGGTGTTCGGGCCCACGGGAAGCGCCGCGCGGATCGAGGCGAGCAAGGCGTTCGCGAAGCAGCTCATGGTCAAGGCCGGGGTGCCCACGGCGGCGCACTGCACGTTCACCGACGCGGCCGAGGCGGAGACGTACGTCCGTGAGCGGGGCGCGCCGGTGGTGGTGAAGGCCTCGGGGCTCACCGCCGGCAAAGGCGCGGTGGTGTGCGACAGCGTCGAGGAGGCGCTCGCGGCCGTCTCCGCCATGCTCGTCGAGCGGAGCTTCGGGGAGGCCGGGCGCGAGGTGGTGATCGAGGAGCGAATGGAGGGTGAGGAGCTGTCGGTGTTCGCGGTCACCGACGGCGAGGCAGCGATCCTGCTCCCCCCCGCGCAGGACCACAAGCGCATCGGCGAGGGGGACACAGGGGCGAACACGGGTGGGATGGGCGCCTACACCCCCGTCTCGGTCGCGACGCCGGCCGTGCTCGAGGAGACGCGAGAGCGCGTGCTGCTCCCCACGCTGAGGGCGCTGGCCGCGCAGGGGAGCCCCTTCAAGGGAGTGCTCTACGCGGGGCTCATGCTCACGCGCGAGGGAGTGAAGGTGGTCGAGTTCAACTGCCGCATGGGCGACCCCGAGACCCAGGTCGTCCTCCCCATGATGGAGGGCTCGCTGCTTGAGCTGATGGTGGAGGTGGCCGAGGGGGGGAGCCTCGCGGGCCGGAGCGTGGTCCCCCGTCCCGGCACCGCGGTCACGACCGTGCTCGCCTCCGAGGGATATCCGGGCTCGTACCCCAGGGGACGGGCGGTCACGATCCCGCCTGGACTGGCCGCCGACCCCGACGTGCTCATCTTCCACGCCGGCACGGCCGTCGGCGACGGCGCGCTGGTCACCTCGGGCGGGCGCGTGCTCGCGGTGACCGGGCTCGGACCAACGCTGGCGGAAGCCGCGGCGCGGAGCCGCGCGGCCGCGGTGGAGATCGCCTTCGAGGGGAAGCAGTTCCGCCGGGACATAGGCTGGCGGGAGCTCGCCCGCGACGAGCGCGCCAAGCCCTGAGCCAACCCCCCTGCGAGGAGAAACGGCCGTGATCGTCACGACGACGCCCGAGGTGCAGGACCGCCGGATCGCCGCGGCCAGCACCGCGGTGAAACTCGCCTAGCCGGCCACCCGCGCGCACCGTGCCCGAGCTCCCCGAGGCCGAAACGATCGTCCGGGGGATCCGTCCGGTGGTCACCGGTCGGCGGGTGCGCGCGCTCGAGATCGTGCACGCCGACGTGATCCGCGGCACACCCGCACGGCTGCGCCGCGCCGTGGAGGGGCGCCGGATCACCGGGGTCCGCCGCCGCGCCAAGAACGTCCTGCTCCAGCTGGACGACGGCGCCGTGGTGTGGATCAACCTGGGGATGACCGGAGCGCTGCTCCCCCTGCCGCGACCCGGCTCCTCCCGGCCCGCGCGCACGCGCTACGGCGGGGACGCCACCCACCCCGCGCTGATCTTCCGGCTCGACGGCGGGTTCGACCTGGTGCTCGACGACAGCCGGCGCTTCGGCACCGTCCAGGCGCTCGGGCCCGAGGCATCGGCCGCGCGCTCCGCTGCCTTCGGCCCGGAGCCGCTCTCGGACGACTTCACTGCGGTGGGGCTGTGGCGCGCCCTGCGAGCGTCGCGCGCCCCGGTGCGCTCCTGGCTGCTCGACCAGCGGAAGATCGCGGGCGTGGGAAACATCTATGCGGTGGAGGCTCTGTACCGCGCCGGCATCCATCCCGCCCGACGCGCCCACACGATCCGGCGGCTCGAGGCGGAGGCGCTGCACCGGAGCCTCCGCGAGGTGCTCGCCGCGGCGGTGCGCGCCGGGGGCACCACCATCCGCGACTACCGCGACGCGGAGGGGCGGCGGGGAGAGTTCGTGCGCCAGCTCCGGGTCTACGACCGCGAAGAATCGCCGTGCGCGCGGTGTAGCACGCCCATCCGGCGTCTGGTCTTCGGCAACCGGTCCGCCTTTCTCTGCCCCATCTGCCAGCCGAGGCGCGCGCGCTCCCGGAGGAGCCCATCCCGTTGATGCGTCCGTCGGGCCGCCCGGCCCCTTCCGCAACCGGTCGTGCCTCGCAGGCCGTGCTGCTCTCCGCGCTGCTCGTGGCCGCGCTGCTCGCGGGACCCGTCTCGGCCTGGGCGCAGGAGCGCCCCACCCCCCGCGGCGACGCGCTCCCCGTGCGCGAGATCACGCTCGAGAACGGGATGCGTTTCCTGGTGCTCCCCCAGCGCGCCGTTCCCACCGTCGCGTTCGTGACCCAGTACAGCGTGGGGGGCGTGAACGAGCATCCGGGCAACACGGGGATCGCGCACCTGCTCGAGCACCTGCTCTTCAAGGGCACGTCCACGATCGGCACGCGCGCTCCCGAGGCGGAGCTGGACTGGTTTCGCCGCATCGACCTCCTCTATGACTCGCTGCTGGCCGCCCGCGTCGACGAGGTCGATCCGGCGCGCACCCGCGAGATGGAAGCGCGCCTGCGCGCCCTCGAGGACAGCGCGCGCACGCTCGTGGTGCCCAACGAGTTCGACGAGATCTTCACGCGCAACGGCGCGCGGGGGCTGAACGCGGCGACCACCAACGAGTCCACCCTGTACTACGTGGAGCTGCCCGCCAACCGTGCCCAGCTGTGGTTCGTGCTCGAGGCCGCGCGCATGTCCGATCCCGTCTTCCGCGAGTTCTACGCCGAGCGCGACGTGGTACTCGAAGAGCGCCTCACCCGGGTGGAGACGAGCCCGGGTGGACTGCTCTACGAGACGCACCTGGCTGCCGCGTACCAGGCCCACCCGTACGGTCAGCCCGTGATCGGCTGGAGGAGCGATCTCGAGACCCACCGCCGCGAGGACGTGGCCGAGTACTACCGCCGCTACTACGGTCCCAAAAACGCGGTGGTGGCGATCGTCGGGGACGTGGACCCCGAGCGGGTCGAGGAATGGATCCACCGCGACTTCGGCCCGCTCCCGCCGGGCGAGCGCCCGCCGCCGGTGCTGATCGAGGAGCCCAGGCAGCGCGGCGAGCGGCGCGTGGAGGTGCGCTTCGACGCCGAGCCGGCCGTGCTCATCGGCTGGCACACGGTGGACGTCTTCCACGAGGACGCGCCCGCGCTCGTCATGCTGTCCGCGCTGCTGAGCGGAGGGCGCACCGCGCGCCTCTACCGCGAGCTGGTCGTGGAGAAGCGGCTCGCCACCTTCGTCGGCGTCACGCTCGGGCCGGGAGAGCGATATCCGCGGCTGTTCACCATCCAGGCCTACCCGCGCTCTCCGCACACCACCGCGGAGGTCGAGGAGGCAGTGTACGCGGAGATCGCGCGGCTGATCGAGGAGGGACCGGACGCGGCCGAGCTCGAGCGGGTGCGTAACCAGCTCGAGGCGGGCGCCGTCCGGCGGCTCGAGACCAACTTCGGGCTCGCGCTCCAGCTCGCGGGCTCGGCCTCGCTGTTCGGCGACTGGCGGACCACCTTCCTCCTCGAGGAGCGCATGGCCGCCGTCACTGCGGCGGATATCCAGCGGGTGGCCCGCGTCTATCTCACCTCCGAGAACCGGACGGTCGCGACGCTCGTCACGACCCGGCCGGAGGCGGTGGAGCCGTGAGCCGGGGAGCGAGCCGCGCGCTCTCGGTCGCGCTCGCGGCGGCCTGCCTCGCGTGCGTCGCGCCGGGGACCGTCCGCGCCCAGGAGCCGGAAGCGGCCAACGCCCCCGCCGACAGCCACGCGGCGGCGCTCGGGCTCACCTTCGAGCCGCTCAAGTTCCAGCCCCCGCAGCCTGCCGAGCACACACTGTCCAACGGCGTGCACGTGCTCCAACTCGAGGACCGGCGGCTCCCGCTGGTGAGCGTGTACGCGCGCTTTCGCGGAGGCTTCGCCAATTTTCCGCGCGTGTACTACGCGGCCGCGACCGGCCTTCCCGGGCTGGTCCGCGGTGGTGGCACCCTGTCGCTCCCCCCCGACTCGGTCGAGGCGCGCCTGGAGCACTATGCCATCAGGACATCGGTCGGAACCGGCGGGGAGACCTCCTTCGCGCTGATGAACGCGCTCACCCGCCATCTCGACATCGGGCTCGAGCTGTTCGGCGCGATGCTCCGTTCGCCGCGCTTCGACTCGGCGCGCGTGGAGGTGTGGCGAGGCCAGGAGCTGGAGAGCGTGCGGCGCCGGATGGACGATCCGGGCAGGCTCGCGTTCAGCGAGTTCAACCGGCTCCTCTTCGGCGACCATCCGATCGGGTGGGAGATGGAACCGGCCGACCTCGAGCCCGAGGACCTCGCCCACGACCGCCTGGAGTGGCTGCACCGTCGGGTCTTCTGTCCGGACAACCTGATGCTGGGGGTGACCGGAGACGTCTCGTGGCAGGAGATCGAGCCGCTGCTCGAGCGGCTGGTCGAGGGATGGGAGCCCTGCGCCGAGCCGCTCGTGCGCTCCCCGCGCCCTGAGATCCGCACCGAGCCGGGCGTGTTCGTGATCCCGCGCCCGCTCGAGCAGAGCACGGTCGTGATGGCGCACGTCGCCGACGTGCGCCAGGGGGACACGCCGGACTTCTTCGCATCGCGCATCGGCACGTCCATCCTCGGGGGGGGAGGGCTGTCCAGCCGCCTGATGGCGCGGCTGCGCACCGAACGTGGATACGCGTACAGCACCTCCGCACTGTGGACGGCTCCGGTCAGCTATCCGGGACTCGTGGGCGCCATCACCCGTACGCGCGCCGATCGCACGGTGGCAGCAGCTCGGCTGATGCTCGAGACGCTGGAGGAGATGACCGAAGCGCCCCCGACGTCCGACGAGGTGGAGCGCACGGTGGACGAGGTCGTGAACGGGTTCGTCTTCAACTTCGAGTCGCCCGCGCAGATCGTCTCGCGGCAGATGGCCTACCGAGCCCAGCGGATGCCAGCGGACTGGCTCGAGCGCTACCTGGCCGGCATCCAGGAGGTGCAGCCGGAGGACGTGCAGCGCGTCTTCCGTGAGCACGTGCATCCCGAGCGCATGGTGATCCTGGTGGTGGGTAACCCGGAGCGCCTCGATGAGCCGCTCTCGGCGCTGGGCCCCGTGACGGTGCTCCACGTCCCGGAACCCACCGCCGCGCAGGCGGAGCGCTGAGCGGCGACCCTACTTGCGCGCCACGTGCAGCGCGGCGATCCCGCCGCTGAGCAGCGTCCAGCGCGCCTCCGTGAATCCGGCGGCGCGCATGCGCTCCGCCAGAGCGGCCGGAGCCGGGAACTCCTGCACCGACGCGGGCAGATAGCTGTACGCCCAGGGATGCCCCGAAACCCATCTGCCCAGCCGCGGGAGCACGCGGTGGAAGTAGAAGAGGTAGGCCGCGCGGAGCAGCCGGTTGGGCGGGATCGTGAAGTCGAGCACCACGAGCCGCCCCCCTGCGGCGAGCACGCGATGCAGCTCGGCGAGCCCGCGCTCCAGCTCCGCCAAGTTCCGCACTCCGAAGCCCACCATGGCGCCCGCGAAGGTATCGCCGGCGAAGGGGAGCCGGAGCGCGTCGCCGCACACCGGGTTGACCGACGCCCCGGTGAGCTTGGGGAGACCCGCCTTCAGCATGGGGAGCGCGAAGTCCGACGCCACCACCTGGCCGGCGAACCGTGGCCGGCGGGCCAGCTCCAGGCTCAGATCGAAGGTGCCGGCGCAGGCATCGAGGTAGCGCCCGGCGGGGCGCTCCTCCCATCCGAGCGCGGCCACGGCCCGGCGACGCCAGCGCCGATCCACGTTCAGGCTGAAGAGATGGTTGAGCAGGTCGTAGCGAGGCGCGATCTCCGAGAACAGCTGCCGCACCTGGGTCTCGCGCTCGAGCCCGGAGCGCGGCTCGGCCGGCGCATCACTGTGCGGATCGAAGCGGCCTTCGGAGACGTGGACGTCCGCTGGGTCCGCTGAGCGCGCCACGCCGGGCCGCGTACTCATCCACGCGTCCCGCGAATCTTTCGTCCGCCCGTTCCGTAGTACATGATGGGGGCGATTCCCGTCCCCTATCGTCCTCTGTGGGGATGGAACATGCGCGCTGCCAGAAGCGGCCGCGAGGAGGTCAAGATGCTCGGCTCCCTGCTCACATTTTTCGTCGTCGGCCTGATCACGCTGGTGGTGGCGGGCATCGTCCTGGCGATCGTCGGGACGGTGTTCTCGCTCACCCTGGGGCTCGCTGCCTTTCTGCTCTTCAAGGTCGCACCCGTCCTGCTCGTCGGCTGGGTCGTGGTCAAGCTGATTCAGAAAGCCAAGGGCAATCGGGGCGAGCTATCCGAGTCCGACCGCAAGTGGCTCGAGGAGAGCTGAGGCTCAGCGCGCTCTCTCACCCCTGAGCAACCGCACCGCCGCGCCCTCCCCGATCCCGAGCACGTGCGCCGCGGAGCCGTCGCGCACCGCCAGCTCGATCCGACCCTCCGAGTCCACAACCGCGAGCGGAGCACCCACCGGAACGTCCCCGTAGGTCCAGCGCAACACAAGGCGGCGTCCCGCGGCCTCGACCACGTCGCCGCGTGCCCCCCATCTCCCCGGAACGCTGGTGGTCAGGTTGCCGAAGCGGTCGACGGCCACGACCACACCCTCGGCGCCGCACTCGGTACGCACCGGCTCGGGCTGCACGACCAGGACTGGGTCGGCCGCCGCGGGGCCCAACTCTTGGAGCGGGCACCCTCGGGCCAGCGCCGCGGCGGCCGGCGCGAACAGATCGCGCCCGTGGAAGGTCGGCGCGATCCCCGTGGTTGGGGCCGCCACGCGCGCCGGGTCGAGGCGCACGCACCGCACCGCAGCGCCCCCCGCCAGCGCGGGCGTGAGCACGCCGTTGTCGGGCCCGACCAAGAACCGGTCGGAGGCGGAGCAGGCCAGCGCGCGCCGCTCCGTCCCCACGCCTGGATCGACCACCGCGAGGTGCACGGTCCCCTCGGGATAGCGCGCCCAGTAGCGCGCGAGGGCGCGCGCTCCGGCGCGCACGTCACCCGCGGCGAGGTCGTGCGCGATGTCCTCGACGAGCGCGTCGGGCACGAGCGCGGCGAGCACTCCCTTGACCGCGCCGACGAACCCGTCGCGCGTGCCGAAATCGGTGAGCAGTGTGATCCGGCGCGCGCTCACGCGTCCGGCCGCCACGCGACCGCGTCGAGCACCGCCGAAAGGAGCGCGGCGCCGTCCTTCCGTTCCACCTCGAGCCGCACGAGGGAGCAATTTCCGCAGGCACGCGGCTCGACCCCGTTGGCACGCAGGATCGAGAGCACCTCGGGATAGTCCCGCACCACGACGTGGAGGGGGAGGGCGAGCAGCGTGTCGCGCTCCGGCTGCGCTCGCGGGCTAAATTTCACGGATCCGTTGGTGCCATACGCTCATCAACGCCGCGTTACCGGCGCTTCGGCGCAGCCTCCAGCCGCTCGCGTACCGTGTGCGCGATCGCACGCAGCGCCTGGCCGGCGGGCGCCTCAGGATCGGCCAGCGCGGTGGGGAGACCGCGGTCTCCCGCCGTCGCCACCGCCGCGTCGAGCGGTACCCGTCCCAGAAACGGCACTCCCATCTCCTCGGCCAGCCGCTCGCCGCCCCCCCGGCCGAACACGTCGGCCTCCTCGCCGCAGTGCGGGCAGACCCAGCCCGCCATGTTCTCGACCACGCCGAGCACGGCCGAGTTCACGCGCTCGAACATCTTGATGCCGCGGCGCACGTCGCCAGTGGCGACGTCCTGCGGGGTGGTCACCATCACAGCGCCGTCCAGGTCGATCATCTGCACCAGCGAGAGCTGGGCGTCGCCCGTCCCGGGGGGCATGTCCACGATCATCACGTCGAGCGCGCCCCACTCGACCTGCTCGAGGAACTGCTTGAGGATCCCCGCAATGAGCGGACCGCGCATGATGGCGGGCTGATCATGCTGCAGTAGGAAGCCCAGGCTCATCAGCCGGACCCCGTGCGCCTCGAGCGGCTCGATGCGCTCCTGGCCGCGCTCCCCGCTGACCCGCGGGCGGCGCTGCTCGCCGAACATCAACGGGATGTTGGGCCCATAAATATCGGCGTCCAGCAGCCCGACCCGAAGCCCTCCGGCCGCGAACGAGGCGGCGAGATTGGTCGCCACCATCGACTTCCCCACCCCGCCCTTGCCCGAGCTCACGGCGACGATCCGGTCGACCTCGGGCAGGAGCCCCGGCTTCGGGGTCGGAGCGGGGACGCTTCCGGGCTGGAGGCCCTGCCCGTGTTTAGGCCCGTGCTTGGGAGTGGGACGCGGCTCCGCACCACCCACCCGCGGGAGTTGCACGTCCACCTTCACCTCGGAGACGCCCGAGAGACCCTCGACTTCGGTGCGCGCCGCCTTGACCAGCGTCCCCGGGTCCTCCGGTCGCAGGTGGAAGGAGAAGCGGACGCGTCCTCCCGCCTCCACTTCGAGGTCGCGTACGCGGCCGCTCTCGACGAGGTCGGCCTCCGACCCGCCCCCGACCACACGGGAGAGAGCGGAGATGACGGAGCCCTTCAGGGTCGCAACGTCCATGTGCGGTGCACCGCGCTGGCTGGCGTTTCGGTTGCGGCGAAAAAAAAGCGCCGCCCCCGGGGGCGGGCTTGGGAGGTACCGGCCTGCAGCCTCAAGGGTCCGCGGATCAGACCGCCGTCACCTCCACGATTCCGGGTACGGCGCGCTTCACCCGGGCCTCGATTCCCTCCTTGAGGGTCATCATGGAGATCGGGCAGCTCTCGCAGGCCCCCATGAGCCGCACCTCGACCCGGCCGGCACGCTCGTCGTAGCGCATGAGCTCCACGTCCCCTCCGTCCGCCTGAATGGCTGGACGGATGGACTGGAGCACCTCCTCGATGCGTGCCTGAGCCGACATGCCGGGCCCCCTCCATGGATGCGCAAATTCGACAAAAAATCTATCGATTCCCATCCTCCCCGGTCAACCTGGAAAGCGGCCCTGCCCACGGTCGTTTCTATTGCGTGCGGTGCGCACCCCGTGCGGTGTTTCGGCAGGAATTTCCTGAAAGGAACCTGCCTAGGGGGCCCGCTCCGCGCAACGCCCTTAGCGATCGCTGTGCGACGGGAGGATCCCGGGAAACAGATGAATCCAGCGTCCGGCCTCCGGCCCTACGGGGACCTCGAGCCCGAGCGCGCGGGCTCCTCCCCGCATCTATCGGACTACTGGCAGGTCGTCTCCCACCGGTTGTGGCTGGTCCTGCTCGTCTTCGGGGTGACGACCGCCTCCGCCATCTGGGCGGTGTCGCGCCAGCAGATCGACTACCAGGCGCACGTCTCCCTCCAGGTCAACGATCCGGCACAGCCCGCGCGCGGCCTGGTCATGCCGGGGCGGATCTCCGGAATCGATATCTTCGTCGACCCGATCGAGTCCGAGATCCAGGTGCTGCGGTCGAGTCCGATCGCCCAGGCGGTAGCGGACTCCCTCGGACTCCGGTTCAGGCCTTCCTCGGGCGACCTGGTCCGGTCCGATCTCTTCAGCGACGTCCGGCTGGCGAGCGACGCCCCCGAGGGTCACTACGAGCTGGCGTACGATCCGGCGGGCGGCGGCGCGGCCCTGCGCACGGCGCAGGGCGAGGTGCTCGGTCGGGCGCCGATCGGGCAGCGCGTCGAGACCGCGTTCCTCGCCTTCACCGTCCACTCCCCGCCCCAGGAGGCGCGGGTCTACGGGGTCGACATCTCATGCCCCGCTCCATGGTGGTGGGGGAGATCGCGGGCAATCTCTCGGCGACCCCGCGCGAGAGCACGAACCTGATCGACGTCTACTTCCTCTCCCCCGACCCGGCGATCGCGCCGCACGTGCTGAACACGGCGGCCGCCGAGCTGCGGCGGCGGGGCGCCAAGCGGGTCGGGCGGCGCGCCACCGCGGACATCGAGTTCATCGAGCAACGGCTGGAAAGCGCGCGTCGAGGAGCGCCTTGCCCGCGCTCGCCGCGGCCTCGTCCAGCAGGGCATCGACGGCGCGGTAGTCCAGCGACGCCGGAAGGTCGATGACGTGCAATCTGGGGCTCGGTTTCGGGAGGATGCGATCGGTCAGCTCGGCTGCGCCGTGATGATCCGCCCGCGCAAGTGGCGATGGAGACCCCCAGCGCCGCGGTACTCGACGTTCTTCGCGGCCGCGCGGTTGGCATCGACCATCGCGGGCTCCAGCTCGGAGCCGGCCAGCAGCCGCGCGAAAAAGGTGGCTCCCCAGACGTCTCCGCAACCGGTCGGGTCGCCGCGCTTGGACTCGCCCGTGTTGGCGATCCGTGCGCTCCATGCCGTGCCGGTCGCGCCCAGCCGGTGCCGAGCCGGAGGCCAGCTCCGGGGATCGGCCCGCATCCCCGGGCCCGCCACGTAGGCGGCGCCACGGGGGCCCAGCGTGACGGCGATCAGCTTGAGCTCGGCGGCGGGGCCCACGCTCGCGGCCGCGAGCTCCCAGGGATCCCCCCACGCACGTCCGAGCAGCCCGAACTCGTCCTCGTTCACCTGGATGGCGTCGAAGCAGCGCAGCCATTCGTGCCAGAGCGGGAGCTCGCGCGGGACGCGGAGGCCGGCCGCGCCGATCCCCAGAAAGAGCGAATGGAGGTCGGCATAGGTCGGTCCCGGGTAGCCCGCGCGCAGCGCGCGCGCGGTGTCGAGCTCCATCTCGAAGCCCGAGATGAAGTTCACGTAGAGCGCGTCGCAATCGCGCACGAGCGGCGCCAGCTCGGGCCACAGCCAAGGGGGTACGCCGCCGCGCAGCCGCTCGGTTCTGCGACTCTGCCCCTGGTAGACCAGCTCGACACGGTTGTTGGGCTCGGGCACGACCTTGATCCCCCGCTCCACCCACACCCGCGGGACCCCGCCCAGGAAGCCGAGCGCACGCTCCGCGAGATCGTGGCCGACCTTGACCAGCGGAACGATCTCCCACTCGTCCGTCAGGCCGGCCGAGAGCGCCTCGAGCGCGTACGCGATCCCGCCCCACTCCTCGACCGGCCCGAACCGGTCCTCCCGGACGATCGTATCCCAGACCAGCGTGCCGATCACGCCCAGTCGGAGAGGACGCGCCACGGGGCACCTCAGACCGCGCCGAACGCGGCCTTCTTGAACACGGCGGCCGCGCCGATCACCCCGGCGGTCTCGGGTAGCGCGGCGGGCAGGATCTGGCAGGCATCGTACGCGGAGCGGAATGCGCGCCGCCGCACCTCGGTACGCAGCGGCGCGAACAGATGCTCGCCGGCGCGCGTCACTCCGCCTGCGATCACCACCACCTCCGGGTTGAAGATGTTGATCACGTTGGCGATGCCAGCGCCCAGGATCTTGGCGGTCTCGACCATCACCTCGTTGGCGTAGCGATCTCCCAGCACGGCGGCCTCGTACACGGTGGCGGCGGTGATGCGGTCGAGCTGTCCGTCGACGAGATCGGTGAGCACCGACTCGTAGCCGGCGTCGAGCCCTTCGCGCGCGCGCGCCGCGATGTTCGGGCCCGAGCAGTAGGCCTCGAGACAGCCGTAGTTGCCGCACTTGCACTTGCGACCGGTGAACTCGATGGTCATGTGTCCGATCTCCCCGGCGGCGTCGGAGGCGCCGTGGATGATCTCGCCGTTCAGGACGATGCCGCCGCCGATCCCGGTGCCGAGGGTGAGCCCGATCAGGTTGTCGACGCCCCGCCCGGCTCCCTGCCACCACTCGCCGTAAGTGGCGCAGTTCGCGTCGTTGTCGAGCGCCGCCGGGAGCCCCACCGCGTCGCTCACCAGGTCCCGCAGGGGGAGGTTCGTCCACCCCAGATTCGGCGTGTTGATCACCACCCCGGTTTCGCGGTCGAGCGGACCGGGAGATCCGATCCCCACCCCGGCGACGTCGGCCCGGGCACCCCCGTGTTCGGCGAGGGTCTCGCGGATCGCCTCGGCCACCATGCCCGCCACGCGCTGCACCACGAAATCCGCGCCCCGCACCGCGTCGGTGGGGAGGTTGTGCAGACCGACGGGAGCGCCGCCCTCGAGCGGGACCAGGCCAACCACAATGTTGGTCCCCCCGATGTCGACCCCCACGATCCAGCGCGGGCCGTCAGCGCGGGGCTCAGTCTCCAGGGCTGCTTCACCGATCATGTGGCCTCTCATGTGGCCTCCCGCGGGGGCGTGGTGGACACGTCCGGCAATTCGTCGATTCCGCGCAGCGCGCGCGTCCGGCCACTCGCCTTCAGCTCATCCCTGAGTGCGCGCTGGCGGGCAGTGACGGCGGCGTCCCGGTAGGGACGGTCGTGGTGAAGGTGCAGCAGGACCGCGCGGTGGCGCACCTGCACCCCGCGGCAGCCCAGATTCTCGAGGCGCTGCCCGAACTCGCGGTCGAGCCCGCCGTACTCCAGCTCCAGGTCAAAGCCGTTCACGGCCAGCACGGCCTCCCTCCAGGTGGATGCGTTCATCCCGTTCCAGCTCGTGCGGGTCGGTGTGATCCGGTCGAGCAGCGCGGGCAAGGGTCCAGGGAGGAGGAAGCGCAAGGCCGCCGCGCGCGGGGCAACGCCCCGCCGCCGCAGCTCGGCCCCCTTCCAGACCCATCCGGCGCGCACGTCGTCCGGCGTGAGCGCGGCCGGGAGCCGAACGTAGCCTCCCGAGAGGAAGCGGCCAGGGCGGACCAGCCGCCGATGCGTGGAGACGAAGTCGGGCCGCGGGATGCAGTCCCCGTCCGAGAAGATCAGGTAGTCCCCCTTCGCGTGCAGGGTTGCGCGGTCGAGGCTCTCGGTCTTCCGGAAGCCCCGGTCCGGGTGCCAGACGTGTCGAATCGGCGGGCCGCTCCGGGCCGTGTCCGCGATCGCCGCAGCGGTCTCAGGGCCCGAGCCGTCGTCGGCCACCACGATCTCGAAGTCGGGGTCGTCCTGGAGCGCGTAGCCCGCGAGCACGAGCGCCAGGTCGCGAGGGCGGTCGTACGTCGACAGGACGACGGAGATCCGCATCGACCTCGGCGTCCGGCTCGGCGCCCGGCGGATCACTCACCGAGCGAGAGCACCGCGAGGAAAGCCTCCTGCGGGATCTCGACGGTGCCGACCTGCTTCATCCGCTTCTTCCCCTCCCTCTGTTTCTCGAGGAGCTTGCGCTTGCGGGTGATGTCGCCCCCGTAGCACTTCGCGGTCACGTTCTTGCGAACGGGCTTGACCGTCTCCCGCGCGATGATCTTGGCGCCGATCGTCGCCTGGAGCACCACCTCGAACTGCTGGCGGGGGATCAGCTGCTTGAGCTTCTGCGTCAGCTCACGGCCGTACTCGAACGCCTTGTCGCGGTGGATGATCACGCTGAACGCGTCCACCGGATCCCCGTTCACCAGGATGTCGAGCTTGACCAGATCGCCTGGCCGGTACTCCAGGAATTCGTAGTCCATGGCCGCGTAGCCGCGCGTCGAACTCTTGATGCGATCGTAGAAGTCGAGCACAATTTCAGCGAGCGGCAGCTCGTAGTCGAGCTCGACGCGCTCCTTGTCCAGATAGCTCATCCCCCGGAACGTCGCGCGCCGATCGTGCGCGAGCTTCTGAACGTTGCCGATATACTCGGCCGGTGAGACGATGCGCACCCGCACGATCGGCTCCGCGATCGATTCGATCTTCCCCCGCTCCGGGAGCGCGGTCGGACTCTCGATGATCTGCTCGGAGTCGTCGGTCAGCTTCACGTGGTACTCGACGTTCGGCACGGTGTTGATCAGCTCCACGCCGAACTCCCGCTCGAGCCGCTCCTGCACGATCTCCATGTGGAGCAGCCCCAGGAACCCGCAGCGGAAGCCGAACCCGAGCGCCACCGACGTCTCCGGTTCGTAGTGCAGGCTGGCGTCGTTGAGCTTGAGCCGCTCGAGCGCCTCGCGCAGATCCTCGTAGTTGTCCGAGTAGGTGGGATAGAGGCCCGCGAAGACCATCGGATGCACGTCCTGGTAGCCGGGGAGCAGCTCCAGCGCGCGGTGGTTCGCGTCGAGGACGGTGTCGCCCACGCGTGTGTGCGACACCTCCTTGATCGCAGCGGCCACGTAGCCGACCTCGCCGGGTCCGAGCGCGTCCTGCTGCACCCGCCCGAGGCGGTAGTAGCCGACCTCCGTCACCTCGTAGCGCGCGTCCACGGCCCCGAAGGTGATCGTCGTTCCGGCCCGGATCTCTCCATCCACGACCCGGATGCTCGGGACCGCGCCCAGGTACTGATCGTAGTACGAGTCGAAGATGAGCGCGCGCAGGGGGGCGATCGCGTCGCCGCGCGGAGGCGGCACTCGGTTCACCACGGCCTCGAGCACGGCGTCCACCCCCACGCCCTCCTTGGCCGAGACTAGCAGCACGCTCTCGGGATCCACGCCGAGCAGCTCGCTCACCTCCGCGCGGCGCCGCTCCGGCTCCGCACTCGGGAGGTCGATCTTGTTGAGCACCGGGATGATCTCGAGCCCGGCATCCAGCGCGAGGAATAGATTCGAGATGGTCTGCGCCTGCACCCCCTGGCTCGCGTCCACGACCAGGATCGCCCCCTCGCATGCCACCAGCGACCGCGACACCTCGTACGTGAAGTCCACGTGCCCAGGGGTGTCGATCAGGTTCAGCTCGTACCGCTCGCCGTCTGCCACCGTGTAGTCCATGCGGACGGCGTGCAGCTTGATCGTGATCCCGCGCTCGCGCTCGAGCTCGTTCACGTCGAGCACCTGCTCGCGCATTTGCCGGCGGTCGAGGGTCGCCGTCCGCTCGAGCAGCCGGTCGGCGAGCGTGGTCTTCCCGTGGTCGATGTGGGCAACGATGCAGAAGTTGCGAATATGATCGAGGCGCACGGCCGAGTTCCTGCCGAATTCCTGGGTGTTGCTCCGCCACGCCACATCCGGCGGTGAGCCTGAAAACATAACGATCCCCGGCCCCCGGCGGTCCGCTGGTCGGTTCGAAGCGCTTCTCAGGAGGCGCGGTCTGACATATGCCATGGCATATGTCAGACGTGCTAGAGCACCAGGGAGAACCGTGAGCGCTGAACGACGAGTCAAGCTCTTCAAGAATGGCCGGAATCAAGCGGTGCGCATTCCACGCGAGTACGAGCTGCCCGGAGAGGAAGCCATTCTGCGCAAGGAGGGCGACCGGTTGATCATCGAACCGGCCCGCCCGACCTCGCTGCTGGCACTGCTGGAGACCCTGCAACCGATCGCGGACGACTTCCCGCCGATCCGTGACCTGCCGATCGATTTGGTCGAGCTCTGATGGGCTACCTGCTCGATACGAACGTGGTCTCCGACCTCGTGCCGAACCCGCAGGGTCGAATCGCTCGACGCATTCGGGAGGTGGGCGAAGCAGAGGTCCGCACGAGCATCATCGTCGCGGCCGAGCTTCGATATGGAGCCACGAACAGGGGATCGGCCCGGCTGGCGGCCCAACTGGGAGCGGTGCTCGGAATGCTCGCCGTGCTGCCCTTCGAAGCCCCTGCCGATGCCACGTACGGCTCGCTCCGCACACGCCTCGAACAGGCGGGACGGCCGATCGGGGGGAACGACCTCCTGATCGCCGCGCACGCGATCGCCACGGACCATACGCTGGTCACCGACAACGTGCGGGAGTTCGGTCGGATCACCGAGCTGTCCGTGGAGAATTGGCTTCGCTGAATCGGGCGGCACCGACTCCCGACCGCCGGCGGCAGAGGTTCCCCCATCCAACTTTCCGCAGCATGCCCGGGTAGAGGTGTGGCTTCGATGGCCATCACCAACCCCGAGGATCGGAGTCGACCGTGCGCAGGACGTCCCTCGCTTCACTGCTCTGTCTGCTGGCCCTCGCCTCCCCCGCGCGGGCACAGGACATTGGCGAACTGCTCTCCGCGCTAGCCAGCGGCAACGCACAGGGGTACGTGGGACCGCTCGCACGCGGGCTCGGTCACGCCCTGACCGGAGGCTACGTCTCCTCCGCCGATCCGCACGGGACGCTCGGGTTCTCGCTCGGCCTGCGGGTGGTTGGATCACTCTTCGAGGAGGAGGACGAGACGTTCGCCGTCGTGCTGCCGACGAGCGTAACCTTCCAGGGACGCACGTACACAGAGCCCTACGGGGCATCGAGCCCACGCAGTCCCACCGTCGCGGGTAAAGGCGCGGGCGTGGTGCTCCGACCGGAGGGTCAGTACCGCCAGGACCTTCTGCTCGCACTCCAGGACCCCGAGAATTTCAACATCGAGTTCCCCCAGGGGGTCGAGCTGCCGGTCGCGCCCTTCGCGGCGATCGACGCGGCGCTCGGGGTCGGCTTCGGCACCCAGATCATGGCGCGCGTCATCCCGACCATCGACGTGGGCGCCCTGGTGGGCGCCGACGAGGTGGGCGACTTTAGCGCGTTCGGCATCGGCGTGATGCACGACCTCACCCAGTGGCTGCCCATCCCCACCCCGTTCTGGGCCGTATCGGTGACGGCCGGCACGCAGAAGCTCGAGCTAGGCGACTACCTCGAGGCGTCGGGCAACACGCTCGGACTGGTCGCGAGCGCCGGCATCGGCCCGCTCTCGGTCTACGCCCATGGCTCCACCTACAAGGCGAACGTCGACCTGGACTACACGGTCGAGAATCCCGAGGACAACTCCGGACTTCCGCCCGATCAGACCCGCGTCCGCTTCAAGCAGGAAGTGGACCGGACGCAGCGGCTCGCGGTGGGAGCGCAGCTCGATCTGATCCTGCTCAAGCTGAGCGCGGAATACGGGATGGGCGACTACAACACGATTTCCGGGCGAGCGGCGATCGGGTTCAGGTGAGGGTCAGCAGCCGAACCCGACCGGAGACGCCGGCAGTGTCGGTGAGCGCGAAGAGGGAGAGCGCGGAAACCCGACCACGGCGCCGGCCAGCGTCGACCCGTCGGAGGCATCCACGACGCGGATGCGGAGCGAGGCCGGCGCGGGGGTCTGCGCGGCACCGCGTGTGGGCAGGAAGAACGCGCCGCGCTCGCCTCTACCGCCTCACCACCGGCTGCCCGGCCGACGTCCTGCGCACGGTCGGCATCTCCCTCCCACCTCTGGGGGCAGCCGTGCCCCCCGAGCCCTGCGGGCGCGCGCTCGGAGTCTCGCGGCGGGGCGGCTGCCGGGCGCCGTCCCCCGAGCCGCCGTGCTGCGGTGGCAGCTCCGGAGGATCGGCCGTGGGCCGAGGGGGCGCGGGGCTCGTGGTGGCGCCCCTACCTCGATCGGAGGGGCTCGCCTCAGGGGCGCGCCGGTCCTCCTCCGGGCTCGCCGGCGGATTCGCCGGGCGCGCGCGTCCCGCCCCCTCGCTCGGCCGCCGGCGCAGCACGGGACGGACCCGCTCCCGCGGCTCCTCCGGCGCGACCCGAGAGGGATCTGCGGTCTGGCGCCCGGGCTCCTGCCGCTCGCCTTCCGAGCCACGGCGCGGGCGCGGCCACCCCGCTCGGCTGGCTCAGCGCGGTCGCATTGCCGCGGATCCCACCGCCATACGCCCGCTCTGCCGCCGGCCGCAAGGGCCGGCCGCGGATCACTCCGAAGTCGGTGGGACCCGTGCTCGGCACGACGCTTCCCGCCCCCCCGGACGGATCGCGCCGGAGAGCCGGCCCCCGCCCTCGCGCTCCCTAAACGCGAAGCGCGGACGGTCCCATGCCACCGGCTGCGTCCACACCACGCGATCGGAGCGGTATCGGCGCACCGGGTAGAAGTATGGATCGTCGAAGATGACGACGCGGAAGCTCACGCAGGCGGCGTAGTAGGGATTCCAGGTCGCGTAGTTGCGGAAGCCGTGGCAGTCGTAGCAGAGGAAGCGCGGATACTCGTAGCGCTCCCCGACGTTGTAGGTCGCGAAGTCGAGCGCGTAGGGTGCCCGCTCCCAGTCCGGGATCAGAGCCGCCACGTAGTCGTCCGTCGCGACATAGGGGTCCCGGTAAACGCGTCGCCGCGCCAGGCTCAGGTCCCACCCGCGGGCATAGGGGGAGAAGCGAAAGGCCGAGAAGTCGAAGGGCTCGGGGGACGCGACCAGGAAGAAATAGCCGACCCCAGGATCGTCCTGGACGTACCAGTAGGGCGAGCCCGGAAAGAGCAGGCGGTAGTCGCGCCCGCCGCGCGCGGAGTGATCCTCGCTCGACGACCGCGGGAAGACCAGGCGCGCGATCCCGGCGGTATCGATCTGGAAGATCGCGACGTACGCGTCGCGCACGGATTCGGTAATAGACCCGGAGCCGGTCGCCGCGCTGGACGATCGGCTCCACGCCCCGGTCGAGCCAGATGCAGGCCTCCACGGGCTCGGCCGGCCCGAGCGCGACCTGCGCCCGAGCATGCCGGGGTCCGAGGGCGAGCAGGGCGGCGAGCGCGACGCCCGATCGACCCAGTGGGTTGGATCCAACCATGTTGACGAACCTTCGGAGTGCGCGGAGAGTCCGGCGGGGAGTGGAGCAGAGGCCGTGCCACCGTACGCGTTCCCATATCATGTTGTTCCGTAACGGGTTGGATCTCAACCCGCGCCCGGGGCGTCCCCTCACAGGGACAGCATCCGCGCCGCGGAGGACAGCCGGGCCCCCGCGTTGACCCCTGCCGCCGTTCTCGTCTAGCTTCGCTCCCTCCATGGCCGCCCCCGAGCGCTCCCCCGTCAATCCCCGCCAGCGCGGCCGGCTCGACCTGCTCGATCCCGCCTCCCTCTCGCAGCTCGGCGGGATGGAGTTCGTGGCCCGCCAGGTGGTGGAGGGCTTCCTGAAGGGGCTCCACCGCTCCCCCCACCGCGGGTTCTCCGCCGAGTTCGCCGAGCACCGGGCGTATCAGGCTGGAGACGATCTCCGCTACATCGACTGGCGGATGTACGGGCGCTCGGACCGCTACTACGTCAAGCAGTTCGAGGAGGAGACCAACCTGCGGGCCTACCTCTTGCTGGACGTGAGCCGCTCCATGGGATGGTCGTCCGCCCCGAACACGCTGCCCACCAAGCTCTGGTACGCGAAGCACCTGGCAGCCTCCCTCGCGCTCATCCTGCTGCGTCAGGGGGACTCGGTCGGACTGGTCACCTTCCACGATCGCATCGCGCTCGACGTCGCCCCGCGCGGAGGACGCCGGCAGTGGCACGATCTGGTGCGCCGGCTGAGCCCGGTCGAGGCCGAGGGCGGCACCTCCGCGCAGACCGCGCTGCGCGATCTCGCGGTTCGTCTGCGCCGACGCGGGCTAGTGATCCTGCTCTCCGACCTGCTGGTCGATCCGGAGAGCACGCGCGCCGCGCTCCGCTACCTGCGCCTTCGCGGGCACGAGGTCCTGGCCTTCCATCTGCTCGACCCGGGCGAGCGGGAGCTGCCGGCGCGGTCGGAGGCGCGCTTCTTCGATCCCGAGACCGATCAGGAGATCCAGGTCGCGGTTGCCGACGTGCGGACGGAGTACCGGGACGCGCTGTCGGCCGCGCTCACGGAATGGGAGCGGAGCACGCGCCCCCACGGCATCGACCACGTCGTGCTCGACACGGACCAGCCGCTCTCGCGCGCGCTGCGCGCGTATCTGAGAAAGCGCGAGCGGCTGGGGTAGGATCCGCGCGTGGGATTCCTGAGTCCTCTGTTACTGCTCGCCGCCGCGGCGATCGCCGTGCCGCTGCTCCTGCACCTCTTCCATCGACCCGCGGGGAAGCGGGTGCCCTTCCCCGCGCTCCGCTACCTGCTCCGCACCGAGCGCGATCACGCGCGCCGCATCCGGGTCCGACAGCTGCTACTGCTCCTGCTCCGGGTCGCTGCGATCCTCCTGGTCACGCTCGCCGCCGGGCGACCCTTCCTGAGGGGTGGCAGGGGCGCGCACCCGAGCACCGCACTCGCGATCGTGATCGATAACTCGATGAGCTCGGGGCGGGTCGTGGAGGGAGTGCGCGTGCTGGACGGGCTCAAGTGGGCCGCGCTGGACGCGATCGAACAGGCCGGCGACGAAGACCGCATCTGGGTGCTGCGCGCGGGCGAGCCGTGGGACGTGGCGACGCCCGGTAGCGCCGCGGACGCGCGTGCGCGGGTCGCCGCCACCGAGGTGAGCGCCGCCGGGGCCGACCTCGCGCAGGCAGCGCGCCGGGCCGCGGCCCTGGTCGCGCAGGCGGGGCTCGCCGCCGCGGAGGTGCACGTGCTCACCGATCTCCAGGCCACGGCGCTGGACGATCCCGCGGAGCCGCCGCCGGAAGCACCGGTGCTGGTCTTCCGCGGCGCAGCCGGAGAGCCCGCGTCCAATCGGTACCTCGGCAGCGTCCTGGTGGGCGGCGGGCTTCCGCTGCTGGCCGGCCGGCGGACCGAGCTGGCGGTCGGGCTCGGAGGGGATACGGCCGAGGCACCCCTCCGGCTCGTCGTGGCCGATCAGATCCGCGGAGCGACGCGCGTCGCTCCGGGGATGACGACGACCCTGCCCTTCGGCCCCTTTCCGCAGGGGTGGGTCTCCGGATACGTTGAGACTGACCCGGACGATCTCGCCGGGGACGACCGGCGCTGGTTCGCGCTCGCCGTGCGCCCTCCGCCGGCCGTCGCGCTGCGCACCGGCGGAGAGGATGCCTACTTCCTCGACGAGGCGCTCGCCGTGCTCGCCGAGGCGGGGCGGGTGCGGCGGGGCGAGGGGGACGTGGACGTGGTGCTCGCGGTGGCGGGCAACGGGGCCGTGGCGGTACGCGCGGGGCGCACCGTGATAGTGATCCCCCCGGGCGACCCCGCCCTCCTGCCGGGGCTCAACCGCCGGCTCGCGGAGGCGGGGATCCCCTGGCGCTACGAAGCCGCCGAGGCGCGCGGCGAGGCACGGATTCGTGAACACCGCCTTCCCTTCCCGCTCGACCAGGTGAGCGTCGCCACGGGATACCGCCTCACGGGAGCGGCCGACTCGGGCTCCGAGGTGGTCGCGCGCCTCTCCGACGGCGCGCCGTGGCTCGTGGTCGGGCTCGTGGTGACGCGGGGGGAGCCCGGCACGTACCGGCTGGTCGGCTCTCCCATGGATCCGGAAGCGACCGACCTGCCGGTGTCCGCGTTCATGATCCCGCTGCTCGAGTGGCTCGTGGCCCCGCCGGGGACCGAGGGAGGCTCGCAGGCCGTCCCCGCCGGCACCGGGCTTCCACTGCCGAGCAGCGCGACCGCGGTCGAAACGCCCGACGGCGTGCGCCACCCGGTCGACGGCACGCAGGACTTCCGCGCCACCCGGGACGACGGCGTGTACCGCATCCTCGGGGGCGATAGCGTGCTCGCGCTGGTCGCCGTGAACCCGCCCCTATCGGAGTCGCTGCTCGACGCCGCCGACGAGGCCGGGGTCGCGCGCGCGCTGGGCCCCGGCGCCCGCGTGATCGACGATCCAGAGGTGTGGCGCGACGCGGTGTTCACGGAGCGGCAGGGTCGCGAGCTCTGGCGCCCGCTCCTCGTCGCCGTGCTGCTCCTGTTGGTCGCGGAGAGCTGGATCGCGGCCACCGGCTCGGCTCGCAGGCCCAGCACCGCGCGCCGCACCCGGTCGCAGCCGCCGGCCACCGTGTCGGCGGGGTGACGTGATGCGCTCTCGTTCAGGAGGGCGCTGGCCGTGATTCGGGCGTCTCCCGCGCCGCGCCCCTCCTCGCCCAACGCGATCCTCGACGCGCTGGAGGCGTGTCCCCCCGTCCGCTCGCTGATCTCGCGCATGCCCGCGCCGGGCGACGCGCTGGTGGTCGGCGATGCGTTCGGATCGTCCCGCACCGCGCTCGTAGCCGCGCTGCACCGTGCGACCGGCCGCCTGCTGGTCGTGGTCGCCGTCGATCCCGCGGCCGCAGCGGCGGCGGCGGCGGACCTGGAGACGCTGCTGGGCGAGGGCGCGTCGGCGCTCTACCCCCAGCTGGAAACGCTGCCATACGAATCGGCCGAGCCGCACCGCGAGATCGGCGGGCTGCGCGTGGAGGCGGTCGAGGCGCTCTTCTCGGGGCGCGCGCGGCTGTTCGTGACCACGCTCAGGGCCCTCCAGGAGCGCGCGCCGGTGCCCGACCACCTCGCCCACCTCCGCCTCACCCTGCGCGTGGGCGAGCCGCAGTCCCTTACCGAGCTGGTCGGCGCGCTCGAGGAGCGCGGCTTCGAGCGGGTCGCACTGGTGGAGGAGGTGGGGCAGTTCGCGGTGCGAGGCGGGCTCCTGGATCTCTTCTCCTTCGGCTCTCCGGAGCCCGTGCGCGTCGAGTTCTGGGGAGACGAGATCGCCTCGATCCGCACCTTCGACATCCTCGACCAGCGCTCCACGGGCGAGCTCGCCGAGGCGCACGTGCTGCCGGTGGACTTCCGTGGGGGCGGAGGAGACGCGGCCGCCGCTCCGGTCGCACGCTCGCTGCTCGAGCTGCTCCCGCGCGACGCGGTGCTCGTGCGCACGGGAGAGGCCTCCTGGCCAGCGTCCCTACGCCGGACCTGGGAGCAGGTGGAGCGCTTCCACGCCGAGTTGGTCGAGCAGAGACGCACCGTGCCGGCCCCGCGCACGCTGTTCCTCGACCCGGAAGAGGCGGAGCGGATGCTCGCGGACTTCCCCGTGCTAGAGCTACGAGAGCGTGCCGGTGGCGCGCTCTCGCTCGGCTGCGAGCCGTCGCCTGCGATCGAGCGCGACATGGAGCGCCTGGACGCCCTCCTGCGCGCGGGCGCGGTCCAAGGCGCGCAGACGCTGATCGTGTGCGACAACGAGGGGCAGGCGCAGCGGCTCGAGGAGATCCTCGGCGATCGCCGCGGCGCGCTCCCGCCCGGCACTCGGATCATGGTGGGCGCGCTCGAGGCCGGATTCGTTGCCGGCTGTGTCCGGCCGCAGCTGCGCGTGCTCACCGATCACGAGATCTTCAAGCGCTCACAGCGCATCCGGCGCGGCCGCCGCTTCCGCGGCGCGGTCGCGCTCGAGAGCCTCGCGCAGCTCACCTCCGGCAATTACGTGGTCCACCTCGACCACGGCGTCGGCAAGTTCCTCGGACTCGAGCGCATTACGGTCGGCGGGCAGGAGATGGAGTCGCTCGCGATCGAGTACGCGGGGGGCGAGATCCTGCGCGTGCCCGTGTATCGGCTCGACCTGATCGAGCGCTGGGTCGGCGAGACCGAGGAGGCAGAGCCACCGCAGGTCCACCGGATCGGTGGCAAACAGTGGAAGACGCTGCGCCGGAGGACCGAGGCCGCGATCGAGCAGATGACCGCAGAGCTGCTCCAGCTCTACGCGCGCCGCGAGACGGCGGAGCGCGCCCCCTACTCGCCCGACAGCCGCTGGCAGAAGGAGATGGAATCATCCTTCCTGTACGAGGACACCCCCGACCAGCGGCGGGCCACCGAGGACGTGAAGAAGGACTTGGAGTCCCCCCGGCCCATGGACCGGCTGATCTGCGGCGACGTGGGCTACGGGAAGACCGAGATCGCGGTACGCGCCGCCTTCAAGGCGGTCCAGGATGGCAAGCAGGTCGCCGTGCTCGCGCCGACCACGATCCTGGTCGAGCAGCACCGCCACACCTTCGAGGAGCGGCTCGCCGACTATCCGGTCAAGGTCGCCGCGCTCTCACGCTTCCGGGGCGCCCGTGAGACCCGCGAGCTGCTGGAGCGTCTCGCGCGCGGCGAGGTCGACATCGTCATCGGCACGCACCGCCTGCTCTCCCCCGACGTCGAGTTCAAGCATCTCGGGTTGCTCGTGGTCGATGAGGAGCAGCGCTTCGGAGTCAAGCACAAGGAGCGGCTCAAGGAGCTGCGCGCAACTTTAGACGTGCTCACGCTCACCGCGACGCCCATCCCGCGCACGCTCTATCTCTCGCTCAGCCGGATCCGCGACCTCTCGCTGATCCGCACGCCCCCCCGCAACCGGATGCCGATCCTCACCCATGTCGCGCCGTGGAGCGACCACATGGTCACCGATGCGATCGCGCGCGAGCTCGACCGGGGAGGCCAGGTGTTCTTCCTCCACAACCGCGTGGAGACGATCGAATCGGCCGCCGACCGGGTCGCGCGCCTGGCCCCGGAGGCGCGAGTCGACGTGGCGCACGGGCAGATGACCCCGCGCGAGCTGGACGAGGTGATGACGTGGTTCGTGGAGGGAAAGGTCGACGTGCTCGTCTGCTCGGCGATCATCGAGAACGGGCTCGACGTACCGAACGCGAACACGCTCATCGTCGATCACGCGGAGCGTTTCGGGCTGTCGCAGCTCTACCAGATCCGGGGGCGGGTGGGGCGCAGTGATCGGCGCGCGCACTGCTACCTGATCGTGCCCCAGAACCTCTCCGAGGAAGCCGAGCGGCGCCTCAAGGTGCTCGAGCACTATACCGAGCTGGGCAGCGGCTATTCGGTCGCGCTCAAGGATCTGGAGCTCAGGGGCGCTGGCAACCTGCTCGGTGCGGACCAGTCCGGATTCGCGCACGCCGTCGGGCTCGACGTCTACCTGAGGCTGCTCGAGCGCACGGTCGAGAAGCTGTGCGAGAAGGAAGGCGAGGTGGAGCACCCCGAGCCGGACATCGTGCTGGGTGGATCCGCGTTCCTGCCGGAAGGGTACATTTCCGATTCGGGGCAGAAGTTGCATCTTTATCGGCGCCTTTCCCGCATCGGTCGGCACGCCGAGGTGGACGCCCTCCAGCAGGAGCTGGCCGACCGGTTCGGTCCACTGCCCCCCGAGGTGGAGCGGCTCCTCGATCAGGCGACCCTGCGCCTACTGGGCCGCACCCTGGGGATCGAGCGCATCCTAGTCCGGGACCGGACCGCGCGAATCACCTTCAGGCCAGGGGTCGTACCGCGCCTGACGACCCTGGAGGCACCGCTCCGGGACCGGCAGGTGGAGGTGGAGGTGCGGCGCATGACGCCGCTGTCCCTGGAGCTGCGGCAGGTCGGTCCGCTTCCCCTCACCGATACTCTGGTGAAAGCGCTGGCGGCGCTGCTCGAGGGCCGCGCGGCAGCCTGACGTGCAGCACGCTGCGGGAGATGCAGCGCAAAGGACGTTCGGATCGGAGAACGGAGCGGAGCGCGCGTCCGACCGGATGCCGGGCCCCCCGCCACGGAGTGAGCGATGAAGCAGCTGCGCTGGACAATCTTGATCGGCCTCCTCGCGACCGCCGCCTGCGACCGAGGTGGCGCCGACGTGGTGGCGCGGGCCGCAGGGCACGATCTCCAGGTGGAGGAGGCGACCGCCCTGCTCGCGCCCGAGGCGGGGATCCCCAACCAGCCGGAGGTCGTGCAGGCGCTCGCGGACCTATGGATCGACTATGCGCTGCTCGCGACCGCGGCCGCCGAAGACAGCACCTTCTCGCAGCTCGATCTGGAACCGCTGCTCACGGAGCAGAAGGAGATCGAGATGATCACCGTGCTGCGCGACTCGGTGATTCAGGTCGACACCGCGCTCTCCGACGCGGACGTGCGGCAGCGCTTCGCGCGGGAGGCGCCCGGGGCGCGCGTGCGCGCGCGGCACATTCTCCTGCAGCCGCCGGAGGGCGCCACGCCCGCGCAGCGGGACAGCGTGCGCGCCCTCGCGAGTGAGCTGCTGACGCGCATCCGCGCGGGCGAGAGCTTCGAGGACCTGGCGCGGCAGTACAGCGTGGATGCCACCGCGGCGCAGGGAGGCAACCTGGGTTTCTTCGGCCGCGGCGAGATGGTCGGTCCCTTCGACTCGGCGTCCTTCGCGCTCGAGCCCGGCGAGGTCTCGGACGTGGTGGCGACCCCCTTCGGCTACCACATCATCCGCGTCGATGAGAAGGACGTCCCCGCGTTCGAGGAGCTCGGGGAGGACTTCCGCGGGCAGATGCAGGCCGAGCTGATCATGCGGGCCGAGTCGCTGTACGTGACCGGGGTCGAAGCGCGCGGCAACGTCGAGATCGCCGAGGGCGCCACCGACGTGGTGCGCAAGCTGGCCCGCAATCCTACCGCGCGGCTCGCCGGTCGGGCCGGACGCCGGGCGCTGGTCGAGTATCAGGGAGGCGAGGTCACGGTCGATGAGGTGCGCACCTTCCTGCAGCCGCGTGAGCCGAACTACCGCTCCCAGGTCGTGCAGGCCACCGACCAGCAGATCGTCGACAACATCCTGCGCCAGCTCGCCCAGCGCGAGCTGCTGATCACGGAGGCGGAGAGTCACGGGATCGGCCCGAGCCAGGCCCGCCAGGACTCCGTGCAGCAGGCGGCGAGGAACTTCTTCCGCGAGACCGCGCTCGAGCTGGGGCTGCTAGGCATCCAGCCGGCGGAGGGGGAGTCGCGGGAGCAGGCGATCGAGCGGGCGGTGAGCGAGCTGCTCCAGGGCATCCTCCGAGCCGAGCGGGAGGTGATCCCGCTGGGTGGGATCTCGGCGCTCACGCTGCGCCAGCAATATCCCGTCGAGGTGATGGACGAGGCGGTTCAGCGCGTGGTCACGCAGGTCGCCGCGGCGCGCGGGCCCGCGCAGAACAATCCGTTCGAGCTGCCGCCGGACGGACCGCCAGCGCCGCCGACCGACTCGGCCGCGGGGCCGGCCCCCGTTCCGGGTGCCCCGGGTGGGTGAGCCGTCCGAGGAACCCCCGCAGGACAGGACGGTTAGGACGAGTCGGGCCGGGGTACCTCCACGGTGGAGCGTCCCCGGCCCTCTTCGTCACCGCGTTCGTCACCGTCCACCGGCGCGAGCTCGCAGGATGACCCGTTCCGTCCGATTCCTCCTTTTCGCCGCCCTCCCACTGGTCGCGGGCGCCGCCGCTTCGCCGCGACCGCTCGCGGCCCAAGGGCTCGTGCACACCGATCCGGGCGAGGTGGTCGAGCGCATCGTCGCGGTCGTGGGTGACTCCGTGGTCACGCTGACCGAGCTGCAGGAGTACGTCCTCACCCTCCGCGCTCAGGGCCAGATCCCGAACGATCCGGCCGCGATGGCGGAGATTGAGGAACAGACGCTCGAGGTACTGGTGGACCAGCTCCTGATCCTCCAGGCCGCCCGGCGGGACTCCGCGCTCATCCCCGAGGAAGCCGAGATCACGAGCCGAGTCAATCAGCTGCTCGAGCAGACCATTCAGCGGATGGGCGGAAGCGCCGCCTTCCTGAGGGCGCTCCAGCAGGAGGGGATCACGCAGGGGGAGTACCGCGATATCATGACCCAGCAGATCCGGCGGGAGCAGATCCGGCAGCTCTTCATGGCCGTGCGGCTGCGCACCGCCGCGTCGGTCGTGATCACCGAAGCGGAGGTCCGCCAGGTGTTCGAGGCCCGCCGCGGCGAGCTGGGCCAGCGGCCCGAGATGGTCACCATCCGCCAGACCGTGATCAGCCCGGCGGCGTCCGACTCCGCGTGGGCCACGGCCGAGGCGACGATCGACAGCGTCCTGGCCCGCGCCCGCGCCGGCGAGGACTTCGCCGAGCTGGCCCGCGAGCACAGCCACGATGCCTCCGCGTCCGCCGGCGGGGATCTGGGGTGGTTCCGGCGCGGCCAGATGGTGCGCGAGTTCGAGGACGCCGCGTTCCGCCTGATCGCCGGGCAGATCAGCGAACCGGTCCGCACCCAATTCGGCTGGCACGTCATCAAGGCCGAGCGGGTGCGGCCGGGCGAGGTGAACGCACACCACATCCTGATCCACCCCGAGCTGGACACCACCGGGGACGAGCGCACGCGGACCACCGCGGACGAGATCGCCCGGCGGGCACGCGCGGGCGAGGAGTTCGGAGTGCTGCTCGATGAATTCCGCGGGCAACTCGACGCCGAGATTCCAGACTCCACCGCCTTTCCCCGCCCGCGCCTGGCGGAGGCGCTCCCCCCCGCGTACCAGCAACCGATGGCCGGCGCCGCAGAAGGCGACATCGTGGGCCCGTTCCCCTTCCCGGTGCGCGACCGGACAGCGTGGGTCGTGGTCGAGGTGACTGACGTCCAGCCGGCCGGTGAATACACCTTCGAGGAAATGCGCGGGCCAATCGAGGCCCAGCTCACCGAGCAGCGGCAGATCGAGCGCATCTTCCAGGAGCTGCGCGAGCGCACGTACGTCGACATCCGCCTCTGACGGCACCCGCTACTGACGGTGCCCGCGCGCCGAGGCTCGCGCTCACCCTCGGCGATCCACGCGGAATCGGACCCGAGGTCACGGCGGCTGCGGTGCGTCGCTTCCGCGCCGAGCGCCCTGACGTTGCTCTCGTCCTGCTCGGAACAGCCGCCCAGGACCCCGGGCTGGCGGACTACACCGACGTGGGTCCGTGGGACGGCTCCGAGGCGGGAGCCGGGCGGGTAGCAGCCGCCGCGATTCGGGCCGCCGTCGAGCTTGCGCTTGCGGGCGAGGTGCGCGGGGTGGTGACAGCCCCCATCCACAAGCCCGCACTCACCGCTGCGGGGATCCCGGCCACCGGCCATACCGAGCTGCTGCGCGATCTCGCTGGCACGCCCGCGGTGGGCATGCTGATGGCGGCCGAGGAGACGCGACTGGGCGGGCCGCTCCGCGTGCTGCTCGCCACCACGCATCACGCGCTGCGCGCGGTCCCGGGCCTCGTAACGACGGAGCTGCTGGTCGAGCAGACCCGTCTGCTGCGGGAGGGGCTGCGCGCGGACTGGCGAATCGAGGAGCCCATGATCGCGCTCTGCGCGCTCAACCCGCACGCGTCCGACGAGGGGCTGTTCGGGGACGAGGAGGCGCGCGTGTACGCGCCGGCGCTGGCGCGCCTCCGCGCGGAAGGCGCGCTCGTGACCGGACCGCATCCGGCCGACACCGTCTTCAGGCGCGCGCTGGACAGCGAGGTCGACGCGGTGGTGGCGCCCTACCACGACGTCGGCATGGCAGCGTTCAAGACCGTCGCCTTCGGGGGTGGCGTGAACGTCACGCTCGGGCTCCCCTTCGTGCGCACCTCCCCCGACCACGGGACGGCCTTCGACATCGCTGGAACCGGGCGCGCCGACCCATCCTCCATGCTCGAGGCGCTCCGGCTCGCCGCGCGCCTCGCCAAGAATCGCTTTGACAGCCCCGTGAGTACGGCCTAATTTTTTGCTGTTTGTTCGGTCCCGCCCTCGTAGTCCCCGGCCGATGATCCAGCTCACCGGCGTCTCCAAGGAATATCCGAAGCGGGGACCGGCCCTCTCCGACGTCACCCTCCACGTGCGGAAGGGCGAGTTCGTCTTCCTCACCGGCCATTCGGGCTCCGGCAAGTCCACTACGCTCAAGCTCGTCCACATGGCCCAGCGTCCCACCGGGGGCGAGGTGCTGGTGTGCGGATACTCCTCCGCCAAGCTGCGCGAGAGCGAGGTGTGGAAGGTGCGCCGCAAGGTGGGCTGCGTGTTCCAGGACTTCCGGCTCCTGCCCGGGCGGACCGCCCTCGAGAACGTCGCGTTCGCGCTCGAGGTGACCGGCCGCCGTCCCTCCACGATCGTGCCGCTCGCGCAGCGGCTGCTCGCACAGGTGGGGCTCGCGCCCAAGACCAGCGCGCTCGTGCACGAGCTGTCTGGAGGTGAGCAGCAGCGGGTGGCGATCGCGCGCGCCCTCGCGAACGAGCCGTTCGTACTGCTGGCGGACGAGCCGACCGGCAATCTGGACGAGCGCGCGACCCGGGGGGTGATGGAGCTCTTCTGGGAGATCAACGCGCGCGGGATGGCCGTGGTCATGGCGACGCACGATCTCGAGTTGGTCCGCACCTATCTGCACGCGCGCGTGATCGAGATCGACCAGGGACGCCTCGTCTTCGACTCCGCATCCACCAAGGAAGCCGCCACCGCATGAGACACGCGCTGCGCGAAGCGATCGCGGCGGTACGCCGTGCCCCGGTGCTGACCGGGCTCTCGGCGGCGATGGTGGGGCTCGCGCTCACCGTGGTCGCGCTCTTCGCGCTCGCCGCCTTCAACCTGCGGGTCTCGCTCCAGGCCGTGGAGGAGCGCATCGAGGTGGTCGCCTATCTCCAGGACGGCACCCGGCCCCAGGAGATCGCAATCGCGCGGCAGGTCCTGGCCGGGCTGCCGGAGGTAGCAGAGGTCCTGTACATCGGCAAGGACGAGGCGCTCGCCCGCGCGCACCGAGACTTGCCCGAGCTCGGGGAGCTGTTCGGGGATGGAACCGTGAATCCCCTCCCCGCTTCGCTCGAGGTGCGGCTCCGGGACGGCTTCCGCAGCGAGGAGACGGTCGCGCAGGTCGCCGCGGTGGCGGACGACTATCCCTTCGTCGAGGACGTCGCGTACGGGCGCGAGTGGGTGGACAAGCTCTTCACGCTGCGCCGGGTCGCGGCGTTCTCCACCGCGGTGCTCGGCGGCGCATTCGCCGCGGTGGCCGCGCTGATCATCGGAACCGCGCTCCGAATCGCGATCTTCGCGCGCCGCGACGAGATCTACATCATGCGTCTGGTGGGCGCGCGCAACGGCTTCATTCGGCGCCCCTTCCTGGTCGAGGGAGGGATGGCAGGGATGGTCGGAGGCGCGTTCGCGCTGCTGCTGACCTGGGGCACGTACCGTGTCGTCGAGGCGTTCCTCTTCCAGCTGAGCTGGATGCCGGCCTCGTGGGCCGCCGCGGTGGTCGCGGCGGGAGCCACCTTCGGCGTGCTCTCGAGCGCGGTGGCGGTGTGGCGTTACCTGCGTGAAGTGTGAGCCGGGTGCCCCGCGGGCGACGGCGCACAGGCGGCGCGCGGGCGGCCGCCCTCATGGCTGCGGCCGCGCTCGCGCTGCCCCCGGCGGTCCTCGGCCAGCAACCCGACCTCGCGCGCGAGATCAGCGAGAGCCAGCTCCGGCTCGAGCAGATCCGCGCCGAGCGCGAGCGGCTGGAGCGCGACATGGCAGCGGTGCGGTCGCAGGTGCGCGACGTGGCAGGCGAGTTGGTGAACGTCGAGCGCCGCCTCTCGGGCTCGCGTTCGGTGCTCGCCGAGATCCAGTTCCAGTCGGACATGGTCGCCGAACGGATCGACGCCAACAACCGGGACCTGATCCGGGCGCGCGATCAGCTGCGTGAGGGGAACGCCACGCTGCAGCGCCGGCTGCGCGACATCTACAAGAGGGGCGAGCTCCACACCGTGCGCGTGTTGCTGGGCGCGGACTCGTTCGCCGACCTGCTCAGCCGCTACCGCTACCTGCGTATGATCGCCACCTACGACCGTGCTCTGGTCGACCGGGTCGCCCGGCTGGAGGAGGGGCTGATGGAAACGGACCGCCGGCTCCGGACCGACCTCGCCGAGCTTGGTCGGCTGCGCGCGGCGCGGCTCTCCGAGCTCGCCGAGCTCCGCGCGCTGGAGGAGGAGCACCAGCGCATGCTCGGCGAGTTCCGCACGCGCGAGCGGCAGGTGCGGTCGCGGCTCGAGCTGCTCGAGGCGGACGAGAGCCGCCTGCGAGGCGTGATCGACGATCTCGAGCGGCTGCGCCGTGAGAGCGAGCTGCGGGCAGCAGGCGCTCCGGCGCGCGACGCCGCCACGCTCCTGGCCAGCGACGCGGGCACGCTCGCGTGGCCGGTGGAGGGCCCGCTCGTATACCGCTTCGGCCGCGATCGGCGACCGAACGGGACCGTGCTGCGCTGGAACGGGCTCGGCATCGGTGCCCCTGCCGGCACGCCGGTGCGGGCCATCGCCGCGGGAACAGTCGTGCTGGCGGGTCTATTCGAGGGCTACGGCCCCACCGTGGTGGTCAGCCACGGGGAGGGCTTCTACACCCTCTACCTGTACCTCGAGCAGGTGGGTGTCGTGGAAGGCCGCCGGGTCGAGGCCGGGCAGGTGGTGGGAACCGTCGGCGGCGCAGACACTCCCGAGGGACACCACATCGAGTTTCAGGTCCGGGTTCCGCAGGCCGGCGGATCGCCTCAGGCGCAGGATCCGCTCCTCTGGCTGCGGCCGCAGCCGTGAGCTGCGCCCGCCGCCTTCCGCGGCTCGCTCCGTCCGGCGTGGGGCTTCAGCCTCCTCTTTCGCGCAGATGCCAGCCATGAGCGGGCGGCCGCGGTCCCGGGTCGGGTGAGGACGCTCCATCCGATCCGGGGCCACGCGGCGGTCCGCCACGTGCTAGCCCGCGCGCGGCGCGAGGGATGCTTCCCCTCCGCTCTTCTACTGCACGGTCCGCGCGGAGTGGGCAAGCAGCGCCTCGCGCTCTGGGCCGGCCAGCTCCTGCTCTGCGAGCAGCCTGAGGAAGAGCCCTGTGGCGCGTGTCACGGCTGCCGGCTCGCGCTCGGCCTCCAGCACCCGGACCTGCACTGGCACTTCCCCCTCCCCCGCCCCAAGGGCGTCTCCGGCGACCGGCTGGCGGACGCGCTCGAGCAGGCGCGCGCCGAGCGCCTGGAAGAGCGGCGCGCGGAGCCTATTCAACGTCCTCAGGGCGAATCGCGGGAAGCCTCCGGGATCTATCTGGCCGCCGTCCAGACCCTCCGGCGGCGCGCGCAGTTGCGTCCCGCGATGGCCCACGAGCAGGTGTTCGTGATCGGCGAGGCGGAGGAGCTGGTTGTCCAGGAGGCGAGCCAGGAGGCGGCGAATGCTCTGCTCAAGCTGCTCGAGGAGCCACCCCGAGACACGCGCCTGATCCTCACCTCGAGCGAGCCTGGCCGGCTCCTGCCGACGGTCCGATCGCGCACGGTCCCGCTGCACGTCGGGAGGCTCTCCGGCGAGGAGGTGCGCCGCCTTCTCGAGGAGGAAGCCGGGGCGGATCCTGCGGCCGCGGCGCGCGCGGCGCGCGCCGGCCAAGGCTCGGTCGGGCGAGCGCTCGGCTTCCTGCCCACGGAGAACGGTCCGGGCCCGCTCGATAAGATGCGCAAGCGGGCACTCGAGCTCCTGCGCGTCGCCCTCTCCCTGCGGCGGGAGGAGGCGTTCGCGTTCGCGCTCGGCTTCTCCCCGACCGGCGCCCGACAGCTCGCCGATCTGCTCGGCTTCCTGGACGAGGCGATCCGGGATCTGGGCGCGACCCTGGCGGGGGTTCCCGAGCGGGCGGTCGATCCCGAGGGCGCTGAGCAGCTCGCGCGCACGCTGCGCGGGCGCGCCGTGCATCCGGCCGACGCCGCGCGCGCGCTCGCGGCGGTGGAGCGCGCGCGCGTGCTGGCTCGCGGCAACGTGAACCCGCAGCTCCTGGTGACCGGCCTGACCGAGGAGCTCAGGCGGACGCTGCTCGGGGCGCCGCCCACCCCGGTCGCGACCCGATGAGCGAGCGCCGATGAGCAAGCGCAAGGCCGGGGGCCAGGGGCTCACGCACGTCGATGCGACGGGGACAGCGCGGATGGTGGACGTCTCCGGAAAGCCGGCGAGCCGTCGCCGCGCCATCGCCGAGGGGCGCATCCGCATGGCCGAGGCGACCGCACACGCGATCCGTTCCGGGGACGCCCCAAAGGGGGACGTGCTCGCGACCGCGCGCCTGGCCGGGATCATGGCGGGCAAGCGTGCAGCCGAGCTGATCCCGCTCTGCCACCCGCTGCCGGGCGCGACCGTCTCGGTGGAGCTGGCGGTGGACGACGCGCTCCCCGGCGTGGTCGCGCGCGCGGAGGCGGTGGTGGACGCGTTCACCGGAGTCGAAATGGAGGCGCTCACGGCGGTCAGCGTGGCGCTCCTCACCGTCTACGACATGGCGAAGGCGCTCGATCGCGCGATGGTGATCGAGGGGGTACGGCTCCTCCGGAAGGAGGGAGGGCGGTCGGGGGTCTACGAGGCGGAGTAGGACGGGTCGCGCGGAGACGAGCCACGATCACTCCTGGGCTCGATCGAAGAGAGCCCTGGCAACGACCGCGAGCGAGCGCATCGAGGAGCCGCACCACGGGGACGATCCGCCCCCATTGGCCTCGACCGCTACCACCTGGGCACCCATCTGCGTCGCGGGCACGTGGATTCGGGGAGGGAGAAACGAAACAGCGCCCCGGCACGAGGGGGGCAGAGAAGCCGGGGAAATGGAACGGCGGCGCCCTCAGAGGTGGTAGTTCGGCGCCTCGCGGGTGATCGTCACGTCGTGCGGGTGCGACTCGCGCAGTCCGCCGAGCGTCTGGCGCACGAAGGCGGCCTTCTCCCTGAGCTCGGCGAGCGTGGCGGCTCCGCAGTACCCCATCCCGCTCCGCAGCCCCCCGATCAGTTGGAAGACGACGTCCGAGACCGGGCCCTTGTACGGGACGCGCGCCTCGATCCCTTCCGGAACGAGCTTCCTCGCCTCCGTCTGGAAGTAGCGGTCCGCGGAGCCCTCCTCCATCGCGGACAGGGAGCCCATCCCACGCACGGTCTTGAAGCGCCGCCCCTCGAGCAGGAAGCTCTCGCCGGGCGACTCATCGGTGCCGGCGAACATCGAGCCCATCATCACGGACTCCGCTCCGGCGGCCAGCGCCTTCACGATGTCGCCGGAGAAGCGAATGCCGCCATCGGCGATCACCGGTACGCGCTCCGCCGCGCCGTCCACGGCGTCCATGACCGCGGTGAGCTGCGGCAGTCCGACCCCCGTGACCACCCGCGTCGTACAGATCGAGCCCGGACCGACGCCGACCTTCACCGCGTCGACGCCGCGCTCGATCAGCGCCTCGGCGCCCGCCGCGGTACCCACGTTGCCGGCGACCAGCTGCACGTCGGGAACCGCCTCGCGCACGCGCGCCACCGCCCGCAGCACCCCCTCCGAGTGGCCGTGCGCGGTGTCCATGCAGAGCACGTCCACGCCCGCCTCGACGAGCGCCCGCGCGCGGACGAGATCTCCCTCGGACGCGCCGACCGCTGCGCCCACGCGTAGCCGCCCGTGCTGGTCCTTGCACGCATCCGGATACCGGCGGCGCTTGAAGATATCCTTGACCGTGATCAGACCCTTGAGCCGTCCCCGCTCGTCCACCACGGGGAGCTTCTCGATGCGGTGCGCGTGCAGCACCCTCTCGGCCTCCTCGAGCGTGGTCCCCACAGGAGCGGTGATCAGCCCATCGGAGGTCATCACGTCGCGGATCGGCCGGTCGAGATCGGTCTCAAACTGCATGTCGCGGTTGGTGATGATTCCGACCAGCCGCCCGTCTTCCTCCACGATCGGCACCCCGCTGATCGAGAAGCGCGCCATCAGAGCGTGCGCCTGCCGGAGCGACGCTGAAACCCCAAGCATGATCGGATGCAGGATCATCCCGCTCTCGGACCGCTTGACCCGGTCGACCTCCTCCGCCTGACGCTCGACGGGCATGTTCCTGTGGATGATCCCGAGCCCACCCTCGCGTGCCATCTGGATCGCCATCTGGGATTCAGTGACCGTGTCCATCGCGGCCGAGAGTAGGGGGATGCGGAGCTCCACCCTGCGGGTCACACGCGAACGCAGGTCGGTGTCCTTCGGGTGGACGAGTGAATGACCGGGCACCAGCAGCACGTCGTCGAAGGTGAGCGCTTCCTTGAGGATGCGCGCCGACGCGCTCGGCGCCTCCTCGCCCGCCGCATCGACGATCCGCACCGCCCGCTGCTGCGCCTTGGCCATGTCCCCCTCGCGCTCGGGTTTGCTCGCTATCTCCGGATGCGCCACCGCGCCGTCCGGCGGGAGCCGATATACGAAGCGCCCGCCCCTCCCCGGTGCCCCCGCAGGAGCTGGGAAGGACGGGCGTTGATCGCCGGTCGAATGACCGCTCGTTCCATGGGACAGCTTACGCGGCGCCCGCGCGGGGTGTCAACTCCCGTCGCCGCCGTCGGCGGTTCCCGGCGCGCCCGGCCCGCGCCGCGGCGGTGCCGGCTGCGTGGCCGGCCGACCCGCCCCCTCCTCGGGGATCGCCGTGCCCAGCTCGGTGAGGATCTGCCGGCCCGCCGTGGACACGCTCGACAGCACCCGATCGGCGGCCGCGATCAGTTGGAACGCTTCCCGAATCGTGCTCGGGCTCACCGCCTTCTTGCGGAGCTTGTCCTCCAGTCCCTCCGCGAACCTCTGGAGCCCGGTCGCCTCCACCTGCAGGTCTCGCGCGTACTTGGACTCGAGGAACTCGATGAAGTCCAGCACCTGGTAGACCTGCGCTTCCGGGAGGCTCTCGATGCACCGGAGCAGACGCTGACGCAGCACGTCGTGCACGCTCAAGCCTCCTCGCTCACGCCTCAGCCCTCCTCGCCATCGTAGCGCTCCTTGAGCGTCCGGACCACCTCCGGATCGGCGAGCGTGGTGGTGTCACCGACCGCGCGTCCCTCCGCGATGTCCTTGAGCAGCCTGCGCATGATTTTCCCGGAGCGCGTCTTGGGAAGGTCGGCGGTGAAGACGATCGCGTCCGGGCGGGCGATCGCGCCGATTTTCTCGACTACGTGCTGCTTGAGCTCGTCCGCGATCTCGTCGCTCGGCTCGTGGCCGTCCTTGAGGGTGACGAACGCGGCGAGCGCCTGGCCCTTCAGCTCGTGCGTCTTCCCCACCACCGCCGCCTCGGCGACGCGGACGTCGTCCACCAGCGCGCTCTCCACCTCCATCGTGCCGATGCGGTGGCCCGCGACGTTGAGCACGTCGTCCACGCGGCCGAGGATCCAGAAGTAGCCGTCCTCGTCGAGCTTGGCGCCGTCGCCCGCAAAGTAGACGTCCTTCCACTTGGACCAGTACTGCGCGCGGTAGCGCTCGTCGTCCCCCCATATGGTTCGCAGCATGGAGGGCCAAGGACGGGGAACAGCGAGGTAGCCGGCGCACACGCCCTCTC
>CAUZJY010000003.1:0-38931 GCA_963580305.1 Gemmatimonadales bacterium UBA6960
AGCAGGGTGGTCAGCCCGAGTGCGATGCCCGCTCTCTCGGTTGTCATCTCGGTCCTCCGCAGTGCGGGGGCATCAGCGCCGCCAGGTCCATTCCTCGGATCGGTACCGCTCCTCGAGCTCCCGCTCGGACGCGCAGGGGAGCGGATCCTCCACCACCGGAGCATCGAATGCCGCGAGCAGCGCTCCCTCCAGCTCCCCAGCCGCGGGGGGGCGGCCGAGGAGGGAGCACAGAGTCGCGGGCGCAGGCCCGCTCCCGGGCACACCGAGCTCCCCCAATAGCCCTTGGTCGTCCTCGATCAGGATGGAGCCGTGCTGAAGCAGGCCGCCATCGATCCGGACCTGCGCGCTGCCCACGAGCTTGCACCCGCCCGCGACGACCTCGCCCGGAGCGGCGCTCCGGAAGCAGGCTCCGGCGTCCGGCGGCCCGACGCTTCGCGCCGCAGGGGCAATCTCCGCGGGCACCCCCAGCGAGGCCAGGGCGAGAGCAAGGCGCGTGTTGATCCAGTGGTACACGGTGCGCGCGCCCAAGGTCGCGGAAGGGGTCGCGGGAAGCCTCGCGGGAAGCGCGACCGCATAGGTGAGCTCGCGCCAATGGAGCACAGCGCGGCCGCCTGTCGGGCGGCGCACGATCCCGACGCCGAGCGCCCGGGCGCGCGTCGCGTCGTAGCGCCCGCGGGCGGGCTCGTTGCGTCCGAGCGAGAGGGTAGGGACGTCCCAACGGTAGAGGCGGAGCGCCGCGCGCCCCGCCGCCAGGCCCAAGGCGAGCGCGTGGTCGCGGGCCATGTTGAGGGGTCCGGGGAGCGGACCATCAACCCGTGCACTCCAGCGCAGCGCGGGCGCTACCGCGGCGCGGTCTCCTCCTCACGGTCGTAGAACTCGACCGGAGGGCAGGCGCACATCAAGTTGCGGTCGCCGTACGCGTTGTTCACGCGCCCGACCGCTGGCCAGAACTTGTGCTCGCGCGTCCAGGGGGCCGGAAAGACGGCTTGCTCGCGCCCGTACTTTCGCTCCCAGCGCTCACCCGTCACAACCGCGGCGGTGTGCGGCGCGTGCTTGAGCGGGTTGTCCTCGCGGTCGAGCAGCCCCAGCTCGACCTGCTGGATCTCCGCACGGATCGAGACGAGCGCGTCGCAGAAGCGGTCCAGCTCGGCCTTGGCCTCGCTCTCCGTGGGCTCGATCATGAGCGTGCCCGCGACCGGAAACGAAACCGTGGGCGCGTGGAAGCCGTAGTCTATCAAGCGTTTGGCGACGTCCTCCTCGGTGATTCCGGTCGCGCACTTGAGCGGGCGCAGGTCGAGGATGAACTCGTGCGCGACCCGGCCGCTGGGGCCCCGGTAGAGCACGTCGTAGTGGCTTTCCAGCCGCTTGGCCATGTAGTTCGCGCTGAGCAGCGCCACCTCGGTGGCCTGCCGCACCCCCGCGCGGCCCAGCAGCGCGATGTAGGCCCAGGAGATGAGCAGGATGCTCGCGCTCCCCCAAGGAGCCGCGGACACCGCGCCGATCGCCTTCTCTCCCCCTACCGGCACGACCGGATGACCCGGGAGGAAGGGCGCGAGCGCGGCGCTCACGCAGATCGGACCCATGCCGGGGCCGCCCCCGCCATGCGGGATCGCGAACGTCTTGTGCAGGTTGATGTGAACGACGTCCGCGCCGTAGTCGCCGGGGCGGCAGAGCCCCACCTGGGCGTTCAGGTTGGCGCCGTCCAGGTATACGAGCCCACCGTGGCGGTGCACCACCTCGCACACGTCCCGGATGTGCTGCTCGAAGACGCCGTGCGTGGACGGATAGGTGACCATGATCGCGCCCAGCCGCTCCGTATGCTCCGCGGCGCGCGCCTCGAGATCGGCCAGATCGATCGAGCCGTTGGCGTCCACCTTGACCACCACGACGCACATCCCCGCCATCACCGCGCTCGCCGGGTTGGTCCCGTGCGCCGAGGACGGGATCAGGCACACGTCGCGGTGGCCCTCGCCCCGGTCCTCGTGGTACGCACGGATCACGAGCAACCCCGCGTACTCTCCCTGGGCTCCCGAGTTGGGCTGGAGCGAGACCGCCGGCAACCCGCTGATCTCCGCGAGCCACCCCGACAGCTCGCGGGTGACCGCGGCGTAACCCTCCGCCTGCTCCGCCGGCGCGAACGGGTGCAAGTGGGCCCACTCCGGCCAGGTGATCGACTCCATCTCGGCGGTCGCGTTCAGCTTCATGGTGCACGAGCCGAGCGGGATCATGCTCGTGTTGAGCGCGAGATCCCTGGACTCGAGCCGGTGCAGGTAGCGGAGCATCTCGGTCTCGGAGTGGTGGGTGCGGAAGACCGGGTGCTCCAGGTAGCCGCTCGTGCGCTCGAGCCCGGGCGGGAGCGCCGTCCCCTCGAGCCGCGCCGCCAGCGCCCGCGCATCCGGACGCTCGACCCCGAAGGCCGCGAGCAGGTCGTTTAGGTCCTCCGGCCCCACCGTCTCGTCCAGCGCGATGCCGACCGTGCCATCGCCGAAGTCGCGCAGATTGATCCTCCGCTGGCGGGCCGCGGCGAGCACGGCCTCCGCGCTCCGTCCAGCCGGCTCCACGCGCAGCGTGTCGAAGAAGTGGCGGTGGACGACGCGGTGTCCCGCGCGCTCCAAGCCGGCCGCGAGCGTGACGGCGAGCGCGTGCACGCGGCGCGCGATCCGGCGCAGCCCCTCCGGTCCGTGATAGACCGCGTACATCGCCGCCATCACCGCCAGCAGTACCTGCGCGGTGCAGATGTTGGAAGTGGCCCTCTCGCGCCGGATGTGCTGCTCGCGCGTCTGGAGCGCCATGCGGAGCGCGCGGTTCCCCTGGGCGTCGATCGAGACGCCGATGATGCGCCCGGGAATGCGCCGCTTGAACTCCTCCCGGGCGGCGAGGAAGGCCGCGTGCGGCCCCCCGAACCCCATCGGGACACCGAAGCGCTGCGCGCTGCCGACCACCACGTCCGCCCCCCACTCGCCCGGCGGAGTGACCAGCGCGAGCCCGAGCAGGTCAGTCGCGACGGCGACCCTCACGCCGCCGGCGTGCGCGCGCTCGGCGAGGGGCCGGAAGTCGCGCACCGCTCCGTCGCTCGCCGGATACTGCACCAGACAGCCGAAGGCATCCGCGAAATCGAACGCATCGGGATCGGCGACGACCACGCGAACCCCCTGATGGCCCGCGCGGGTGCGTACGACGGCGATGGTCTGCGGATGGCAATCGGAGGCGACCAGGAAGCTGTCGCGGCCGGCCGGGGCGTCGGCGTGCAGGAGCGTCATCGCCTCGGCCGCAGCGGTCGCCTCGTCGAGCAGCGAGGCGTTCGCAATCGCGAGGCCTGTCAGGTCGATCACCGCGGTCTGGAACGCCAGCAGCGCCTCGAGCCGCCCCTGTGCGATCTCGGCCTGATACGGTGTGTACTGGGTGTACCAGCCAGGATTCTCGAGCACGTTCCGCCGGATCACGCCGGGCACGATCGTGCCGTGATAGCCCATCCCGAGGTAGGAGCGGAAGACCTGGTTCCTGGCCGCGAGGGCACGTAGCCGATCGTGCAGCTCGCGCTCGCTCACCGCCTCGGGGAGCCTGAGTTCGCCCCCGAGGCGGATCGAGGCCGGCACCGTGACGTCGACGAGCTGTTCCAGGGAATCGAGCTCGAGCGCGTCCAGCATCGCCTGGATCTCGTCTTCGTCGGGACCGACGTGCCGCTCCTGGAAGCGGCGGTCGGGATCGATGGACAGCGCCATGCCTCGTGCTTCAACCCTCTCCGACATGGGCGGCGTAGGCCGCTCCGTCGAGTAGGCAGGAAAGCGCGTCCTGGTCGAGGACCTTGAGCCGGATCATCCAACCGGCGCCGTACGGATCCGAATTCACGAGCGACGGATCGTCCACCAGCGCCGCGTTCACCTCCACGACCTCCCCCCGCGCGGGACAGTGCAGGTCGCTCACCGCCTTGACCGCCTCGATGGTGCCGAAGGGCTCCATCGCATCGAACGTGGCGCCGGGCTCGGGCAGCTCGACGAAGACCACGTCGCCCACCTCGCCCTGCGCGTAATCGGTGATCCCCACCTGATAGACCCCCGCATCGCCGGTCTTCTTCAGGTACTCGTGCTCCCTCGTGTACATCAGATCCTGCGGGATCTCCGACATCGCCCTCACCAGTGATGGGCCCGCTGCCACGGATCCTGTGACGGTAACCGTGACAGTAGGTGTGACAATCAGTCGCAAAAGATAGAAGGAGGATCGCCCGGGAGCACGGGGGGCGGCGCTCCGCCGCCCGCAGCCGCGCCCCTCTGGTAGTGGCCTCCGAGTTCCCGCCCGCCCCGGCCCGCCCCTAGATTCAAGGAACCGCTCGCCCCGCGCGCCCGATCCCAGCTCCCGGACTCCCGATGGCCGACAGCGTACTCGCCGACGCCCGCCCAGCGCTCACCACGCTGTCCGAGGAGGAACTGATGTTCCGCGAGGTGGTACGTGACTTCGCCGTCTCCGAGGTCGCCCCGCGGGTGCATGCGATGGACGAAGCGCAGCAGATCGATCCGGAGCTGATCCCGAAGCTCTTCGAGCTCGGGGTGATGGGCATCGAGATTCCCGAGGTGCAGGGCGGGGCAGAATCGAACTTCATCACCTCGGTCCTGGTCGTGGAGGAGCTGTCCCGGATCGATCCGTCGATCGGCGTGCTCGTGGACGTGCAGAACACGCTCGTGATCAACGCGCTGCTCCGCTGAGGCTCCGCGGACCTCAGGGCGAGAACCTTGCCGCGTCTCGCGGCCGACACGATGGGCGCATACGCGCTCTCCGAGGCGGGGAGCGGCTCTGACGCCTTTGCGCTCTCCTGCCGGGCGACCGCAGACGGCTCCGACTGGGTGCTGAATGGCCAGAAGATGTGGATCACCAACGCCCAGGAGGCCGGGCTCTACATCGTGTTCGCGACGGTGGATCCGTCGCAGGGGTACCGGGGGATCACGGCGTTCGTGGTGGAGCGCGACGCACCGGGATTCAGCGTCGGCAAGAGAGAGGACAAGCTCGGGCTCCGCGCCTCCTCCACCGGTGAGCTGGTGCTCCAAGAGGTGCGCGTGCCAGGTGGCGATGTGCTCGGGGAGGTGGGCAAGGGCTACAAGGTCGCCATCGAGACGCTCAACGAGGGGCGGATCGGCATCGGCGCTCAGATGCTGGGGCTCGCCCAGGGAGCGCTCGACCACGCGCTCGCCTACATCCAGGAGCGCAGGCAATTCGGCCGGCCCATCGGCGCCTTCCAGGGGGTGCAGTTCCAGGTGGCGGAGCTCGCCACCCAGGTGGAGGCCGTCCGCCTGATGGTGTACAACGCGGCCCGCCTCAAGGACGCCGGCCAGCCTTTTCTGGTTCCGGCTGCGATGGCCAAGCTGTACTCGTCCGAGGTGGCGCAGTCCGTCTCCTCGCACTGCATCGATCTGTTCGGCGGCTACGGGTTCACCCAGGAGTATCCGGTGGAAAAGCTCTATCGCGACGCCAAGATCGGGACGATCTACGAGGGGACGTCCAACATGCAGAAGCAGACGATCGCCAAGGCCCTCATGAGGGGATGAGATGAAGAACCGATTCGGATTCGGTGGAGGCGCGCACGCCTCCTATGCCCTCGTGATCGGGGGGATGGGGTTCGGCGAGATCCTGCTCATCGCGGGCGTCCTGATCTTCTTCTTCGGCGCCAAGCGGATTCCTGAGATCGCCAAGGGGATCGGCGGAGGGATCAAGAGCTTCAAGGCCGAGCTGAAGGACGGAGCGGAGGACCCGGATCGCGACCGCCGGCTGCTGCCGGAGGACCGCGATGCCCCGCGGGACTGAGACGGGCCCCTCTCGTCCGAGCGGACGCAGGGATCCCACCCGCCCCCGCAGCGCCCACTCCGGACGCCCACGCGCACCGACGCAGGACGCGCAGGCGCTCGCCAACCTGGTCATCGTTCTCGACGAGCCCCAGGACGTCGTCAACGTCGCGGCTGTCATTCGCGGGATGATGAACATGGGGCTCTCCCGCCTCCGGCTCGTCCGCCCGCACGACTTCGACCCCTATCGCGTCGAGGGAATCGCGCACCGGAGCGCGCAGGTGGTTGGTACCACCGCGCTGCACGACAGCCTCGAGAGCGCGGTCGCCGACGCCGTGTTCGTGGTGGGCACCTCGGCACGCCCGCGCACCGCCAACCGGAACTACGCCCACCCCCGCGATGCGGCGCCCGCACTGATCGAGCGCGCGCGGAGCGGGACCGTCTGCGTGCTCTTCGGGCGCGAGGACCGGGGGCTCACCAACCAGGCGCTCGATCGCTGCCACACCATCCTCACGATTCCGACCGATCCCGGGTATTGGAGCCTCAACCTGGCCCAGGCGTTCCTGCTGGTCGCCTACGAGCTCTTCCTCACGGCCGGCGGCGGGGCGGGCGAGTTGCCGCGCGGCCGCCGAGCCACCGCGCCCGCCACCCGGGCCGATCTGGAGAGCATGTACGCGGCCCTGGAGGACGGGCTCGGCCGGATCGAGTTCTTCAAAGGCACCCGGCGGCCGGAGGCGGTGCTCCGCACCCTACGGACCGTGCTCGGCCGGACCGATCTCGACGCCCGGGAGGCCCGGCTCGTCCGGGCGATCGGCTTCGAGATCGGCCATTACCTGGATCGGATCGGGGGCGATGACTGAACGACGGACCGCGGCCGGAGCGGCTGCCATGCACGACGAGGTGGCCGAGCTGCTCGCGGCGGCGGTGGAGTGGGGACGGGAGGCGGGCGAGTTGACGATGCGCTACTACGGGCACCGGTTGCAGTTCGAGGACAAGCTGGACGGGACGCCGGTCACGGTCGCCGACCGAGGCTCCGAGAAGCTTCTGCGGGAGCGGATCGCGGCCCGCTTCCCCGACCACGCGGTGCTGGGCGAGGAGTACGGCGAGTCGAATCCGGGCGCGCGCGTGCGGTGGGTGCTCGATCCCGTCGACGCGACCCGCGCGTTCGCGCGCGGCGTGCCGATCTTCGGGGTCCTGATCGGGATCGAGGTCGCAGGGGAGCCGGTGGTGGGGGTCGCCAACTTCCCCGCTCTCGGCGAGCTGGTCGCCGGCGGTCGCGGACACGGCTGCTGGTGGAACGGGGAGCGCGCTCGCGTCTCCGACACTGATCGTATCGAGGACTCGCTGGTGCTCACCACGGACGTGGAGCGCGTGCTCAAGCGTCCGGAGGGAATGGGCTATCGCAGGCTCCAGGTGCGCGCGCTTTTCGCGCGCACCTGGGGAGACTGCTACGGACACTGCCTGGTCGCCACCGGGCGCGCTGAGGTCATGGTGGACCCGGTCATGGCGTCGTGGGACGCCGGCCCCTTCCCAGTCATACTCACCGAGGCGGGGGGACGGTTCACGTCGATCACGGGCGAGTTCACCATGCACGGTACGTCGGGCGTTTCGACCAACGGCCGCCTGCATGAGGAGGTGCTGAGGGAGCTCGCCGCGGGCTGATGCGCCCACCGGCTGGTCCCGCCCGCGTCAGTTGGTCCAGCGGCGCGGACGGTGGGCCCGGATCAGATGGTCCTGGAAGGCGCCGCCCGCGCGCCGGAGCGAGGCGTGGGCCAGCTCTAGCCTTCCCTCCCCGAGCAGCTCCAGGCTCGCCCGCACCTTCTCGCGTACTTCCCGGGGCACGTTGAAGTCGGAGGGGCCCAGCTCGAGCAGCTCTAACGCCTCCAGCGCCTCGCGCGCCTGCTCGATGCACTCCTCGCGATCGTCGCGCCCAGCGCGTTGGCGAGTGCGAAGGCGGCAGCGGAGAGCTCCTGCGAGAGCAGCCTGGCCTGCGGGTCGGGAGGCGTCGGTACGCCGCGGCCCGCACCCGGCCTCAGGCCGCGGCCGCGATCGGCCCGCGCGCTTCGCCGTGCTCCCGGCCGCGCACGTCCCGGAAGCGGATCAGCCGAACGGCATCCTCGTCCCAGAGGCTAAGCGTGGCCAGGCGCAGTCCGTCCTTCAGGGTAATACGGGTGACTCGGTGCAGCTCCGGGTGTGCGTCGATCACCTCCTGCAGCCGGTAGTTGGGGATGCGACTGCTTAGGTGATGGACGTGGTGGAGCCCGATGTTCGCGGTCAGCCACTGGAGGGGCCGGGGAAGCACGAGATGGGAGCTGCCCTCGAGCGCGGCGTCGAAGAAGTCCCAAGTCTCCCGACGGTGCCAGTACGTCTCCTCGAACTGGTGCTGCACGTAGAAGAGCCACACCCCGATCGAGCACGTCACGAGGGTCAGCGGGAGCTGCACGAGCAGGAAGCGTTGGAGGCCGATGGTGAGCGCCATCGCCACTGTGATCGCGACCAGTGCCAGGTTCGTGCGCCACACGCTGCGCCACGCCTCCCGCCACTCGCGCGGGATGTCCCACGGGAAGCGGTGCTTGATCAAGAAGTGGAACGCAGGACCGATCAGGAAGAGCACCAGAGGATGCCGGTACAGACGGTAGGCCAGCCGGCTCCGCCGCGAGAGCGCCAGATACTCGCGCACCGTAAGCGTGTCGATGTCCCCAAACCCGCGGAAGTCCAGGTTGCCGGCGTGCGCGTGATGGTACGCGTGGGTCTTCCGCCAGTACTGGTACGGCACCAGCGTGAGCACGCCGATGCAGGAGCCAACCGCGTCGCGCGCGGCGCGGCTCCGGAAGAACGAGCCGTGCCCGCAGTCGTGCTGGATCATGAAGAGCCGCATCAGGAAAGCGGCGGTGGGCAGCGCGAGCAGGAGGGTGAGCCAGTAGCCCACCTCGAGGCTCCAGAGCATCACATACCAGAGCGCGAAGAAGGGAAGCGCCGACGTGAGGAGCTGGATGACGCTGCGCCGTAGATCCGCGCCCCAGTACGGCTGGAGCACGTGGCGGAAGTGGTCCGCCCGCGCGCGGTCGGGGACTCGTTGGGTCAAGGCGTGGGGTTTTCTCGGGAGAACGGCCTGGATGAGCACTGTCCGGGCCCAGACAGTGCAGGCAAGATCGCGGCCCAGGGGTCTGCCGCCAACCCCAAAACCGTTATCGCGCTTCATTTTCCGGAAGCAGGGGCGCACTCCCCGGCCCCACCCATCTCCTCAACCCCGAATTCCGCCTGTTCCGGCGCGACCGCTGTGGGTCTCGACGTGGTGCGCCCGGCCCAGGATCCGCTCCGACTCGGATAACTCCATCGGCACGGGCGGCTGCCAGAGCTGGATCGCCGGAAACGTGGCCAGCGCCCAGCGCACGCTGACAAGCATGAGCCCCGCGAACAGGCACGCGATCAGCGGATGCCAGATCGGGAAGATCGAATCACCCTCGCGGTAGAGCGACGGCGCGACCAGCATCCACCGCTCGAACCAGAGGCCCAGGAGGATCACCCCGCAGAAGAGCGAGAGCGTGCGCGGATTCAGCTTGGGCTGCCTGCCGAGGAGCCCCGCGAACGGGACGACGAAGCAGAGCACGATCGTTAGTGCGGAAAGGCTGCCCCACGGGGCGCCCACCCGGTGGACGATCCAGGCTTGCTCCCACGGCAGCTTGCCGTACCAGATCACCAGGTACTGCGACCAGAACAGATACGTCCAGAAGACGCAGAACCCGAATGCCAGCTTGCCCAGGTCGTGGCGCTGCTGGAGCCCGATCGAGGTACGGAAGTCGGGGTGCAGCGGGATCAGTAGGCTCGCGACCACCGCTGTCGCCGCGATCCCTCCCCAGAACGCGCCCATGAAAAACCAGCCCCCGAAGAGCGTGCTGTACCAGTGTGGCTCAAGTGACATCGCCCAGTCGATCACGAACATGCTCATCACGACCGCGTACACGAGCACGAAGACAGGACCGATGGTCTGGAGCCGGTGCCAGCTCCGCACTTCCTCCGCTTCCTGGCCGCGCCACGCCGCGGTCAGCTGGTCGCGCCAGCGCTTGCGTCCTGCATCGCCACCCGCGGCCGCGCGCGTCATGTCCAGGTCCGGACGCACTGCGAGATACGCGACGTAGAGCGCGAGCCCGAAGAGCACGGCGGCGCCGACCAGGTTCCGCACGACCAGGAACGGGACGTTCAGGTAGGCCTGCTTCGCCTGGAGGATCGGGTCCGTCGCCATCTCTTCGATCCAGGGAAAGTAGTCCTCCCTGAGTCCCAGCATCGGGAGCAGGGTGAGGAAGGCGAAGGGTAGGTAGGCCGCGAAGGCAAGGCTGATCCTGCGGACCGACCAGTTCCACTGCGCCTTCACGATCGTGGTGGCAACCGCGAACGCCACGGCGCCGATCGCGACGCTCGTGAAGAACAGCCAGTTGGCAACCCAGCTGATCCAGGCGGTGTGTGCGTCGGTGACGAGCGCGGCCACGAACGCGAGCACACCGACCCCGATCAGCCCGAGGGCCAGCCGGTTCCCCCGCTGCGAGCGCTCGAGAAAGCGGACCGGGATCTCCGGGGGGATGTGGATGAGCGCCATGGTCAGTTCTGTCCCCCCAGGGTCTCCGCTGTGCCGGGCGCGCCGGGCTGGGCGCCCTCTGCCGGCGCGGGGACGCGCCCCTGGAGCTGCCGGATGTAGTTCACGACGTGCCAGCGGTCGTAGTGCGCGATCTGATGCCCATACGCCGGCATGATCCCTCGTCCGACGGCGATCATCCCATAGATGTAGCCGTCGGTCCGGAGCAGCGCCCCGCCGCTCGCGAGCGGGAACGCGACCATGGCCGGCAGCTTTGGAAGGATTGCGGCCTCGGCCGGATTCCCCTGCGGACCGTGGCAGATCGCGCACATCCGCTCGTACACGACCCGCCCTCGCTCGAGCGATTCCGCCGTCTCGGGCACCGGATTGATCATCTCGTTCACCGGCCCGCCGGCGGCGATCGACTGCGCCATGATCGCAAGCGAGAGCTCCGGGACGTCCTCCTCGTGTCCCTCGGCCTGGCCGAGGTTCACCTGTCCCGCTGCCGCGGGGTGATTGCCCGAAGCGAAGGAGACCGCCCCCGCCGGCGGCAGGCGCGGATTCTCGTAAGGATCGAACGAGACCTGGTCCTGCATGCTCCGCCCAAAGATCGCCTGGATCGCATTGTCCATCGGGATGCAGGCCGAGCTCGTCAGCGCGAGCACCGCCGCCAGCGCTGCCGACCGGGAGAGGCGCGCGTCACGCGACATGGGCACCCTCGCGATCCTCGGTGATCTGGACCGGCTCGTGCCGCTCGAGGATGCGCCACGCGTCGTCCAGCCTGGCGCCGGACGCGGGCACATAAAGCCCGAAGCGGCCGGCCATGAACTCGGGATCGTAGACGATCATCGGCTTAACGTAGGGTAGCCGGCTGAGGATGAAGAGCCCGATCAGCGTCGAGAGCGCGCCGAACAGGATGGTCAGCTCGAACGCGATCACGACCGAGGTCGGGATCGACACGATGGGCATGCCGCCCGTCACGAGCGGCCAGTCCATCGCGGACCAAGTGGTGAAGGCGAACCCCGTCGCGGCTCCGGTGAGGCCGCCCACTAGGGTCCACACGCGCACCGGGCTCGGCCCGTGGCCGAGCGCCTCCTCGATGTGATGGTCCGGGTAAGGCATGTAGGCACGCAGGCTCTTGTAGCCGGCCTTCCTGAGCTCGTGGATCGCATCCACGATCGAATCGAGATAGTCGAACGCCGCGAGCACACCGCCCCGCTCCTGGTCAGCCATGGTGCGCCACTCCCTTCCTCCGCATGGGTGCGGGCAGCACCTCCTTGAGCTCCGCGATCGCAACCGGCGGGAGCAGACGGGTGAAGAGCAGGAACCAGAAGCCGAACCACGCGAAGCTTCCGAGCAAAATGGCCATCTCGACCACCGACGGGCGGTACACACCCCAGGCGAACGGGATGTAATCCGTGGCCAGGGAGACCACGATGATCACGAAACGCTCGAACCACATCCCGATGTTGATGAAGATCGAGATCACGAACAGCGCCGGAATCGAGTGCCGGACGCGCTTGAACCACAGCATCAGGGGGACCAAAACGTTGCAGACCAGCATGATCCAGGTGGCCCACCAGTACGATCCGAACAGCCTCTGCCAGAACGAAGTCCTCTCGATCTCCTCGCCCGAATACCAGGCCATGAAGAACTCGGTCAGATAGGCGTAGAGGACGATTAGCCCGGTCATCAGGATCAGCTTGGCCATGGCGTCGAAATGCTTGGTCGTCAGGTAAGCCTCGAGCCCGAAGACCTTCCGGAGCACCACGGTGAGGGTGATCACCATCGCCATTCCCGAGAAAATCGCGCCCGCCACGAAGTAGGGCGCGAAGATCGTGGCGTGCCAGCCTGGCACGATCCCCATCGCGAAGTCCCAGGACACCACCGAGTGCACCGACAGCACCAGTGGGGTCGCGAGCGCGGCGAGATAGATGTACGCCTTGCTGAAGTGGTGCCACTCACGGTCGGTGCCGCGCCAACCCAGGCTCGTGATCTGGTAGAACTTCTTGCGCAGGCCGACTGCCTGCTCACGCGCGGCTGCGAGGTCGGGAATGGTCCCGAGATAGAAGAAGGTCGCTGAAACCGTGAAGTACGTGGTCACGGCGAACACGTCCCACACCAGTGGCGAGCGGAAGTTCGGCCAGAGGAAGCGGCTGTTCGGGTACGGAAACAGCCAGTACGCAAGCCACGCACGGCCCACGTGGATGAGCGGGAAGAGCCCGGCGGTCATCACAGCGAACACGGTCATCGCCTCCGCCGTGCGGTAGATCGACTGCCGCCACGGGGCCCGGAACAGGAAGAGGACCGCCGAGACCAGCGTGCCCGAGTGCGCGATGCCGACCCAGAACACGAAGGTCGTGATGTACACGCCCCAGCCCACCGGTTTGGTGATGCCGGCGACACCCATCCCGCGGTACAGCTGCCAGCCCCACGCGCCTAACAGGAGCGCGATGCCGGCAGCTGCGAGTACGACCAGCGCCCACCATCCGAATCCTGGACGGCCCAGGATCGCGAGGATGTCGCGGTTGACATCGCTGTAACGCGTGATATCCGGGTGGGGGACCGCGCCCCGTTCTGCTGTCTCCTCGAGTACCGTAGCCATCAGTGCTCGGGCTCGACCGCGTGGAACGTGACCTTCCGGAGGTAGTTCACCGCAGGCTGCGTGTTGATGAGCTCGTCCAGGACCCGATACGTGCGTTCGCTCGCGACCACCTGCGCGACGCGCGATTCGGGATCACGGATGTTGCCGAACACGATCGCGTCCGCCGGACACGTCTGCTGGCAGGCGGGCACGATCTCGCCGTCGGTCACCGAGCGGCCGCCCTCGAGCGCGGCTCGGTTCTGCGCGTCGCGGATGCGCTGGACGCAGAAGCTGCACTTCTCCATGACACCGCCCTCGCGGACGGTCACATCAGGGTTGTACTGCCAGTTCATCGGCTCGGGCACGTCGGTATACGTATACCAGTTGAACACACGCACCTTGTAGGGGCAGTTGTTGGCGCAGTACCGCGTGCCGACGCAGCGGTTGTAAACCTGAGCGTTGAGGCCGTCGGGGGTATGGTAGGCGGCGAACACCGGGCATACCGGCTCGCACGGAGCGTTGCCGCAGTGCTGGCAGAGCATGGGAAGGAGCCGGACGTCGAGGTCGCCGGCCTCGTGCGCGTCGATGTGCTCGTAGTAGCGCTCGAGGCGGATCCAGGCCATGGACCGGCCCATCGCGACCATCTCTTCGCCCACCCAGGGCACGTTGTTCTCGGCCTGGCACGCCACCACGCACGCGCTGCAGCCCGTGCATTTCTCCATGTCGATCGCCATGGCCCAGCGGGGCGTGCTCTCGTGCGCGCCGGCGTACTCGCCGTACTGGGAGCCGGGCAGCGGAAAGTCCTCCGGCCGCCCCTCCGTCGGGACCGGCACGAAGCCACCTCCCAGGTTGAGCTCCATCCGCTCCCCGTGGGCCTCTTCGGCCTCGGTCCCGGGCGCCTGCACCCCAGCCGAACCCGCGACCGCGCTCAGCGCCGCCAGCTCGACGGCCGGCGCGATCGGGCGGTCGCGCTGGTCGTCCGAGCCCTCGATCGTGGCCATCCGCATCCACACTCCGGTGGGCTCGACGCTCACCTTCGTGGCCGTGTGAACGAGCGCGCCCGAGGGCTGCTCGACCACCGCGGGGAGCAGCACCATCGGGTTCACGCCGTTGCCATCCGCGAAGCGCCCCATGGCGGTGTGACCGCCCCCCATCGAGATTGCGACGGCGTCTGGCTTGAGCCCGGGGTAGCGGTAGACCGGCGCCTCCAGGGTCCCGTGCGGGGAGGTGACCCGGACTACGTCGCCGTTGCGGAGCCCCAGGCGATCGGCCGCCTCCGGGTGCATCTCGACCCAGCCGTGCCAGGCGAGCTTCGTCACCGGATCGGGCAGCTCCTGGAGCCATGGCCGGTTGGCGAAGCGCCCATCGTAGAGCCGCGCCGAGGGATAGACGATGAGCGTGAACTCGTTCCCCTCGCCGTCCAGCTCGGGGAGATCGAAGGAGAGCGCGCTGTCGGGCGTGCGCAGCGCCACCCCTGCCGCCTGTCCCACCTGACCCGCTGCCGCACCCTGCACGTCGCCGGCCGCCGCCCCCCCGGTCGTGAGTAGCCCCGTCTTAAGCACGCCGCGCCACCACGCGTCGCTCCCTGGAGTACCGGCCGCTCCGCCTGCGCCGGGAAGAGCGCTCCAGGTGTTTCGCAGGTAGTCGCGGAAGGTCGCGGAGCCCAGATCCTGTCCCAGCCGGGTCGAGAGCGAGAGGACCACATCGCCGGTCTGCTTCCCGTCGAACATGGGGACCGGGCGCATGACCGGCTGCTGCACCGCGTAGATGCCGGGGCGCGGGTTCGAGTCCCCCCAGGACTCCAGGTAGTGCAGATCGGGAAGGATCAGGTCGGCGAGCGCCGCGGTCTCGTCGGGGGCGGAGGCGAAGGAGACCCGGAACGCCGCCTCCTGGAACGCCTCGCGAAACCCGGAGGCAGGAGGTAGCGAGTACGCGGGGTTCGCGCCGTGGACCATCACCACGGCGCCGCTCATCCCCCGGAGCGCCTGCTGGAGCTCCGCGTACGGTCGGGCGCCCTGGCCGGTCCAGCCCTGGAGCTGCACCGTGCGGCCCACGTTCCCGGCGACCGCGTTGAGCACCAGGGCAGCCAGGTTCGCCGCGGTCGCGTTGCGGTGATGCCCCCCGACGCCCGGGCCGAGCGCGACGCTCGGACCCTCGGCGACGAAGCGGGCGGCGAGCTTGAGGATCCGGTCCGCCGAGATCCCGGAGACGCGCGCGGCCTCCTCGGGCGTGTAGGCCGCGAGCAGGTCCCCGTATGGTCCCGCCGCATCCGGGGCCGAGCCCGCGATCACCCCGGCCATCGCGAGCGCGACCGCCGCCTCCGCGCCGGGCGCGATCGGCAGCCACTCGTCGGCGTTGAGCCCCGTGAGCGAGAGGCGGGGCGTGACCACGACGAAGCGACCCTTGGCGCCCTCCTCGGTCACCGCGGTCGCGCGCGCGAAGGCGCGGCCGTATTCGACCGGGGAGAGCCAGGTCTCCAGGAAGTCCGCGCCGAAGGAGACGATCAGCCGCGCGGCAGCTAAGTCGTAGTGTGGCAACACGTCCTGCCCGAACGCGATGCGCGCGGCCTCGCGGAGGGGAGCCTCGGAGAGCGCCTCGTATTCCACCCGCCGCCCGCCGGCGCCGGCCAGGAAGGCATCCAAGAGCCCGGAGAGGGCCGGGCCGGTGTGCCCGCTGATCAGCAGGACGTTTCCGGCCGTGCCTCGAACGCGCTCGGCGAGCATCGCCTCGGCCTCGTCCCACGTGAGCGGGCGGAGCTCGCCGTTCTCGCGGAGCATTGGGCCGGTGTAGCGGTCGGGGTTGTAGAGACCCTGGAGCGAGGCCTGTCCCCGCTGGCAGAGCGCGCCCTGGGAGATCGGGTGGGCCGGGTTCCCCTCCAGCTTCACCACCCGGCCCTCGCGCGTGCGCACCCACATGCCGCACCCCGCCGGGCATTCGCCGCACACCGTCGTATACCAGGTCGCCACCCCCGGGACGATGTCCTCGGGCGGGACCACGTAGGGAATGAGCCGCTCGACGTCGCCGGTGGAGCAACCGGTGACCGCGGCCCCGGCCCCTGACACGCCGATCACCTTCAGAAAGTCGCGGCGCTTGATGCCTTCGCTCATGATTGCCGCCTCAGTAGTGGCAGACAGTGCAGTCGCGCGACGCGCCTCGCTCGACGTGGCAGGACACGCACCAGCCCATGTTGTCCCCCTGCCAGGCGGGATCGCGCTGCTCGATGGCACCCATCGTCTCCACCGGCCCATGGCACTGCTGGCAGGTGAGGCCGGCGTTGATGTGGCGCATGTGTGGGAAGTGGGCGTGGTCGGCGATCTTGTAGATGCGCACCCACGGAATGGGCTCGTTGCGCTGCGCGAACCCGAGCACCTTCTGCACCTCCTCGGGATTCTGTGCGCCCGGGATCAGCCGGTGGCAGCCCACGCAGGTCGCCACCGGAGGGATCCCCGCGTCCACCGACCGCTCCGCGGAGAAGTGGCAGTACATGCAGTCCATGCCGTACGTACCCGTGTGGATATCGTGCGGGAACGCGATCGGCTGGAGCCCGGTAGGGGCGACCTCGGCGGGAGCCTCCGCAGCCTGCTCCTTCGCGGCGCCGGTGTCCGGCTGCTGCTCCTGGACGATGGCCAGACCCGTAACGGACCCGGCCGCGACCATGGCCGCGACCATCCATCTTTTGCGTTTCATGGCCGACCCGAAGAGGGTGCGGTGAGAGGGCTCAGGCGCACGCGTGCGCCGCGTCGAGCTCGGATTCGGTGCAAAGCCGTGCGAAAGTAGAGACCCCTCCAGGGCGTGTCAACGGACTTTGCCGGACCCTTTTTTCCGCGCCGGTGTTATCGTTTTTCGCCCCCCGGTACGCCGTGCGACGGGGGGTTTCTGCCTGTTACGGTCGGGTCACGGCCGCGTGCTGACCGGCGCGGATCTCCCGGAAAATCCACCCGGTTCCGCACCGAGCGGACCGTGGAGTCGACCAGGAGCGGACCCTGGAAACGATGCCCGATACCGCCGTACCGGCCCACGAAGCGACGGCGCTGCTCGATCGGCTGATCGCCGAGGTCGAGCGCGTCTTCCACGGCAAGCACGAGGTCGTGCGCCTGGCGTTGGCCGCGCTGCTGGCCCGGGGCCACGTGCTGTTCGAGGACGTACCCGGAGTGGGCAAGACCACGCTCGCGCACGCGCTCGCGCGCACGCTCGGGCTGGGCTTCCGGCGCATCCAGTTCACCAGCGATCTCCTCCCGTCCGACATGCTCGGGGTTTCGGTCTACGATCCGCGCACCACGGAGTTCAAGGTCCGGCCCGGACCGATCTTCACCAACGTGGTGCTCGCCGACGAGATCAACCGCGCGCCGCCTCGCACGCAAAGCGGGCTGCTCCAGGCGATGCAGGAGGGGCGGGTCACGCTCGACGACCGCACGTTCGCGCTCCCGTCACCCTTCCTGGTGATGGCCACGCAGAACCCGCTCGAGCATCACGGGACCTACCCGCTTCCCGAGAGCCAGCTCGACCGCTTCCTGATGAGGCTCACGATCGGATATCCGGGCGAGGAGGCGGAGCGGCGGATCCTGCTCGAGTCGGCCCGCTCCCAGCCGCTCCTGGAGATGCTCGAGCCCGTGCTCACCGCGGCCCAGGTGCTCCATCTCCAGGAGGAGGTGGAGGAGGTGCACGCGGACGATGCGATCGTGGATCACCTGATGGAGATCGTCCGGCGGACGCGCTCCGCCTCCGGATTCCGCATGGGCGTGAGCCCGCGCGGAGCGATCGCGCTCTTCCGAGCCGCGCGCGCGTACGCGCTCACGAGTGGACGCTCTTACCTGGTGCCGGACGACGTGCGCCGTCTGGTGGTGCCCTGCCTGGCGCATCGACTGCTCCCGGCGGGCGCGACCGCCGCGACGCTGGACGCGCACGAGCAGGCGGCGGCGCTCCTCGAGCGCATCCTGGACGAGATCGAGGTGCCGCTGTGACCGGCGTCCGGCGCGCGTGGGCCCGCCTCCGCGCCTGGCGGCGAATCCGCTTCACTTTCGGAGGTCTGGTCTTCAGCCTGGGCGCGCTGGCGGTCGGCTTCGCGGCCATGAACACCGCCAACAACCTGCTCTACCTCCTGCTGGGCGCAATGCTCGGCCTGATCGTGGTGAGCAGCTGGCTCTCCGAGCAAGCCATTCGCGGGCTCGACGTGCGGCGCCACACCCCCCATGGGGTCACGGTCAGTCACGAGGTCCGCATTCAGTACGAGGTGATCAACCACAAGCGCCGGCTCTCCAGCCTGGCAGTCGAGCTGCGCGAGCAGGGACTCCCAGTCGCGGCTTTTCTCCCGCACGTCGGCGCCGGCGAGGAGACCACCGCGCGCTCGGCTAATCGATTCGTTCGCCGCGGCATCTATCCCCTCGGGACGGTGACCATCTCCACCTCGTTCCCCTTCGGGCTCTTCCTCAAAGAGCGCGACGTGGAGATCCCGGGCGAGCTCGTGATCTGGCCCCGGCACGACCGCGCGCTGCGAGCCCCCGCGCCGGGCGCGGGCAAGAGCCGGGCACTCGGGATCGCGCTCACGCGCGCGGCGGGCACGCGCGGTGACTACCGCGGGCTGCGCGAGTATCGGCCGGGTGACGATCCCAAGGACATCCACTGGCGCAGCTCGGCGCGCTTCGAGGTCCCGGTGGTGCGCGAGTACGACCGGGACAGCTCGGAGTCGCTCTGGATCTGCCTCGACCTGGCCGGCCAGCCGAGCGAGGAAAGCGAGGCGCTGGTCGAGGTCACGGCCTCGCTCGCCGCGAGGGCGCAGGCCGAGGGAAAGCGGTTCGGGCTGGTCGCGGGCGGACGCACCGTTCCTCCTGCGGCGGGCGCGGGGCAGCTGGAGCGCGTCCTGGATGCGCTTGCGCGCGTGGACTTCAGGCTCGACGCCCCGCCCCCCGCCCCGCCGGTCGATCCCTTACGCTGTATCTTAGTCTCGCTCGCCGGGCGCGACGCGGCTGCCTACGCAGACGCATTCGTGGGCGCTCCGCCGGTGCGCGAGGAGGCAGCCTGATGAGGATCACCCTCCTCCATCGCCGGCTCACCATCCTGATGGGGATCGCGGGGCTGGTGGCGTTCGCCGCGGGAGCCGGCTTCGAGCCGATCTCGGCTGCGGTCGCGTTCGTGGCGCTCGTGATCGCGCTCTTCTGGCAGCCCTCGCACCGGCTCTCGGTGAGACTCGATCCCGCGTGGCTGCCGGTCGCCGGGCTGCTCGTCGCGCGAGCGCTGTGGCACGTGTTCGTAGTGGGCGATGACGTGGTCATCCCCGTGGTCGACCTGCTCCTGCTGCTCTTGTGCGCGGAGTCCCTGCGCTCGCTCGACGCTCCGAACGACACGCGCATGTACGCCCTGTCCTTCGCGCTGCTGCTCGCGTCCACCGCGTATCGCCCCGGTATCTTCTTCGCGCTCGCGTTCGTCACGTACGTGACTCTGGCGACGGTCGCACTCACCCTCGGTCACCTGCGACGCAAGGCGCAGCGGCACCGGATCCCCGAGCCCACCGCGGACCGCGCCCTGCTGGGGACGACCGCCGGGCTAGGGACGGTCGTGCTCGTGACCAGCGTGCTCGTCTTCCTGGCGTTCCCGCGCGTGACGCGGGGCTTCGCGGGCCGGGGAGACGTCCCGGTGACGCAGGTGGCGGGCTTCTCCGACCAGGTCTCGATCGGCGAGTTCGGCTCCCAGATCTACGCGAACCCACAGATCGTGCTGCGGGTGGAGTTTCCGGACGGCGTCCCGCCAAACGTAAACGACCTGCACTGGCGCGGGCGCTCGTACGATCGCTTCAACGGGATCCAGTGGTCGCATTCCCTCCCGCACCCGCCCTCGAACGCGCCCCGGGCCTGGTACAACGACCGCTGGCAGGGCCCGGTGATCGAGCAGCGCATCTTCGCGGCTCCCCTGGAGGCACGCGTCCTCTTCACCCTGCACCCCACGCTCCGCCTAGACTCCGACCGGCGCATCGCGCCGATGCTCGACCAGGCGGGCGATCTGCTGTACTTCGGCTCGGCCGCGCCCGCCTACACGGCCTGGTCGATGAGCGCCCCGCCTCCAAGGGACGTGCTGCGCGCCGCACCCGAGGGGGGCCTCTCCCGCAACGTGAGCCGCTACTACCTGCAGCTCCCGCCGCTCCCCGACCGAATCCTGCGGCTCGCGGACTCGCTCACCACGGGCCTCACCAACCAGTACGACCGGGCGGCGGCGATCGAGCGGTATCTGCGGACCTTCACGTACACGCTCCAGCTCCCGCGCACCGCACAAGAGGCCACGCTCGACTGGTTCCTGTTCGAGCGACGTGCCGGGCACTGTGAGTACTTCTCGACCGCGATGGTCGTGTTGCTCCGCGCGGTGGGAATCCCCGCGCGCCAGGTGAACGGGTTCCGGGGCGGGCAATGGAGCGACTTCGGCGAGTACCTCGCGGTGACCCAGAACCAGGCCCACTCGTGGGTCGAGGTCTGGTTTCCGGGCTTCGGTTGGGTCCCCTTCGATCCGACGCCGGCGGCGAGCGGGAGCACGACCGCCGCGACCGCCGCGACCGCGTGGTTCTGGCCGGGCCGCTTCCTCTTCGACGGGCTTCAGCATCGCTGGAATAAGTGGGTGCTCGATTACAGCCACGAGAATCAGTTCGGCCTCCTCGACTGGCTCCAGGGGTACGCGAGCCGGGAGTCGGCGGGCGCCCGCGGCGGCAGGACCGGCGGCGCGCTCCCCTGGGCACTGATCACGCTCGCGCTGGCGCTCACCGGCGTGGTCTACGGACTGCTCCGCAGTGGACGGGGCCACCCCGCGGAGACACGCGCGTACCTGCGGCTGCTCGAGCTGTGCCGGCGCGCCGGGCTGATCCAAACGCGCGCGGTGGGCCCACTCGAGCTGGTCGAGCGCCTCGAGGCGCGCGCCCATCCGGCGGCTAGCCCGGCCCGCCGGTTGGTCGAGCTATATCTGCGCGCGCGCTTCGCCGGTCAGGCGCTGGACGAGCGGGAGCACCGGGCGCTTGCCGAGGCACTGAGCCGCGCGCGCACGCACCTGCGCCCCGCATGACCAGAGTTCCCCCCGAGACCCCGCCGCCCTCGCACGGCCAGCACGTAGCCACGGTCAGCCACCAGGGCCGCTTCTGGGAAGTGTTCCTGGAGTTCGTCGACGACCCGCGGCGCCCGGACATCTACCGTGGCGTGCTCTGCTTCGCGCCCTCGGACCTGAACGAGGGGGAGAGACCAGCCCGCACCACCGCGATCATCGTCGAGCCCTCGTACGAACAAGCGGTGCGGAAGGCGCAGAGCCTCGAGGAACACCAGCTCGTGGGGCTGCTGCGGTCGGTGCTGCCGGACTGAGCCGCGAGAAACCCCCTCACGCTTCCCTCAGCCAGCGCCACAGCTCGCGCACGGTCGGGCGCTTCCCGGTCATCAGGATGCCCACCCGGTAGATCCTCCCCGCCACCCACGCCACGCCGAGCACGGTCAGCGCCATCAGAACGATCGAGAGCGCGATCTGCCAGGGCGGAGCGGCCCCACCCACCGCGCGCGCGAACATCAGGAACGGACTGAAGAAGGGAACCAGCGACAGCACGACCGACGCCGGCGCGGCCGGGTGCTCGATCACCCCTACGAGCGCGAAGACCGGCACGATGATCAGCACCATGACCGGGAACTGCGCCTGCTGCGCCTCCTCATCCGAGTTGCACATCGCCCCCACAGCGGCGTAGAGCGCGGAGTAGATGAAGTAGCCGCCGAGGAAGAACACCACGAAGTAGAGGAAGAAGGAGGGATCGGGGAGCAGGCTGCGCAGCTGGGCGATCTGGCCGAGCTCGGGGCGCGCGCGCAGGGCGGCGGGGAGCGCCGTCGCGAGCGCGAGGGCCGCCACCCCCGCCCACACGGCGAGCTGCGTGAGCCCCACCGCCCCCACTCCCACGATCTTGCCGAGCATGAGCTGCCAGGGACGCATCGAGGAGAGGATCACCTCCACGATTCGGTTGGTCTTCTCCTCCAGCACCGAGCGCATCACGGCGACCGCGTAGATGAGGACGATCATGTAGAGGACGAACGAGCCCGCGTACGCAGCCGCGAAGGCCGGGTCCGCCATGCCGCCGCTCGCGCCGCGGAGCGTCTCGACCTCGAGGGTGCCGCCCCCCATCACCCGCTCGACGCTGGTGCTGGTGTTCGCGAGCTGACGCTCGAGCGCTGCCTGGATGACCGCCTGCCGGATCCCCAGTTGCCGCAGCGCCGACGGGCTCTCCGCGGATACGAGCCGCGCCCTCGCCTCGGTGAGCGCCGTGCTGTCGAGCACGAGGAGCGAGCCGACCCGCCCCTCCGCCACACGTGCGCGCGCCTCTGCCTCCTCGACCTCCGCGGCGCGTTCCACGGTGTAGCCGGCCGCCCCGAGCGTCGCGGCCACCGCGTCGCCCAGCTCACCGCTCCGGTCGATTAGCACGACGGTGCGCGCGGCCGCCTCACTCCGGCTCGTCAGCCAGATCGGAACGACAGCGCCGCCCACGATCAGAAGCGGCACGCCCAGCGTGGCGAACAGGAACCAGCGCGAGCGCACGCGTTGGATAAACTCGCGGCGGATCACCGCCCATACCGGGCTGGGAGCATGTCCCCAGCCAGCCAACCTGCTCAACCGCCCCCTCGCGGCCCGGCGTAGCGCACGAAGATCTCGTGCAGGCGCGGCTCAACCAGCTCGAAGCGGTGGATGACGGCGCCGCTGGCCACCGCGCGCCGTAGGATCGCCTGGTGGTCGGCGCCCTCCCCCAGCACCAGGTGCGCACCGTCCGGAGCCACCTCCCGACCGATCACCTCGGGCCCGTCGAGCCAGCCGTCCGGACCCTCGAAGGCGACGGCCACGACCCCCTTCCGCTCCCGCCGCTTGATCTCCCTCAGCTCACCGTCGAGCACACAGCGCCCGCGCGAGATCAGGCACACACGTTGGCAGAGCCTCTCCGCCTGATCCATGAGGTGCGTGGAGAAGAGCACCGTCGCGCCACGCCGGTGGAAATCGAGCACGATTCCCTCGAGCACGTCCTGGTTGATGGGGTCCAGCCCGGCGAACGGCTCGTCCAGGATGAGCAGCTCGGGCTCGTGGAGAACGGTCGCGATGAACTGCACCTTCTGCTGCATCCCCTTGGAAAGGTCTTCGACCTTGCGGTCCGTCCACCCGGACAGCTCGAGCCGATCGAGCCACGCGAGAGCGCGACGCCGCCCGAGGGGGCGCGGCACCCCGCGGATCTCCGCCAGGAACACGAGCAGCTCGCGGACCTTCATCCTGCGGTAGACCCCGCGCTCCTCGGGGAGGTAGCCCACGCGGCGGCGCGCGGACTCGACCGGATCCCCGCCGAAGAGCGCGACCCGACCCTCATCCGGGCGGAGGATGCCCATGATCATTCGGATCGTGGTAGTCTTGCCCGAGCCGTTCGGGCCGAGCAGCCCGTAGATGCTCCCCCGCGGAACGTTGAGGTCGAGCCCATCCACCGCCGTGTGTCTCCCGAACTGCTTGGTGACTCCGTTCAGGCCCACCACGAGATCGGTCATCCGGCTCCGGGTCGAGCGTACGCAGCAGCCTAAACAAATTAGGTCCCAAAGATAGGCGGGAATGCCGGAAGGAACCTCAAAGGCGCACGCAGGGGGTGCGTCGGGCCGAACAGATCCCGAATTCGCGTTGCCTAAACCCACGAAACCCCTATCTTTTCACGACTTGAACCTTCTGCTCAGGGGGTTGGATGGCCATCTACCGTACGCTCTACTACGGTGACGTCGTGGTGGGTGTGGGGGGCCGGATCACGATTCCGCAGGAGATACGCGACGACCTGGGAATCGAAGAGCGGGACACCCTCACCGTCCGCGTCGAGGAGACCCATCAGGGAGCGCGTCAGATGGTGCTCTGGCGAGCGGAGCAGCAGCCGGAAGAGTAGGGAGCGTAGCGCGCCGATGGCCGCGCGCATCCGCGTCGAGCAAGGTGACCTCTCTGTCTTCGAAGGTGACGCGGTCGTCAATGCCGCGACCAACCATCTCGTGCTCGGAACAGGAGTGGCGGGCGCGATCGCCCGCCGCGGCGGACCGGAAATCCAGCAGGATCTGCGATGAGTACGTGCGCCGTCACGGACCCCTGTCGTGGGGGAGGCAGCGCTTACCGGGGGCGGGCGGCTTCCTGCACGGTTCGTGATCTACGCCGCCGCGATGGGAGACGAACCGGCCAGCGCGAGGAGCATCCGCTCGGCGACGCGCGCGGCGCTGGGGCTCGCCTCCGAGCACCGCCTCGCCCGCATCGCCTTCCCTATGCTCGGAACCGGCGTCGCCGACTTCCCCTTCGATCGAGCCGCGGGCATCATGCTCGAGGAGATTCACACGCACCTGCGTACGCACGCGCATCCCACCAGTGCGTGTGGTTCGGCTACTCCCCCGCGCAGGCCGATGCGCTTGCGCGTCTCGTCACGTCCGCGGATCCCGCTCCAGATCCACCCAGCGCAGGAGCACGCTGAGCGGCCCCTGGCCATCGTGGTGCCACCACGGGGGCGGGAACGGCACCTTGGCGAACGGGCAGATCCGTACCGCCCCGCTCTCGGCCAACTCGGCCGCGAGCTGCTCGAGTGCGTCGCCGTGTAGCCCCGCCACCCCGACGGTCTGGAGATGGGTAGCGATGGGCGCGAGGTGTCGCACGGCCTCGCGCACATCCCCGATCGCGTGTACGCGCACAGTCCGACCCACGCACGGCTCCGGGGACGCGGGCGGCTCGACCAGCACGGTCCAGGAGGTGTCCGGCCAGGAGGTGCCCGGGGGAACGAGCAGCTCGATCGGCTCGCCCGCCGCCGCCCGCAGCTCGGCGCTCCGACGGAGCTGGTGGATGGCCGATCCCTCGGCCGGCGACGGCCGCGCGGCCGGCAGCTCGCGCGCGAGCGCGTCGAGCGCCGCGCCGAGCACACGCGCGAAGCGTTCCGGGGTGACCGAACCTCCCCGTTCGACGAAGAGCGCGTGCGGCGAGACACACCCGCGCTGGTCGAACATCGCGATCGCGCGCGCTGCCGCATCCGCGATGCCGGCCACCCGCTCGGGCTCAAGCGCGGCGCGCCCGATCACTCCCGCGCTCAGCCGGTGGTGGTACGCCACGAGGCGCGAGGTCACGGGCACCCGCTCGCGCAGCGAGCGCACGGTCGCGTCACCGCCGTACACCACCACCAGATCCGCTTCGGCGAGCGCCGTGTCCTCCACCGCCGAGCTCCCGCCCTCCCAGTAGACCACGGCCGCCATGCGGGCGAGCTCGGGCGCCTCCTCCGCCACAGCGCGTGCGAGCAGCACGGGGAGGACGATGTCGCCCCGACCCGGCTTGACGAGCGCGGCCGAACCGACCAACAGCGCGCGCACGAGCGAGGTGGCGGACACGCCCGGTACGGTTCCGGCCCCCAGGTGCAGGGAGAGGGCGGGCGCGCAGGCGCGCACCCGGAGCCCGTCCGGGACGCCCGGTGCAGCGTCGACGAAGCGGTCGAGGGCATCCGGGTCGTGCAGCTCGGCGGCCAGCAACGCGAGCAGCTGCTCCTCAGTCCAGTCGCGCGCCATTCCGTCGATCACGGCGCGCGCCATCTCCGCCGAGAGCCCGGCCGTCGCGGGGAGATACTCCTCGGCCTCGCGCCGGAGTGGATCGTGAGGGTCGAGGAAGCGCGCGCCGGCCCGCCCGATCCGCGCGGCGCGCGCGCGCACGGGGTAGGCGGGGAGCGCCACCCGGCGCCCCTCGCGGAGCACGCGAGCGAGCGAGCGCACCGCGTCCACGTCCAGCACGGCGCGCCGGAGCCCCTCCTCCTCCGCGACCGCGAGGTCGGGGAGCGCGCCGGCTGGAACGGCCCAGCTCGCGAAGGCCACGCTCACGGGGGTGCGGCGCGGAGCAGCTCCTCCGCTGTGAGCGAGCAGCCGCGGGGCTCCGCCCCGGCCACGCGCCCGAGCAGGCGTAGTCCGCCCGGCATCTCGCGCCCCAGGTCCTCGGTGAGCAGGCACGCGACCGACCCCGCGTTGGCCAGATCGTGGTGGCAGAGGAGCCCTGGCTCTCCCGGAGGTACGGGCGCGAGCGTGACGGGATCGAGCACCCGCGTGCGCACCCACGGGGGCGCCACGTGGAAGCGCTCGGCGAGCGGCGGGGCGGGGGGCGCGGAGAGCACCGGCTCGTAGAACTGCGAGAGCAGCTCGGTCATCCCGTACTCGTTCACGATCCGCTGCTCGGGAATTCCGAGCCGCGCGTCGACCGCAGCGTACAGCTCCGCGCGCTCGACGGTGCGTGACCGACCCTTGAAGCCACCGGTCTCCATCAGCCTCGATCCCTCGGGAAGACGCACGCGCGCGTGCGCCTCGTCCAGCAGATCCAGCGCGTGCAGGAGCGAGAACGCCGTCGCGGCGACCACCACCGGCCGCCCTCCATCGGCCGCCGCGTGCAACGCGGCGAGCAGCCGCTCCGGGTCGAGCGTGCCGTCCGAGCGGGCGAGCCAAGCGCTCTCCTCCGTGCCCAGCTCTTCCATGGCGGTCGAGATCATGTACGCGAGCGAGGAGTCGGGCGCATCGGCCGGGGCGGGAACCAGCGAAAGGACGCGGAGCCGCTCTCCTTCCGGCACCAGGTGGGCGCGCAGCATCGGAAGCAGCGCCGCGCGGTAGAGCGCGAGGCTCGCGACCGGGTGCCTGCCTCGGCGCTCCGGTCCGCGCGTGGTGCCGCTGGTCCGGAAGAGCGCCTCCGGCGCGCGGCCGCCCTCGACCGAGAGCAACCGGAGGTGGCGGAACGCCGAGGTCGGCACCGGAGGAACGTCGGTCCAGCGTTCCACGGTGGCGCCGCGTCCCGCGCAGTACGTGCGGTATGCCCGGTTGTGCGCGATCTGCCAGCGGAAGATCCGCACCGCCCAGGAGTCGTACTCCCGCTCCGACAGCGGGCGGTCCACGCCGCCCGCGAACACCCGCGCGAGCTCCTCGGCGAGCGCGTCGAAGGACTCGGCCTCCGCTCCGCTCACGGTGCGCTCATCCTCCTCCCGTGCGCCGCACCCGACCGGGCTCGAGCCCGCCCGCGTGCAGCATCTTGTCTTGGAGGCGGCGAGCCTCCTCCTCGGTGAACTCGAGCAGCCCGGCCAGCTGCGCCCGCACGGCCTCGTACGTCTCCCTCGGGAATTCCTCGGCCTCCGCCCGCTCAAGCGCGTCCAGTTCGTGGAGCGCCTTCTCCGCGCTGCGCCGGAGCCGGTTCAGCGCCCTCTTAGCCTCGGAGGCGGCTGCGTCGCTCATCTATTAGCTTCTTCATCCGTGGCATGGTCGCCCTGCGGCCGTGTCCGCTCAAGCTACGACCTGTCCCCGTCGGACCTGAAATTCCTCGGACCACCCACGTGACCCTCCGAAGAGTCAAGGGGCCCGGAGCCCTCGCGCTGGCAGCGGCCGGGTGCGACCTCCCCACCTCGCCCCCGTCCTGGACGACGTCGTGGGAGCTGCTGGCGGTGGAGGAGGACGTGACCACCGCCGAGTTGCTTCCCGACGGCATGCGCTTGGATCCGCGCGGCTTCGCGATTGATTCGTTCGCGATTTCCCGGTCGGTCCGGCTGGCGGACGTGTGCGAGCTATGCACGTGCTTCGACGGCCCCATCCCGGCGCTCGAGATCACCCCGCAGGAATGGGCCGTGCAGCTCCCGGGGGGCGTCGCCGAAGCAGAGCTACTCACCGGAAGCGCGCGCCTGGTGATGACCAACCGGATCGGCTTCGATCTGCTCGACGACGGACTGGGCGGCCACGGGCGCGTGGACGTGGACGTGGAGCTGATCGATCGCCGCACCAACGAGGTCCTCGAGCGCGCCGAGCTGGCCGGGAGTTGGCCCCCCGGCGACTCGATGGCGCTCGAGTTCGCGCTCACCGACCGCAGGCTCCACTCGGGGTGGTCGCGCGCCTCACCGGCAGCACCCCGGGGAGCGGCAACTGCGACGTCCCACTGGACCCGGAGAGCGGGGTCGATGCGAGGCTGGAGCTGCGCGACGTGGTGGCAAGCTCGGTGAGCGTGCAGCTGAGCGACGTGTCGCTCGCGCTCGCACCCCGCTCGGTATCGCTTCCCACCGCGCTGGCCGAACAGCTGCGTCCCGGCGAAGCGCGCGTGGCGCTCGAGGTCGAGCTGACAAGCCGCCTACCGACCTCGGCGGAGCTGGACCTGTCGGTCGCCCCCGAGGCCGCGGCGCTCTTCACCGCCGCGGCCTCGCTGCACACGCCGCTCGCGCTCTCCAGCCCGAACGCGTCGGCCCCGGGCGACGTGCACGGCCTCTACCTGCTCCAGTTAGAAAGCATCTCCGAGAGTGGTCGGCTGCACTTCGCCGCGCCCACCCGAGTCACCGGGCCGCGCGTCGTACGCCTCACAGGAGCCGAGTGGCTCCGCTACCGGCTCCTCGTGCGGGCGGAGGTGCCCTCCCGATGAAGCGGCCCCGCCGTTCGCTCGCGCTCCTTTTCGCCGCTCTGGCGGCCGCGTGCGGGGAGCGTGCGCTGCTCACCGATCCTCCCGCGCCCAAGGACCGCGTCGCGACACTGCTGGCGGTGAGCGGCGCGGGGCAACGGATGGGGAGTGGCCGCCGCTCGCCGCTCCCCTTCCGGATCCGCGCGCTCGACGCGGAGGTCGTCTTCCGCGTGACCGGCGAGGGGTGGGGTGTGCCGACCCAGCCACGCGCGCCCACCGACCGCGAGGGATACGCGGAGAGCTGGCTCCAGTACACGCGGAGCGGGGCCGGCGTCCTGATCGCCGAAGCCGGGACGGGGCGCGACGAGATGACCTTCATCGTCGACCGCGCGCCTGGCGAGATCCGCTTCCTCCTCGGGACGGGCGAGGCGGGGCTCCCAGGGCGACTCCACCCGGACAGCATGCTCGAGGTGCGGGTGATCGACACCGAGGGACGGCCGCTGGCCGGACAGGAGGTCTGGTTCTCGGGGCCAGGACAGCTATCGCGCTCCGCGGATACCACGGACGCGGACGGCGACGCGCGCGTACTCCTCCGCCGGACCCAGCTCTCCACCGGCGCGGGGGATGTGTACGCGTTCATCCTCGGCTCTCCCGAGCTGCTCGCGCACGACACCCGCCGGATCCTCCGGCCGGCGCGCCGCATCGTGCTCGTGTCCGTGGACGGCCTTCGCGCGGACGCGGCCGAGCCGCGCGCCCGCGCGGTCTCCCCGACGCTCACCGCCCCCGCCCACCTCTCCCTGCTCTCGGGAGTGCGCCCCCAGGCGCACGGCATCTTCGCCGACGAGCTCGACTTCACCCCCGAGATGGCGAGCCTCGATCCGGTCTTCCGTCACGCGAGCCGGCGTGGAGCCCACGCGCTCGCGTTCGTGAGCCGGGAGGGCCCGCTGGCCGCGTTCGAGCGCGCGCTCGCCTGTCGCCTCGCCTTCGGCCTGGATTCGCTCTACCTGACACCGCCGCGCGCCACGGACGTGGCGAATGCCGCGGGCGCCGCGCTCGCGGATCCGACGGTGGATCTCCTCTTCCTGCACTTCCCCGATCCCAACCTTGCGGGACACGAGCACGGCTTCGGCTCGCGCGAGTACGGGGAGGCCGTGCGCGCCGCATCGCCAGGTGCCCTGTTGATCGTGACCTCCGACCACGGGGGCGGAGGTGCGTGGGGTCCGTACCAGCACGGTTCGGGCTCTCCGGAGGACGTCGAGGTCCCGCTGCTGATTTGGGGAGAGCGGGTCGCGGCCGGCACCCGGCTCGAGCCGGCGACGCTGCTGGACGTGGCACCCACCGTGCTCTGGGCGCTCGGCATGGCACCCCCGTACCAGTACGAGGGCAGACCGCTACTCGAGGGCTTCCAATGAGCTGCGGAGACCACGCCTTCGCTTCGCTCGGCGCGTCCTCACTCCGTCCGGCGTGGGACCGATCGCCCCCTCACTCAGGTGGACGCCGGCCGTGACCGCGACCACGCTGACCTCTAAGCAGCGCGCCCACCTGCGCGCGCTGGCACACTCCCTGAAGCCCGTCCTCCAGATCGGGGCGGAAGGGGTGAGCGAGCCGTTCCTGCGCGCGCTCACGGAGGCGCTCCATACGCGCGAGCTGCTCAAGGTAAAGGTGCTCGAGAGCGCACCCGAAGATCCGCGATGCTCCGCGGACGCGATCGCCGCACGGCTTCCCGGTGTGGGGGTGGCCCAGACCATCGGGCGCACGATCGTGCTCTATCGCCACTTCCCCGAGGATCCCCAGATCCAGCTGCCGCGCTGAGGCATCGCGGGAACGAAGCGCCGAGCCCGGGGGTCAATCCCGCCATGTCCGACATGTCCGAACAAAGCTTCGATCTGGTCGTGGTCGGTGCCGGCCCTTGCGGAATCGCGACGGGCGCGGCGGCGCGCGCCGCCGGCCTCTGGGCGGTCCTCCTCGACAAGGGCTGCATCACCCAGTCGCTGATCGGCTACCCCTATTACATGACCTTCTTCAGTACCGCGGAGAAGCTCGAGATCGCGGGCGTGCCCTTCACGATCCCGGAGAGCAAGCCGACGCGCCGCGAGGCGCTCGCCTACTTCCGCCGCGTGGTCCGCGAGCACCAGCTCGACGTACGCCAGTACGAGGAGGTCGCTGCGGTGACGGGCGAGGAGGGAGACTTCACCGTGCGCACGCGGCGAGCGAGTGGGATCGAGCGCGAGGTGCACGCGCGCGCGGTGGTGATCGCGACCGGTGGGTTCGCCGAGCCCAACTGGCTGGGCGTGCCGGGCGCGAGGCTGCTCAAGGTGCTGCACTACTACCGTGAGCCGTACCCGTTCTACAACCAGGACGTGCTGGTCGTGGGAGGACGCAACTCGGCCGTGGAGTCCGCGCTCGAGCTGTACCGCAACGGCGCGCGGGTCACGATGGTGCACTTCGAGCCCGCGCTGGATCCGAGGGTGAAGCCCTGGGTGATCCCGGACATCACCAACCGCGTGACCAGCGGAGAGATCCCGATGTACTTCCGCCACCGGGTAGCGGAGGTGCGGCCGGAGACCGTGCTGCTGCGGGAGGAGGGAACCGGACGCACGGTCGAGCTCGTGAACCAGTGGGTGCTCGCGATGACCGGGTGGCACTCGGATCAGCACCTGCTGCGCTCGATCGGCGTGGAGATCGACGAAGCCACCGGTGTTCCCGCGCACGACCCGGCCACCATGGAGACCAACGTCCCCGGAGTGTTCGTCGCCGGGGTGCTCGCCGCGGGCTACGACGCGAACAAGATCTTCATCGAGAACGGGCGCGAGCACGGCGGGCTGATCGCCCACGCCCTGCGCTCGTCCGAGCGGCGGCCCGCCCGGCGCTGAGCGTCACTCCCTCCACCACTCCTGTCCCTCCGCGCCGAGCGGCAGCACCGCGGCCGTCGGTCCGTCCCTCCCTCCCACCCGCAGCTCACCCGGAACCGTGACCTCGTGCCGCACGTAGCCGAGCGCGAGCCCCCCGGCCCGGGGCGACGCCGCCGCGCTCGTGACGGTCCCGACCGGACGGTCGCGCCCGGGAGCCCACAGCTCCGCACCCGGAGCAGGTAGCGTAGCCGCGCGCAGCTTGAGCCCGCGCAGGTGCCGGTTCACGTGTCCGCGGTCGCGGATCCGGACGATCACCTCCTGACCGGTATAACATCCCTTCCCCTGGTCGATCGCGCGCGCCTCGATCCCCGCCTCGGGCGGAAGCGTCTGCTCATCCAACTCCGCACCCCAGGCCGGCCGCCCCGCCTCCACCCGCAACGCCTCGCGCTCGGCGGGCTCGAGGGGAAGGGCTCCAGCCTCGAGCAACCGGTCGTGGAGCGCCCGCACGGTGCGAGACTCGCCGATCAGGTCGTAGGAGGGAGCCACAAGCTCGCCGCTCCGTACCACCAGCACGCCGGCCTCGCCGAGCGGGCCGGCCTCACCCGCATCCACCCACACCCACTCGTGCTCCGCCAGCGCGGCGAGCTCGTGCTCGTCCACGCGCAGCCCGAGCGCCTCGCGCGTGAGCAGCGCCGCGGCGTGGGGGCCGGCCAGGGTCAGGGCGGCTGTCCGCTCGCTCACGTCCGTGGTCCGGGCGAAGCGAGGGGGAACGTACTGCGCGAAGTGCGCGAGCAGCCCCGCACGCGCCGCCGCCGGGAGGTCGAGCAGGAGCCCGTCCTCCGGGCGCGGGCTCCGGAGCACGCGCAGGTCGGCGACCATGCGTCCCTTCGGGGTGAGCACCGCCGAGTAGAGCCCCCGCCCGCGTGCGCTCCCGTCCTCAACGGGCACGCCGGGCTCGGGGACCCGGTTGCTGAAGAGCCCCTGGAGCATCCCCACCGGATCGCGCCCGGTCACGACGAGGCGCGCCCGATCCGGCCGGGGTTCCACCGCCGCCCCTTCGAGCGCCGCCCGGTATCCCGCCGTGCCGGTCGCGGCCGGTGAGCTCACGGTTCGTCCGCCTCGAGGGGCCCGCCGCCTAAGAGCAGCCGCTCGAGCAACTGGAGCGCGCGATCCGCCTGATCACCCGCCGGGGCGGTCGCAAACCAGCGGCGGAGCTGCTCGATCGCCTTCTCGCGGTGACCGAGCCGCGCGAGCAGAACCCCCCGCGCACGCTGCTCCTCATCCGCGTCCGGGCGCAGGATCAGCAGCCGCTCGACCACGCCGAGCGCGCGTGCGTGATCCCCGGCATTGACGTAGATGCCCTTCAGGTTCCCGAGCGTCCGGACCAGGATGTCGCGCTTGGACGCCCGCCGCAGGAAGGACTCCCGCACGCGCACCTTGCCGCCGTAGACGCGGTCGAGCAGCTCTTGCGCCTGGTGCTCGTAGCGTGCGCGGCCGCCGTCATACGGGTCGACCAGCAGGTCGAAGGCGTCGCCCTGGAATCGGACCAGGAAGTGGTGTGGGAAGTTAACGCCGTTGAGGGGGAGGTGGAGCCGCCACCCCACCTCGAGGAGCACGATCCCAAGCGTGATCGGAATCCCGAGGCGCCGGTCCAGCACGTCATTGAGAAGAGAGTTGCGCGGATCGTAGTACGCCTCCGTGTTGCCCCGAAAATCGTGGCGCTGATAGAGCGTGCGGGTCAGCTCGTCCAGGACCACGAGCGGAGCCGTCTCGTCCGCCAGGCGGTCCTTGACTTCCTCCGCGAGCTGGTCCAAGCGCGCGAGGTAGGGCTCCACCGAAAGCCCCGGATACTGCTCCTTCGCGATCAAGAGCGCCGCGCGTGCCAGATCGAGCTCACGCTCGGGTCGGCGCGCCTCGCTCGCGAACCACTGGCGGGCGGAAATCGCGGGTGTGGCCATCCTGCTCCTCTGACTCCTTGGATACCGCCACCGCTGTGGGGCGTTGCCGGAAGATAGCGCCCGTGAGAGAGAACGTCCGCCCGCCTGCGGTGGAACTGTGCCTGCAGACGGGTCTACATTCGGCGCCTGCATCCCGCGCCCGATGCGGGAGGCGTCCATTCGACTCGAGCGCCATGGCCAACGAGCCCAGGGACCAGCGTCCGAAGCTCCGCCTCACCCAGCTCTCGCACGGCGCGGGCTGAGCCTGCAAGCTCGGCATGGCCGAGCTGACGCAGGTTCTGCGTCACGTGCTTCCGGTCGAGGACCCCAATGCGCTGGTGGACGCATCCACCGGCGACGACGCGGCTGTGTATCGGTTGGCCCCCGACCGCGCCCTCATCGTCACCACCGACTTCTTCACGCCGGTGGTGGACGATCCCTTCGACTTCGGCCGGATCGCTGCGGCCAACGCGCTCTCGGACGTGTACGCGATGGGTGGCCGCCCGCTCTTCGCGCTCAACCTGCTCGCCTTGCCGCGCAAGCTCCTGGGCGAGGGGCTAGCCGCGGAGATCGTGCGCGGGGGCGGCGAGGTGTGCCGGGAGGCGGGGATCGCGGTGCTGGGGGGCCACTCGATCGACGACCCCGAGCCCAAGTTCGGGCTGGTCGCCGTCGGGGAGGTCCATCCCGACCGAGTGACCACCCTGCTCGGGGCGCTCCCGGGTGATCGCCTGATCCTCACCAAGGCGATCGGCACCGGGGTGATCTCGACCGCGATCAAGGCGGGGGCGGCCGATCCGGAGGTGATCGCCGCCGCGGTGCAGAGCATGGTGACCCTCAATCGTCCGGCCGCCGAGGTGATGACGGCACACGGGGTGCGCGCCGCCACCGACGTGACCGGCTTCGGCCTGCTCGGCCATTTGCGCAGCCTCCTCCGCGCCTCCGGGCTTGCGGCAGAGCTGGACGCGCGGACGGTCCCCCTCCTCCCCGGCGCCGCCGAGCTGGGCCGGGCCGGGCACATCGCGGGCGGGACCCGGCGCAACCTCGCGGACCTGGCGGGGGACGTGCGCTGGGGGGACGGCATCGACGAGGCCACCCGCATCCTGCTCGTGGATGCGCAGACATCCGGAGGGATCCTGATGGCGGTGCCCGAGGAGCGGGCCGACGCGGTGCTGGGCGAGCTGGAAGGGCGCGTCCCGACGACCGCTCCGATCGGCCGCGTGATCGACGGACGGCCAGGCGCGATCGCGGTCGCCTAGCGACCTCTCAAATCAAGGAGAGGCCGCAGGCACGGCGGGCACGCTCTTCTCCTTCGTTTCCGCCTCCTCCATCCGCCGCTGTGGGCCGGGCCACCGGCTGCGCGGACCCTCCCCGAGCAGCGCGATGTCCATCACCTCGTCGAGGTCGTGCACGAGGTGGAAGTTCAGCTCGTTCATCACCTCGTCGGAGAGGTCCTCCAGATCCGCCGCGTTCTCGGCCGGCATGATGACCTCCTTGATCCCCGCGCGCAGCGCGCCGAGCACCTTCTCCTTGAGCCCGCCGATCGGCAGAACCCGTCCCGTGAGCGTGAGCTCCCCGGTCATCGCGACGTCCCTGCGCACCTTCCGATTGGAGAGCCCGGAGACGAGCGCCGTGGCCATCGTGATCCCGGCCGACGGCCCATCCTTGGGGACCGCGCCCGCCGGCACGTGGATGTGCACTTCCTTCCCGCTGAGCGAGTCCTCCTTGATGCCTAGCCGCTCCCAGTTGCTCTTCGCGTAGGTGAGCGCGCCGCGGCCGGATTCCTTCATCACGTCGCCCAGCTGCCCGGTCAGCAAAAGCCCACCCTCGCCGGGCATCACGCTCGCCTCGACGAACATGATGTCGCCGCCCATGGGGGTATAGAACATCCCGGTCGCCACGCCCACCGTGTCCACCGGCGCCATCCGCTCGGGGTGGACACGCGGACGCCCCAGCAGCTCACGGACCGCTTCGCCGTCCACGCGCACGCGCTCGACTCTGCCCGACGCGATCCGGCGAGCGACCTTGCGCGAAAGCTTGCCGATCTCACGCTCGAGCTGACGAACGCCCGCCTCGCGTGTGTACTGCTGGATGACGCCGAGGACGGCGGCATCGCTCACCTCGATCTCGTCCTCGCGCAGGCCGTTCTCCTTCTCCTGACGGGGGAGCAGGTAGCGCTTCGCGATCTCGAGCTTCTCGCGCTCGGTGTAGCCGGTGAAGTCGACGCGCTCCATCCGGTCGAGCAGCGGCGCTGGGATGCGGTCGATGTAGTTCGCGGTCGCGATGAACAGTACCTCGGACAGATCGAAGGCGATGCCGAGGTAATGGTCCACGAAGGTCGAGTTCTGCGCCGGGTCGAGCACCTCGAGCAGCGCCGAGCTGGGATCGCCCTGGAAGCTCACCCCCAGCTTGTCGACCTCGTCCAGCAGGAACACTGGATTCTTGCTCTTGGCCTGCCGCATTCCCTGGATGATCCGGCCGGGCATCGCGCCCACGTACGTGCGCCGGTGCCCGCGGATGTCGGCCTCGTCGCGCGCGCCCCCGAGCGAGATGCGCACGTACCGGCGCCCGAGCGAGCGAGCGATCGACTGTGCGATGGAGGTCTTGCCGACGCCCTGAGGACCCACGAACAGGAGGATGGGACCGCGCCCGATCGCGCGCTGCGCCTCCTTGCGGCGCTCCTCCTCGGGAGCCTCGACGGGCACGGTCGGCAGCTCGCCGGGACCCTCCGGGGTCCCCGGCTCCGGCCGGTCCAGATCCTCGACCGTGATTGGCTCGTCCGAAGCGGAGGGCGGCGGCCCGCCCAGAGGATTGCCCCCCGTGCCGTGCGGAGCGGGCATCTCTCCGCCCTCGCGCGGCTGCGGGGGCGGCACCTCGCCGGGCGCGACTTCCACGTCGGACGCGATGCCCGCACGCTCCAGCTGGAGCTTGCGCACGGCCAGGAACTCGAGCACGCGGTCCTTCACGTCCTCGAGCCCGTGGTGGTCCTCGTGCAAGATCTCCTCGGCCCGCGCGAGATCGATCTTGTCCTCCGTCCGCTGATTCCAGGGAAGCTCGGTCACCCATTCCAGGAATGTGCGGATCACCTGGTATTCGGCGGACTGGGGGCTGGTACGCTCGAGGCGGTGCAGCTCGCGCTCCACCTCGACGCGCTGGTCTTCGGCCAGCTCGAGAGCCTCGATGCGCTTCTTCAGCTCCTCGACGTCGTCGCGTTCGTCATCGTCCCCCAGCTCCTTCTGGATCTGCTTGAGCTGCTCGCGCAGCAGCATTTCGCGCTGGCGCTCACCCAGCTCGGTCTGGACCTTCGCCTGGATCTCCTCCTGCGCGGAGATGCGCGCGAGCTCGCGCTCCACCGCGACGAGTGCGCGCCGCATCCGCTCCTCGTCGTCGAGCGTCTCGAGCAGCTTCTGCTTGTCCTGCGTGGGCAGCTCGAGATAGAAGGCGACCAGGTCCGCGAACGCGCCCGCGTCCTCGACGCCCTGGATGAGCTGATTGAGCGCCTCCGCGGGCACGCCCCGGCGCGTGCCCAGCTCCGCTGCCCGGTCGCGTAGCTCGCGGTCGAGCGCCTGGAACGTGGGATCGTGCTCCGCGCGCGGACCCTGGCGCTGCATCTCCAGCAGGACGGCGCGCAGCATGTGCTCGCCCTCTTTCTCGTAGGTCACGGCCTGCGCGCGCCCCTCGCCCTGCACGAGCAGTTGGACGCCGCCGCGCACGCGGTGCGTCTGGATGATCCGGACCACGGTCCCGACCTTGTAGAGCCCGTCGGGATCAGGCTCGTCGACGTTCTCGCGCTGCGCGACCGCGAAGAGCTGCCGATCTCCGTCGAGCGCCTTCTGCACGGCCGCCACGGTGCCCGGCCGCCCCGCCGAAATTGGCACGGCAACGCCGGGATACACGACCGTGTCCCTCAGCGGCAGGACCGGGAGTTGATAGCGCTCGCCCATGAAAACCCTCTGTGACGAAGAGCAGGGATCGGCCGCCCGCCCGCGGCGCGGGTCCCGAAGAACGCGGCAACGAGACGGCGTCGGATCGGTGGAATCATGCAGATTCCTTGCCATGCGCGCGAGGGAGAAGACGCGCCGGGAGCGCGCCGCCACGGCGGGAGCGGCTGCCGTGCGCGCAGGCTTCCTGCCCATGTGGCGGGATCGGCGACGACGCGCGTGGCGCGAGGGGGTGCGCCGCCCGCGTGGACTTTCGCCGGCACGCGTGTATGCTTAGTCGCCGTGGGCGCTTCCGCCCGACTCCCCCCGAATCGCTCTAAACACCATCCATGGAACTCACCACCGGTGTGACCTGGTTCCGGGGCTCGTCCGTCCGGATTCGCAGGGGTGTACACGAGGTCCAGGTGGATCCCTACGCCGTTTCCGAACCGAGCGCGGCGGATTACGTGCTGCTCACCCACCAGCACTACGACAACTTCTCGGAGGCGGACATCGCGCGCGTGCGCGGGCCCCAGACCATCGTGATCGCACCCGCGTCGATGAAGAAGCAGCTCCAGGACGCGGACCACTTTCTCCGGCCCGGCGACATGCTCCAGCTCGAAGGCCTCGATCTGCTGGCCATGCCGGCGTACAACGTCGAGAAGAAGTACCACCCGCAGGAGAGCGGCTGGCTCGGGTACATGTTCACCCTGGATGGCGTCACCTACTACCACGCCGGCGACACCGACTACCTTGACTCGATGGAGACCATCCGCTGCGACGTCGCGTTCCTCCCCTGCGATGCCCAGTACACGATGGGGCCCGAGGAGGCGGTGCGCGCCGGACAGGCATGCGGCGCCTCCGTGCTGGTGCCGGTGCACTGGGGGGAGTCCTGGGGGTCGCCCGAGGACGTGGAGCGGATGCGGAGCGCCTTCTCGGGAGAGGTCAAGATCCTGCCGAGGGCGCTGTGACCCTACCCCGCACGGGCCTTGCTCTCCCGCCCTCCGCGGAGCGGTGGACCCCGGACCCGAGCGGCGGTAGTCGACCGGAGGACTGAACCGGACATGGCCAAGGCGCGGAGCCAGCTGGCCCGCCAGAGGTCGTCGCCCCACGGGGTCGTGGTGGGATCAGTGGGCGGTTTCCAGATCTCGCTCGACTACTCCTGGTTCGTCATCTTCTTCCTCATCTTCGGCACCTTCACCAGCGCCGTCTTCCCAGCCTACATCCCCGGGCTGAGCCAGCAGAGCTATCTGCTGATGGGGATCGTCGGCACCGTCCTCTTCTTCGCCTCCCTGCTCGCGCACGAGCTGGCGCACGTCGCGCGCGCGCTCGGGATCCCCGTCGAGGGAATCACGCTCTTCATCTTCGGGGGGATGGCGCGCACGCGGACTGAGGCGGCCCGCCCGCGCGAGGAGTTCCTGATCGCGGTGGTCGGACCGGTCGCGAGCCTCGCGCTCAGGGTTGCATGCTACGCCCTGGCCCGGCTCGCGGACCAGGCTTTCCGCTCGACAGCGGCCGACTGCTGTGGGCGGTGCTGTGGCGGATCACCGGGAGCCTGCGCCAGACCACGTGCATCGCTTCGCTCGCGGGCAAGGGATTGGAATGGCTGATCATCGCGGGCGGCGTCTACGCGCTCATCCTCACCGACCAGTTGGTCTCAGGACTCTGGTTCGTTTTCATCGGATGGTTCCTCGCCAACGCGGCGACGGCCAGCTACGAGCAGATCCTGCTGCGCCAGGTGCTCGAGGGGAGGACGGCGGCCGACGCGATGACGCCGTTCCCCGAGCCGGTCGAGCCCGACGTGACGCTCGACGTGCTGGTCCGGGACTATTTCATGCGCCGGCCGTACAACTCGTTTCCGGTGACCGACGATGGGATCGTGATCGGACTGATCACGCTCTCGCAGGTCAAACAGGTGGACCACTCCG
>CAUZJY010000004.1:0-34325 GCA_963580305.1 Gemmatimonadales bacterium UBA6960
TCGCAACCACGGCCGACATGAAGGAGGGGCTCGGGGCGTTCCTCGAGAAGCGTAAGCCCGAGTTCACCGGCCGCTGAGTCCGGCGCCGCGCTCCCACCTCGGAGCGGTGGCGGCGCGGCCCCAATTCCAGCCCAATCCTGAGCCGTCTGACGGGCCGGCTGCCACGCCGGAAAGCTGCGGCCTGTCAAGGGTTTTCCGGCCTCCGAGGTGGCTGGCGTTCGGCGGCCAAAAATGCTAAATTCTCCCATGCTGAAACGGCCTCTCGGAGGCGCCAGGCGCGGCTGCCTAGCCTCCCCCTGCCGTGGGGTCCGTGAATGCGCCTGAGGGAGGTCGGGATCCGGCATTTCCGGAACCTGGCCGCGCAGGAGTTGGAGATCCCCTCCGCGGGGCTCGCGCTCATCGGCGAGAACGCGCAGGGGAAGTCAAACTTCCTGGAAGCCGTCTACTACCTGGAGACCTTCCGGTCCTTTCGGGGGGCTCCCGACGAGCAGCTGGTGGGGGTCGGGCAGGAGGCCTTCCGCGTGTCCGGCAGGCTGGGAGGAGCCGAGGGCGAGCACCGAGTCACAGCCGCCTATCAGCCGCGGGGCAGGCGCAAGAAGGTCACGGTGGACGGCGCCGAGGCCGAGCGCATGGGCGATGCGATCGGCTCGCTCGCGGCCGTGATCTTCTCGCCCGCGGACGTCGCTCTGGTGAGTGGCGGGCCGGCCGAGCGCCGGCGCTACCTCGACATCGTTCTCTCGCTCAACGTGCCCGGGTACGTGCGCGCGCTCCAGCAGTACCGGCACGTGCTCGCGCAGCGGAACGCGGCGCTCCGGGAGGCGGTGCGCGTGGGGACGACCAAGGCCGTGGAGTCGCGCGTGCGCCCCTGGGACGACGGCCTGGTTCGCTCGGGTGCGCGGCTCGTCGTGGAGCGCCGGAGCTGGATCGAGGGGCGCTGCGCGCTCTTCCGGTCCCTCTACGAGGTGGTCGCCGAGGACGGACACGGCGCCGCGATCCGCTACGCCCCCGGTCTCGCCCTTGAGGGGGCGCTCGGCGAGGAGGATGTCGTCGCCGCCTTCCGCGCGGCGCTCGCCGGCAGCGCGGAGCGGGAGCTCCGCGTCGGGAGCACGGTCGTGGGGCCACACCGGGACGATCTCGAGGTGACCCTCGAGGGCCGGGCTGGGCGCCTCGAGGCACGCGCCTTCGGATCGAGCGGGCAGCGGCGCACTGCCGCGCTCGGGCTCCGGCTGCTCGAAGCGCGCACGATCCGGGAGCGGCGTGGGCGCGCGCCACTCGTGCTCGTGGACGACGTGTTCGCGGAGCTGGACGAGGGGCGGAGCGAGCGTGTCCTGGAGCTGCTCGAGCGAGAGGAGACGGGCCAGGTCATCGTGACCGCGCCCAAGGCGAGCGACGTGCGACTCGGGCGCGACGCGCTTCCGCGCTGGCGCATCGCGGCCGGGCGGATCCGGGCGTGAGCAGGCCGGAGCGGGCCGGCCCCGAGCGCGTGGGGCTCGTGGTGGAGCGCTTGCTCGAGGCGAGCGGAGTCGCCGAGCAGGTGCGTCGGCAGAGTGCGCTCGAGGTGTGGCCGGCGCTCGTGGGCGAGGCGATCGCGGCGGTCACGCACGCGCGATCGCTCTCGGAGGGAACACTGTTCGTGGAAGTGCGCTCGAGCGCCTGGCTGATGGAGCTCGAGCTGATGAAGTCGGAGATCCTCAGGCGGATGAACGCCGGGCTCGAGGGCGCGTCCCTCGACCGGATCGTCTTCGTGCTGGGCCAGACCGAACGCTGACCGAGGCGAGCATGGCGGAGAAGAAGCAAGATAAGAAGGGCGCCGACTACACGGCGGGCCAAATCACGGTGCTCAAGGGGCTGGAGGCCGTACGCAAGCACCCGGGCATGTACATCGGCTCGACCTCCGGGCGCGGGCTCCATCACCTGGTCTCCGAGGTGGTGGACAACGCGATCGACGAGGCGATGGCCAGCTTCTGCACCGGTGTCTGGGTCACCGTGCACGAAGGGAACAGCGTCACCGTCGAGGATGACGGCCGCGGCATTCCGGTGGACATCCATCCCACCGAGAAGATCCCGGGCGTCCAGCTCGCCATGACCGTGCTGCACGCCGGCGGCAAGTTCGACAAGAGCACGTACAAGGTGTCGGGTGGGCTGCACGGCGTCGGCGTGAGCGTCGTGAATGCGCTCTCCGAGTGGCTCGAGGTGGAGATCCGCAGGGACGGCAAGCTCCACCACCAGCGCTACGAGCGGGGCGCTCCGGCCAAGCCGCTCGAGGTGCTGGGCGTGGCGAAGGGGACGGGCACCAAGGTCACCTTCAAGCCCGATCCCCAGATCTTCACCGAGCTCGAGTTCAACGCCGACATCCTCTCCAACCGGCTCCGTGAGATGGCCTTCCTGAACAAGGGGCTGACCGTCGTCTACACCGATGAGCGCCCGGGTCAGCAGCTTGAGGAGGTCTACCGCTACGACGGCGGCCTCGCCGAGTACGTGGCTTGGCTGCGCGGGAACCGCACGCCGCTGCACGACAAGCTGATCTACTTCGAGGTGAGCCGACCGGAGGCCGAGATCGAGCTGGCGATGCAGTACGACGACGGGTTCGCGGAGAACACGCACACCTTCGTCAACAACATCAACACGCACGAGGGCGGCACGCACCTGACCGGCTTCAAGACCGCGCTCACCCGCACGATCAACGACTACGCCCGGCGGGCCGGCCTCTTCAAGAAGGACGACTCGCTCTCGGGCGACGACGTTCGCGAGGGGCTCACCGCGGTGCTGTCCGTGCGCGTGATGGAGCCGCAGTTCGAGGGACAGACCAAGGCCAAGCTGGGGAACAGCGAGGTGCAGGGCGCGGTGGCGGGGGCGGTCAACGAGAGGCTGTCCGCCTTCCTCGAGGAGAACCCGAAGGCGGCGCGCACCATCGTCGAGAAATCTCTCCAGGCAGCGCGCGCGCGCGAGGCCGCGCGCAAGGCGCGCGACCTGACCCGCAAGAAGAGTGCGCTCGAGAGTGGAGTGCTGCCGGGAAAGCTGGCCGATTGCTCGATCTCGGATCCGGCGATGTGCGAGCTGTATATCGTGGAAGGGGATTCCGCGGGGGGGTGCTTTGACGGCGATACCAGGGTGGCCCTCGCCGACGGCCGCTCGCTCACCTTCCGCGAGCTGGTCGCGGAGCACGAGGCCGGCAAGCGCAACCTCTGCTACACCATCCGGCGGGACGGTACGGTGGGATTGGAGGAGATCCACCATCCTCGGATCACGCGACCGGCCGCCGAGGTGATGAAGGTCGTCCTCGACAACGGCGAGGAGATCGTCTGCACTCCGGATCACCAGTTCATGCTGCGGGACGGTACGTACCGCAGCGCCGACCGGTTCGAGGCCGGCACGTCCCTCATGCCGCTGTACCGGAAGCTCTCGACCAAGGCGGAGCCCGGCATCACGATCGACGGTTACGAGATGGTCTGGGATCCGCGGTCCGAGAGCTGGCTGTACACGCATGTGCTGGCGGATTGGTATGACCGCTGGAAGGGCGAGTATGAGCTGGAGGGGCGGGACCCGGAGCACCGGGAGTTCATGAAGGCGCGGTGGGTCGAGTTCTACAGCTCCAATGAAGGGTATCGCAGCGAGCTGGTGCGGCGGTTGAATCACAGTCAGCGCGACTACTGGAGCAACGCGGCTAACCGAGTTTGGCAGGGTGATCGAGTGCGACGCTTCTTCCAAGCCCATCCGGAGCGCCGGGAGGAGCTGTCCACGAGGGCGATCGAGCAATGGAGTGATCCAGAGCTGCGCGCGTGGCGCGCGGCCGAGACGAACCGGCAGTGGACTGCGGCGTTCCACGCGCGGCGTAAGGCCGCCCTGGAACGCACCTATTACCGAAATACGATCAGAGTCCTCAAGGCCTTCGAGCGCGACAGAGTAGTGAATGGGGAGGCGTTCCAGGAAGCAAGGCGGGTTGCCGGCGACAAGACCGTCCTACGGCTCGAGACATTCTGCGAGCGGTATTTCGCGGGCGATGCGGCGCGGGCGACCGAAGCGGTGCGCAACGTCAACCACTCGGTGGTGCGGGTCGAGCGTCTGAGTCGCCTCGTCGACGTGTATGATCTGGAGGTTCCAGGAACGCACAACTTCGCCCTCGCGAGCGGCGTATTCGTGCACAACAGCGCCAAACAGGGCCGGGACCGCTCCTATCAGGCCATCCTGCCGCTCAAGGGCAAGATCCTGAACGTGGAGCGCGCGCGCATCGACAAGGTGCTCTCGAACGACGAGATCCGCGCGATGATCACCGCGATCGGCGCCGGCATCAAGGAGGACTTCAACTTGAAGAAGGCGCGGTACCACAAGGTCATCTGCATGGTCGATGCTGATGTGGATGGGGCTCACATCAAGACTCTGCTGCTCACCTTTTTCTTCCGTCAAATGCCAGAGCTGATCGAGGCTGGCTACATCTACATCGCAAAGCCGCCCCTCTACCGCATCGCCAAGGGGAACAAGGAGTACTACGCGTACTCGGACAACGAGCGGGAACAGGTGATGAAGCGAATCACCAACGGCAAGCCGGAGGACGCCAAGGGGGTCAACATGCAGCGCTACAAAGGGCTGGGGGAGATGAACCCTGACCAGCTTTGGAAGACCACGATGGATCCCGACGCTCGGACTTTGATGCAGGTGCGGATCGAGGACGCCGCAATCGCGTCGAAGCTATTCGACCAGCTGATGGGCGACGAGGTCGAGCCGCGCCGCCAGTTCATCGAGAAGAACGCCAAGTACGTGAAGAACCTGGACGTCTGAGTGCTGGGCGGTGGGCCGCTGGCCCGGCGGCGCTACTGGGTGGCCCGGTCGGCGTCCAGCCAGAGATCGCCCGCGAGCCAGTCCGGATCGCGCGGCGAGAAGTGGAAGACGAGTGATCCGCCCGCGAGCAGAGGCAGCAGCAGCTCCGCCCGCGCGCCGCGCGGTGACATAGGGCGCCCTCGTGCACGACGATGCCACGGCTCCGGGCGGCGCCGTTGAACGGCGCCGAGAGTCCCCTCAGTCAGAGCCCGGTCGAGCGGTACGCGCGTCCGCCCGCCTTCCCGCGGAATCCGTAGGTCTCCAGGGTCAGGTAGAGCCCCAGTGAGGTCGCGTTGCTTCCCGGCCGGTTCGAGAACCGGGTGGGGACGGCCGTGCCGCCCGGCGGGGACCCGCTTCCGTGCGAGACCGTGAACGGTCCCTCGACGAGCCGCAGCGCATCCATGTCGAAGATGTAGCCGCGCGGCTCGGTCGCGGGCAGCCCGAAGTCCACGTAGTACAGATACGGCTTGGCGACCTACTCCGGGTGTGCGCCGCGGTAGGCAAAAGATGCCTCGAAGGCCGAGCGGAGCGCGGCGGAGTGGCTCTGGCGCACGATCGCTCCGTTGAGCGCGTGGAGCGCGCGCTCCGCGAGGGCGTCCACTCGCGACCGGAGCCCAACGGCGCTGGCGGCCGGCGCGGCTGGGAGCGTCGGCGGAGAGGAGAAAGATCCGGGTCCGGCGCCCGTGCGTGCGGACGGAGGAGCGGCGGGGGAGAGCAGTCCCAGGCCGGGGAGGAGCGCCAGCAGGAAAATCTTCATCACGCGGCTCGGTGGGCCCGCTCTGGCGGCGACGCCGAGGCGGTGGGTTTGGCAGATGCGGTTTACGCGTGCGCGCGGCCGGATTGGCCGCGCCCTCTTCAATAACCGGGAACGGGGCATTCCGTTTCCGAGCGATGCCCCGGCCTCACTGCCCGCGCGCTTTCTCCACGCAGGCGCGGAGCCTCTCGGTCAGGCGATAGGGAGATGCTGTTCGTGAAGTGAGGCGGCCGGGAAACTTACGAGAGCGTGGTCGGAGGGCGCTGGTGCCTTTCGGCCCAGCTGCCGTTCCGGCCTTGCGCGCGACCTTGCGTAAGTCTTCGTCCGGGCCCATTCATGGGCGAGAATCTACAGGATCCCTCGGCCCTGACAGTACTTGCCACCGATCTCACGCTGCGGCGCAGTGCTCGCGCTCGTCCTGCTCGTGTCCGGCTGGTCGAATCCTTCGAGACGAGCCTCGTCCGCGCGCAGGGCGCGTGGGACGAGGTGACCGCCCACGGCACCGGGGCCGCTGGCTGACGACGTTGACGGACGCGAGGCATCGCCAATCACTACCACGAGGAGGAACGCTTCCATGACCCCCAAGGAATTCTTCGACTTCGCCAAGAAGCACAAGGCTCGCATGGTGGATCTGAAGTTCACCGATCTCCTTGGGACCTGGCAGCACTGCTCCTTCCCGATCGAAACCTGGGACGTGGGCACCTTCGAGGACGGGGTGGGATTCGACGGATCGTCGATCCGCGGCTGGCAGAAGATCAACGTGTCCGACATGCTCGCCATCCCGGATCCGGACACCACGGTGATCGATCCGTTCTTCCGCGAGCCCACCGTGAGCGTGATTGCCGACATCGTGGATCCGGAGACCCATGAGGACTACTCGCGCGATCCGCGCTACGTCGCCCGCAAGGCGACCAAGTACCTGAAGAAGACCAAGATCGCCGACACCTGCTTCGTGGGCCCCGAGCCGGAGTTCTTCATCTTCGACGAGGTCCGTTACGAGCAGAACCAGCACCGGGGACTCTACGAGATAAACTCTTCGGAGGGCGCCTGGAACACGGCGCGCCACGAGGAGCCGAACCTGGGCTACAAGCCCAGCTACAAGGGCGGCTACTTTCCGGTCAGCCCCACGGACACGTACCACGACCTCCGCGGGGACATGGCCTACGCGATGATGAATATCGGCATCGTGGTCGAGGCCCATCACCACGAGGTCGGCACCGCGGGGCAGGCGGAGATCGACTTGAAGTTCGCCGAGCTGCTCAAGATGGCCGATCAGTTCATGTGGTACAAATACATCATCAAGAACGTGGCGCTGCGCGCCGGGAAGACCGTCACGTTCATGCCCAAGCCGATTTTCGAGGACAACGGCAGCGGCATGCACACGCACATGTCGTTATGGAAGGGTGGCAAGCCGCTGTTCGCCGGGAAGGGATACGCGGGGCTCTCCGACCTGGCGCTGCACGCGATCGGGGGGCTGCTCAAGCACGCGCCGGCGCTGATGGCCTTCGCGGCGCCTACCGCGAACTCGTACCACCGACTGGTGCCGGGCTTCGAGGCGCCGGTGAACTTGGCGATGTCGAAGCGCAACCGCTCGGCGTCGTGCCGGATCCCCATGTACTCGGACAGCCCGAAGGCGAAGCGCGTCGAGTTCCGGTGCCCGGATCCGAGCTGCAACGGCTACCTGACGTTCTCGGCCATGCTCATGGCGATGATCGACGGGATCCAGAACAAGATCTCTCCGGGCAAGCCGCTGGACCGGGACATCTACGAGATGACGCCCCAGGAGCTGGCTAAGACCGAGAAGACGCCGGCGTCGCTCTGGGAGGCGCTCGACAACCTCAAGAGCGACCACAAGTTCCTGACCAAGGGCGACGTCTTCACCGACGACCTGATCGAGACGTGGATCGACTACAAGATCGAGAAGGAGCTGGAGCCGCTGCGCCTGCGGCCCCATCCCTACGAGTTCCACCTGTACTACGACAACTAGGGGCGTCGCGGCGCAGGCCGTGACCGGCGGCGGCGGCGGATCGCTCTGCTCACGAGAGGTCCGGCCAGCGCGCCTACGGTGAGCCCAATCAGCGCGAACACAAGGATCGGCTGGATCACGCCCGCGAGGTCGACCTCGGCGCGCACGGCCTGGAGGGCGGTGACCCCACCGAGGAGCGTCGCGCCCACCGCCATCCCGCGCACCGTGTCGCGTGCTAACGTGCTCACGTCACCTCCTCCTCGCGTCCCGTGCGCGTCCACAGGATCACCCGCTCCTTGACCGGCTCGCCGGTGAGGCGGCTCCACGCCTCCCCGTAGCGGCGGAGCTGCTCGCGATAGCCGAGGCGACGCGCCGCGAACTCCGGGTCGCTTCCGCGGTCCGTCTTGTAGTCGACCACCACCCAGCCGTCCGGCTCGCGGAAGGCGAGGTCGATCACGCCTTCCAGATAGGTATCCGGCTCGAGCTCGAGCGTGAACGGAATCTCGGCGAGCCGGTGGGAGGCGTGCCCCGCCCGGCGCCAGAGCGCGGAGTTCCGGACCCCGTCGACGGTCGCCATCAGCGCATCGAGCTCGGTCGGCTCCCCCGCGCGGCTCGGCCGGTCCAGCTCGAGGAAGAGCGAGCGCGCCAGCGCGCGCAGCCGGTCCTGGGTCGCTCCGGAGGCCGCCGCCTCGAGCACGGCGTGCACCACACTCCCCCACTCGTAGCCCCCGGGGCCGCTCGAGGTGGGGCGGAGCGGTGGGAGCGACTCGTCGTCCTCCTCCGCGCCCACGCTGGACGCTTCCTTGGCCTCCGCCGTGACGGTGGTGAACCCGGTACCCGGCCGCGCGCACGCGGCACGCGCTGCGTCCACTACCGCGACACGTGTGGCGATCTCCTCCGGGCCCAGGTCGAGACGCTCCCGGGGCGGCGCGGGGACCGGTGCCAGCCGGAGCGCCTCCGCGTGTGCTGGGGACGCGAGCCAAGCGTCGAACTCGCCCCAGGGAGACTTCCCCACGGCCTTCGGATTCCCGGGCCGCGCGATCACGAGCTCCTCGCCGGCGCGCGTCGCGGCCACGTAGAGCAGCCGCAGCTCCTCGGCCTCCAGGAAGCGCGCCTCGCGCTCCGCCTTCTCGCTCCAGCGCGCAGGGCGCGCCAGCGTGCGCGTGTCCCAGCCCTCCTCCTGCTCGACCACCAACCAGCCCCGCGCGCGACCGTCGGGGGTGCGCTCCACGTGGCGCTTCACGCGGTGCTGCCACGTCCCGTAGGGCGCGGCGAGGACGACGACGCTCGCCTCGAGCCCTTTCGCCTTGTGCAGGTTCATCAGCCGCACCACCTCGCGGCGACCCGGCTCGAGCGGGGCCTCCGCCTCCTCCTCGGAGAGTGCCGCGGCCAGCGCCTCGAGCGCGCCGGTGAGCGAGGTGTCACCCTCGAGTCCCGAGGAGCGTACGGCGTCGAGTACGAAACCGAGCGCCCCCGCGCGGATAGACCCGAGCTCGCCGGCAGCGGCGTGCGGCAGTAGGCCGAGGTCCTCGGCGATGCGGCCGACAGCGACGTCCGCCGGCTCCTTGCGCGCCAGCTCCCACCACCCGCGCAGGCGCGCGAGCGCGGCTTCCACGGGGTGGTCCGGTCCGGCCGGACCGTGGAGCGCCCAGCGCAGGTCGAAGGAGCGGCCCGCTTCGCGGTGTGCCAGAAGCTGCTCGTGGTCCAGCCCGAAAAAGAGACCGATCAGCACCGCCACGATAAGCGCGGAATCCGACGGATCGGTGAGTGCGCGCAGCAGCAGGGTGAGCTCGGCGACCTCGTCCTCGACCCAGACGCCCGCTCCCGAGACCTGCACGGCGAGCCCGCGCCCCTCCAGCGCCCTCGCCAGCAGGCTCAACGGCTCCTTCTTGCGCGTGAGGATCAGGAAGTCGCCGGGGCTGCGCTCCCCGCTCGCGATCCGGGAGGCGACCCACTCGGCTACGGCGTCCGACTCCCAGGCCGCGATGACCTCGTTTCTCACCCGTCCTTCGATCGGCACCGCGTACTGGAAGACGCCCTCACGTGTGGGCTGCTCGCGCGGCTGCGGGACGAGCGCGGCGAAGCCGGCCTGCCTCTCGTTGCCCTCTGCCGGGAAGCCGTCCGGCGGCGCGAACCGATCGTTCACCAGCCGCGCGATGGGCGCGCCGGACCGGAAGTTCGAGGTGAGCGTGAGGACCCGGCCGAAGCTCGCGAAGCGCTCGCGCACGCGGGTGTAGAGGGCGATGTCCGCGCGCCGGAACCGGTAGATCGACTGCTTCGGGTCGCCAACGACGAAGAGCGCGCCGGCACGGGGCACGGCGTGCGTCCAGTCGCCGCCGTCCGCCCCGTCCGAGGCGAGCAGGAACAGCACCTCCGCCTGGAGCGGATCGGTGTCCTGGAACTCGTCGACCAGCAGACGTCGCCAGCGGCGCCCCAGCTCCGCACGCGCCGCCGGGCTGGTGCGGAGGAGTCGGGCGGCCAGGTCGAGCAGGTCCTGGAAGTCGAGGCGTCCCGCAGCGCGCCGGTGCGCGAGCAGCCCGTCGGCCGCGCCCTTGGCGAAGCGCATGGCCGTCGGGTAGCGATGCGCCCACCACTGATCGAGCACGCGCTCCGCCGTCGAGCCGTCCTGCACGAGCTCGTTGAAGCGGTCGCACAGCCGCTTGGCGGCCTGCTTGCCCGCGTGGTCGTCCGCCGGCGCGATCCCGAGCACGTACCTGTAGAAGTAGCGCAGTGGACAGGTACCGAGCGCCTCGAGGCGACGGCTGCTGAGCACGTTCCTGTAGTCCGAGCGCAGATCGAGCACGGGGCGCGGACACACGACGCCGTGGTGCGGACCCGCGCGGTCTCCCGCGCGCGCCGCGCGCGCGTAGAGCCCGGCCGCGAGGCCACCGAACGCCGCGCGCACCACGGCCTCTCCGTCCAGCCGACGTCCGTCGCTGCGGAGCGCACTGAGCCAGACGTCCTCGGTGTCCAGCCGGGCGTCGCCCCGGGGGATGCGTGACAGGGGATCGCCGAGGAACCGGTCCAGATCCTCGAACCCGGCGGTCGGGCGCTCCGCGACTCGGCGGTAGAGCTGAAGCAGCAGCGGCGAGGGGGTGAGCGTGCGCCCCTCGAGCGGCTCCCAGGCGGCGTAGCTCAGCGTGACCGAGCCGCGCAAACGTGCGAGCAGCGCGGCCATGCGGAAGCGGCGCTCGTCCAGGCGATCGGCGGACGTGGGGAGGTCGCTCCCGGTGAGCGCGGCGCGCTTTCCGTCCAGCAGGATCGGATCCTGGGAGCCGACGCCGGGGAAACGTGCCGCGTCGAGCCCCACCACGAACGTGACGGGACGCCCGGTCTACCCACCGTGCTCCACGTCCGCCAGATGCAGGTGTCCGCCGTGCGAGCCCCAGGGTGCGCGCCCCTCCGCACGCGGCGCGGGCACGCGGATGGCGAGATGCTCGGCGAGCGTCGCGAGCGCCGCGCTGAACGCGGTCGGGCGGTTGAGCGTCGCCGCCACCCGGTCGAGGATCCGGCGCAGCCGCTCGAGCGCGGTCTAATCCACCGAGCCGCCCTCGGGCACGTGCTCCAGGAACACCGCGAGCGCGGAGGCGAGCGCGCCGGGCGCCACCGGAACGGGCGCCGCGTCGATGCGCGCCGGGACCGGCGGCACCGCCCGCTCGATGGGAGCGATCAGCGCGAGCAGCGCGTCCAGCTCGCGGCGGTGGCGGGCGGCCGCCTCCTCGGATCCTTCGCTCCGCTGCGGTCGCGGGCCAGCCGCGAGCAGCCGGCGGCGGGCGGCCTCGATCCCGGATACGTACCGCTTGCGTCCCCATCCGATGCGCAGCCGGCGGAGCCGCCGCGCGAGCGTCGCGCCGTCCAGCTCCAGAAACGGAGGCGGGGGCGCGAGGTCGCCGGACTCGAGGAGCCGGCGGAGTACGGGCTCCGGGAATCCCTCCCGCACCCAGCGGAGCCAGGTGGCCAGCGCGCGTCCGGCGCGCGTCCGCTCGACGGGCAGCCCGACCGCGAAGGTGACTGGGATGTCCAGCCGCGCGGCCAGCGCGTGCACCGCGGGTCCGTACACCCCGGGATCCGGGGTCACGATCTCCACCTCGTCCCAGCGGATGCCGCGGGCGACGACGCGCCGTAGCACCTCGCGCAGCTCCTCGGTGATCCCCGCGGCGCGGAAGAGCGTGACCCCGTCCAGCCGCGCGGCCGCGCTGCCGTCGCCGTCGTGGATCGCCCCCAGCGGAGTGGGCTCCTCATCCGCCTCGTGCCAAAGGAGCCCGTGCGGGGCGGGCAGACTCCGCACGGGATCGTGCGGGAGGCGGACCGCGCCGCGCGCCTCGAGCGCCGCGAGGAAGCGTCCGGCGAAGCCGCGTGTGCCGAGTCCCGGCGCGAGCAGGATCCGTTCCGCGCCGAGCGGCGCCCCTTCGTGGACTGCGGCCTCGGCGCGTGCGAGCACGCCCGCGGTGTCGATCAGCCGCTCCGCGCTCAGGCAGTGCTCGAGCCGCTCGAGTAGCCCGGTCAGCAGCGCGCGCTTCGCCGGATCGGGGATCGCGCGCTCGGTGATCCGGCGCGGTGACACCCCCGTGAGCCGGAGCGCACCGACGGCTTCGCGCACGGCCTTGCGGAACCCGACCCCCGCGGAGAGCTCCACGAGATGGTGGGCGCCGCTCCCTTCGGTGACCGTCGCGAGCGCCTCGTCGAGCAGCTCGTCGAGCAACGCCTGCTCGGCGAAATCGTCGAGCACGGTGCGCCCCTCTTCGCCGAGCTCAGCGCCGACCAGCTCGAGCGCGAGCGGGCGGATGGTGGTGACCTCGAAGCCCAGCCACCGTCTCCGCAGGCGCGCGAGCGCGCGCAGGATCTCCCGCCCCGCCCCGCGCGTGGGCGCGACGACCAGCGTGCGTGTCCCCACCGGGGCGCGCTCGGCCTCGCGCGCGAGCGCCGCGAGCAGGGCGTACGTGTCGGTTGCGGGTGCGGACATGGACGGGTTGCGGAAGGAACCGGGAAGGGCCCCGAAAGCTAACATGTGGCCTCGTTTCCTTCTGCCCAGGACTGCGCTCGGAGGCCTCATGCGCCCGCTCGCCCCGCTATTGGTGACCGCCCTGTTGTCGACGACCCGGCCGCGGCTCGGCTCCGCGTCGGGGGCCACCTCGGCCTCAACCGAGCGGACGTCTCCTCGGAGCAGGCTGGCAGCCTCACCGACGTGAGGAACGGGCTCGTCGTGGGCGCTTTCGCCGAGCATCGGCTCGCCGAAAATGTTCGGTCTGCGCGTGGGTGCCCAGTACGCGCAGAAGGGGTTCCGGGTGGAGGTTCCATTCGATGGGAGGAGCTGACGCTGCCGACCACGGGAACGCTCGGCACGCACCTCTACGCCGGAGGCGTGTCCGCGCTCGAAGCCGGGTGCGACGTGTCGTTCCGGGTCGAGGGCAGCTCGTTCGCGACCTTCGCAGAGGAAGACGACGCGGAGCCACTCGATCCGACCGCTGATCCGGACGCCCAGCACCGCGTGCTCGGGATCACGGTGGGGGCCAGTGTCCCGCTCGGCGGCTGACTAGCGGAGCCGCCCCTTCACGCCGCGGTCGATGAAGACGCGCGGGCTCTCCACCCGCACGCCGTCGATCGTCATCCCATCCCCGTCCGCGATCAGCTCGTGACGGCGGAAGTCGTCGATCGTGATCTGATCGGCCGGGGCGGGGAGGCCGGGCGCGCTCAGGTGCGCGCCCGGCGGCGCGTCGGGCGCGAGCAGCAGTCCCAGGCCGCGCTCGTCCTCCCCGGCAAGCAGCATCCCCTGGCTCATCTCACCCCGAAGCTTGGCTGGCTGGAGGTTCGCGACGATCACGATGTCGAGCCCCACCAGCTCCGCGGGCGCGTACTTGCCGGCGATCCCCGCCACGAGCTGGCGCAGCATCGGCTCGCCCGCGTCGACGATGAGCACGAGTAGTCGGTCGGCGTTCGGATGCGCACGCGCCTCGAGCACGCGCGCCACGCGCAGATCGAGCGGTGGCGGCGGATGCGGCGGCTCCTCGACCTCGCCGTGCTCCCCGGTGGTCCAGGCCAGATCGCTCGGCGGCTCGCCCATGCGTTGGCTCCGGCGCCGGCCCGGCTCAGCGCCCCGAGCTGCGCCGCACGGGCCGGCAGGGGGGCCGGGGCTGCGGCTCACCCTGCGCGTTCACCTGCGGCTCGCGCGTGCGCGGGAGCCGCTCCGGCTCCTCCGCCGCCAGATAGGCGAGCATCGCGGCCAGCGTCGCGTTGTTCCTCAGGTCGTCGAAGATGATCTTGTCGAGGGTGTCCAGGTTGGTGTGCCACGTGTACTGCCGGTAGTCCGGATAGTTAGACTGGAGCCGCACCACCGGCGCCCCGTGGCAGGTGAAGGAGGTGTGGTCGCTGCCGCCCTCCTGCTGCGGACTCGTGAACGCGACCGTGTCGGAGATCTCACCCGGGATCTGGCGGAGCCAGCGCTCGACGATCGGCTGCGCCGCTGCGAAGTCCTGCATGCGGATCGCCTCGATCCGCCAGGTGCCGTTGTCCTGGTTGAAGCCGAAATGGATGTTGTTCACGATCTCGGGATGATCGGCAGCGAATGCGCCCGAGCCGATCAACCCCTGCTCCTCCCCTCCCCAGTGCCCGACCAGGATGGTGCGGCGCGGGTTGGGGTAGGTCTCCTTCAGGAGGCGCATCGCCTCCATCATCATGACCGACGCCGTTCCGTTGTCGGTGGCGCCCGAGGCGCCGTCCCACGAGTCGAAGTGCGCCGAGAGCAGGATGTACTCGTCGGGCAGCTCGGCCCCGCGCAGCTCGGCGATCACGTTGTAGGCGGGGACCTCGCCCAGGTGCTCGGCCTCCGCGTCCAGCCGCATGCGCGGGCTCTGGCTGTTCTCGGAGAGCCGGTGCAGCAGCCCGTTGTCCTCGCAGCTCACGTCAAGCATCGGGACCTGGCGGGTGTCGGCGCTCTGGATCTTATTCACCCCCCACCCCTGAAACCAGGCAGAGCTGAGGACGCCGGCAACCCCCGCGGCGTCGAGGCGCCCCGCCAGGCCGGTGCCCGCTCGCTGGAAGCGCCCGCCCCACACCGCCTCGATGCTGTCGTCCAACGCGCGAAGCCGGTCCACGGTCTCGGGGCGCGCGTGCGCGACCAGGTTCTCGTCGGGGCGGCAGGTCGGCTCGGGCGGCGAGACCAGCACGAACTTGCCGCGCGCCTCGGCGAGCCAGCGATCGTACGCGGCGGCATCCGGGAGATCCGGCAGCGCAACCACCTCCCCCTCGACCGCGCCGCCGGTGCCGCTGCTGTAGGCGAGCAGGGTCGCGTCCAGGTCTCGCCGGCGGGGCTGGATCAGTTCCGCGTGCGTGTGCCCGCGCCGCCAGCCGCTCCAGGTGCCGTACTGCTCGCGCCGGGCGGGGATCGCGAAGGACTCGTACTGCGCGAGCGCCCACTCCACCGCGGCGGCCTGCTCGGACGTGCCCATCAGCCGCGGCCCGATCGAGTCCATGAGCTCCTGTGCCAGCCGGTACGCATGCGAGCGGTCGGTCATCCCCTCCTCCCGCATTCGGCGAAGGACCTCGTCCTCGGTGGGGACGGATTGGGCGGCGGCGCCGGGCGCGAGCAGAGGCACGACGACGGCGAGCCGGAGGGCGAACAGGAGGAGGGCTGGAGTCTTCACGAGCGGCCCCTGGCTGGGAGAGATGGAGTGCACTATACTTATTACAGGCGCAAAAACCTCCGGCAGCTTCACGGCACATCCGGAGACCGGCGACGAGCAATTGGACCTGGGCGCTGTCAGCCCTGGTCCTTTTTTTGCATCGGGCGCCCGTAGACAACAGGTGAAATCGAGTGGAACGGAGATACCGCGCCCCGAGAGCACCGGTCAGAAGAGGGAGCACGGTATCATGCGTACCACCGGAACGGTGAAGTGGTTCAACGACAACAAGGGCTTTGGCTTCATCACGCCCGAGGACGGCAGCAAGGACTGCTTCGTCCACCACTCCGCCATCCAGGGCAACGGCGGCTATAAGAGCCTGGCCGAGGGACAGAAGGTGGAGTTCGACGTCGTGCAGGGCCAGAAGGGCCCGGCCGCGGAGAACGTCACGAAGGTCTGACGGCCTTCCACTTCGCGAGGACGCGGCCGTCCCGGCTCACGCCGGGGCGGCCGTTCCGCGTTCAGGCGCCGGACGCGCCGCGCGCCGAAGGGCGACCCGGGCGCGCGCCCCCTCTCTCGGGCGCAGCGTGATCGTGGGGAAGAGGCCCGGCATCCGGTCCGGGGCGAGCTGGACGCGGAAGCGGCGCGCGACCGAGGCGAGGAGGAGCACCGCCTCCATCATGGCGAAGCGGTTGCCGACGCAGAGGCGCGGTCAGCCGCCGAAGGGGAGGTAGGCGAAGCGGGGGAGCCGCTCCGCTAGCCCGTCCGCCAGGCACTCGGGGCGGAACGCTTCGGGATCGTCGAACCAAGCGCGGGTCGCGGTGCATCACCCAGGGCACGATGACGAGCGTGGTCCCCGCCGGCACGTCGAAGCCGCCGACCTCGCAGTCGGCCAGCGCCTCGCGCCCGAATGCGTAGGCCGGCGGATCGAGGCGCGTGGACTCGGTGATGACCCGCTCGGTGTAGGGGAGCCGCGGCAAGTCCTCGACGCGCGGCGGCCGGCCGCCCAGCACCTCGTCCAGCTCCACCTCGAGGCGCGCCGCGACCTCGGGGTGCCGCGAGAGCCGTCCCGCCAGCCGTCCAGCATCCGCTCGGTATAGTCCACCATTACGCGGCCGTACCCGGTGATCCGCTCCCGGTGGAAGGCGGGCTGGATCATGCGCCGCTGCGCCAGCCAGGCGTCGCCCTCGCTGGTGATCAGTCCGTGGCCGAAGACGGCGGTCACGTGCCGCCAGAAGAAGGAGTGCTTCACGAAGTTCTTCTGCTGCGTGACGAGCACCTGCTCGATCAATCCGGATGGCTGAGCAGGTACGCCATGCGGCCGCCCAGCTCGCCGCGTACCACGTCGCCGTACTCGCGCGCGCAACGGGTGAAGAAGCCGAGCACATCCCGCGCGAACTCGGGGGAGGTTGCCGAGCAGGCGGTGCGGCGGCGGGCCCGGCGGCAGCTTCAGGGTGCGGGCGCGGTCGGGGCGCCGCCGCGTCAGGGCGCGCGGATCACGACGAACGAGTCGGAGACCGCGAGCGGAGAGCCGTTCGCCTCGGCGATGAAGAAGTAGTAGGTGCCCGGTCGGGCGGTGGCCGGGACGGTGACGGTGGTGGAGACGCGGCCTTCGGCGTCCCCGTCCGTGTGATCGATGATCTCGTGGCTGGCGAAATCCCCGAAGCCGATCTCCAGGTCGCGCGCGTTCATGACCAGCCCCCCCATTTCGAGCGTGACCTCGCTGCCGGGCGGTCCCTGGTGCGGCTCCATCCGGATGGGGGATTCGCGGGGCGGGGCGGGAGGCGGTGCGCTGTCCTCGGGCACGGCGGGCTCGCGGTCCTGCGATCCGCACGCGGCGGCGATCAGCGTGAGCACAACGGCAGCAGCCTCGCGCGTTCTCATCGCACCAGCTCCTGTCCCCAGGTCTGGATCGCCTCCGCCACCTTGTTGAAGGCGGCACCCTGCGGGGTAAGCGCGTAGCCCACGCGCACGGACGGACCCGGCTCGACGCGGCACACGACCAGCCCGCGCGCCTCGAGCTCCTTCAGCCGCGCGGAGAGCATCTTATCCCCCAGCCCCTCGCCGCGCTCGCGGATCTCGCTGAAGCGGAGCGACCACTCCTGGAGGATCCCGAGGAAGAGCGCCGTCCACGGGCGGCTCAGCACGTCGATCGCCTCCTGAAAGGCCCTGCAGCTGGTGTCGAGCTTGGATGCTATGCAGACAATAGTGAACTTACCAAGTGATAGCTACGATACATAGGGAAGTGCCTCTGCTATCGTCCCCACGTGGCGAGCGTGCCGGTCCGGCGCGAGCCGGGGGTGGAGGTGCGGCTCTACAGTGGACGCTCGGGGGGGCTCCGCTCGCCGACGCGGAACCACGTGCCCGTGACGCTCGCGGACATCCGGCTGGATCCGGGTGCCACGGTCGCCCAGGAGCTGCCCGCGTCGTACAACGGCTTTCTGCTGGTGCTTGAGGGCTCGGTCGGGGTGGGTCCGGACGCGGTGCGGGGGTCCGCGGACCAGGTCGGCTGGCTCGACCGGCCGAGTAGTCCGAATCCTAGCCCGGAAACCGCCCATGGCGAGAGCGTGCTCGAGATCACCGCCGAGGTCGGCGCGCGCGGGCGCTCCTCTACGCGGGCGAGCCGACCGGCGACGCGATCGTCGTGCAGGGGCCGTTCGTCGGGGACTATAGGCAGGACAACACGCGCTCCTTCCAGCGCTACCTGCGGGGCGAGTTCCCGCGGATCAGCCAGTTGGCGGAGAGGGCGCCACAGGGCCGAGGGCCGCGATCGCATCAGCCTCGGGCGGGCCGCCCGAGGCTCCCATGCCCGCGCGTGCCCTTTGCAGCGGGCCCCTCCCGGCCCGATCTTGCGGCGCCACCGCCTCCGGGAGGGCACGATGGACTGAACGCTACGCGCGGACCGCACGCTCGCCGGCGCGTACCGGGTGGGATCTCCAGCGAATGGGCGACGCGGTGCGCGCGCTCTCCGAGACCATTCTGACGCTCCAGGGCAGGGGGGATTACGAGGGGGCCGGGCGGCTGCTCGCGGAGCGCGGCACGGTGGGCGCCGTGCTCCAGGCCGATCTCGACCGGCTCGCCGAGCTGGGCATCCCGGTGGACATCGTGTACGAGCAAGGCCCGAGCGTCCTGTTCGCGAACCCAAACAAGAGGTAGCGGGCGATGACCAGGAAGATCTTCGTCGAGGGGATCGGCACGTTTTTCTTGATGCTGACGATCGGCCAGGTCGCACTCGATCCGGGGGCCAGCCCCTTCGGCCCGCTGGCGATCGGCTCCGTTCTCATGTGCATGGTCTACGCGGGTGGGCATGTCTCGGGCGCGCACTACAATCCCGCGGTGACGCTCGCCGTGTTCGTCCGCCGCCGGGCGACCGTGCATGACCTGATCGGCTACATCGTTTTCCAGATCGTGGCCGCCGCGCTGGCCGCGTCGCTCGTGCTCTGGCTCAAGGGGGCAGGCCCGCTCACACTGCCGGACTTCGACACACCGACCGTGTTCGTAGCCGAGCTGGTCTTCACTTTCGCGCTCGCGTTCGTGGTGCTGAACGTCGCGACCGCACGCGGCGTCGAGGGGAACTCCTACTTCGGGCTCGCGATCGGCTTCACGGTGATGGCCGGCGCGTTCGCAGTCGGGCCGATCAGCGGGGCGCACTTCAACCCGGCGGTCACGATCGGGCACCTCGTGCTTGGCAACATCGGGGTCGGCGACCTCTGGTTCTATCTCCTACCCGAGCTGCTGGGCGGGGCGGGCGCCGCGCTCGTCTTCAACGTACTCGACCTGGGGGAGGACAAGCTGACGACGGCTAACCCTGCGGAGCAGGCGGGACTGGCGCCGCCGGCGGAGCCGGAAGCCTAATCCCCGGCAAGGCCGGGCGTGCGGCTCGCGCGGCGCCTCATCCCCGTGCCATCACCTCCACCCGCTGCGTCAGCCAGCGCAGCTCCTCCGGCGAGAGGTGCCGACCGATGCGCAGCACGCGCGCGGCGGTGCGGATACGGAGATCGCGCGGCGCGTCCTCGGCGGGGCTCCGCGCCTTGCCGAGGCCGTGGCGCCTGACCCGAGCTGGCGTGTTCGGAGCGGCGGAGAGGTCGATGCTCTCAATCTCCCGCTTGGGGAGCGTCCTCACGCCCCCGCTCATCCCCCAGCCGCGGTAGCCCACGATCAGGCTGCCCCGGGCGTCCTCGATCCACTCGCTGGCAGCGGCGCCGATCAGGGGTGCGAGCAGGATCGCGAGCCCGATCAGGGCGAAGATCCCGCCCATGAGCGCGAGCCCCCAGACGGGCTCGGTGGGGATCTCGCTGTTCACGCGCACGTCGCCGAGGAGGCGGAGCGCCGCGGCCGCGGCGCTGCCGCCGAAGGCGAGCCCGAAGAGTGCGAGGAAGAGCACGCCCCCGTTGAAGCCGATCGGCGGGAGGAGGATGCGGGTGCGTCCGCGCTCGCGGATCACCGCGATGCGAGATCCCGCGGGCGGGTGCTCGGAGACGTGTGCTTCCGCTCTGGGCGCGAATGCCGCGGAGAGCGCCACATCTGCGAACGAAGTGGGCGGGGAGCCAGCGGGTGGGGGGCCCCTTCCACGTCACGACCGTGCGGCGACGAAAGGCTAGGGGGTCAGGTCAGAGGCAGCGGCCCCACCTCGTCGAGAGAGTCTCGCCGCCGCATAGATCTGCCTGGCGACACGCGGCTGGCCGTTCTTGACCAGGAGATCACCAATGTATGCAGCAGCTCTACGGCCTGTTTCGCCGCGCGTATCGAAACCTCGATCCGAATCCTCAGCCCTTCCGGTCGGGGGAAACGGTCGTCCGGTGCAGGGAAGGAGCGTTCTTTCTGCGGTAGGCGGATGCGAACACCACGAGACGTGGAGAGAGCCGTGAGTCGGTGCCCGCCCCCGATCCGGTCGCTACGCCAGCTCTCTCCCGAACCCTTTCGTTGCCAACCGCTCGCCCTCCTTGCTGACGAGCACGCCCTCGACGCCGTCGAGCGTCTCTAGGAACGCGATCCCGGCCTCGGGGCCGAGCACGAAGGCCGTGGTCGAGGCGGCGTCCGCATCGAGCGCGGTGGGCGCGAGCACGGTGGTGCCGCTCGTCCGCTCGGGGGAGCGGCCGGTGCGCGGATCGATGATGTGGTGGAGCCGGCGATCCGGCGTGAAGGACTGCATGTAATCACCCGAGCTCGCGATCGAGCGGGAGAGCGCCACCACGCCGAGCACGCCCTCTGGCACATGCGGGTCCTGGATCGCGACCGCCCAGGGGTCGTGCTCGGAGCCCGCTGCCGCCATGTCGCCGCTCGCCTGCACGAGCACCCGCTCCGCTCCCCGCTCACGGAGCGCCGCGACCGCGCGGTCCACGACGTAGCCCTTGGCGATCCCGTCGAGGGTGACGGCCATACCCGGCCGCGCGAGCCCGATCGTCGTGCCGTCCACGTGCAGCTCCCGCCAGTCGACGAGTTGGTGCGCCGCCACCAGCTCCACCGCGGTAGGGGGAGAGGCGCCCTCCGCGAACCGCGCGAGATAGAGGTTCAGCACGGGCGCCACGGTCGGATCGAACGCTCCGTCCGAGCGCCGCGCGTAGTCGAGCGCGCGCGCGACCACGTGCACCATTTCTGCGGGCGCGTCGCGCACAACCCCCTCGCGGTTGAGACGCGCCACCGGGGTCGCCGCGCGGTAGCGGCTCAGAATCCCCTCGAGCCGCTCGATCTCGGCGAAGGTCCCGGCGACCAGTGCGCGCCCCTCCTCGGCGGACGGATGCAGCACGGTCACCGTGACCCGCGTGCCGAGCTGCGTGCGGCTCACGCGCACCCGGTGGAGCGAGGCGCGCTCGATCAGCTCCTTGAGGATCGCCCCGGACAGGGCGACGCCCACCCCCGCCACCGCGGTGATGCGGACCGCCTTGCGCCGCGAGGGGCCGCGCCCCGTCCGTCCGTCAGTCACCACTGACCCCTTCCGGAAGCGGCATGCGGCCGGTTCCGCGCCTGATCTGGATCAATTGCGAGAGCCGCTCGAGGTCGTGTGGCGCAGACGCCCGCCTCCTGCTTGAGCCTGGTCTCACAGGCGTTGCAGCGTGATGCACTCGCGGGAATCGGCGTTCTCGCGCAGGATCGCCGCGGTCAGGCAGCTGTGCTCGCAGACCGTGCACAGAGTGCCGTGCGGTACGTGCTTGATGCAGAAGCGCGAGAGCAGCGACGCGAGCGAGGCGCCCAGCGGACACATGTACCGGCAGTCGAAGCGCGGGATGATTGCCGAGGCGACCAGGATCCCACCCGTGATCACCCAGAGCACCGTGGAGCGCTCCAGAAGAACACCGTCCCGAAGGGCTAGAAGTACTGAAGATCGAGATCCTGCTGCCCGCGATCGCGGGCAGCAGGATCACCCCGAGCACCAGGGCCGCGGATGGGGAGATCTTCCGGCGCATCGACTCCTCGGGTCGGGGGCGCTGCAATATGCCGGTAAGGAACTACACCGCGACAGGCGGGGGCGCCGGTCCGGCGGGACGGACGGCCCCGCCTCGATGGCGGTGGCCACTAACGGTCGTAGTACAACAGAATCAACCGTTTGTGCGCTCCGGCCCTATCTTGAACCGACCGGGCACCACTCGTGCCTTACCTCCGGGCCGATCGGCCCTCGGGATCCTCCCTCTCGTGGAGCCCGACATGCGTACCCGCCCCGCCGCCCTCGCACTTGCCCTGGTTCTGCTTCTGGCCGCTTGCGGTGGGGACGACAGCACCGGTCCCCAGCAGGAGAGCATCCTCGGCAGCTATACGCTCGTCACGATCAACGGGAACGACTTCCCCTTCCTGCTCTTCAACACCGGAGTCGAGCGCGTCGAGTGGACCGGAGGGGCGATCACCATGAGCGAGAACGCGACTTACTCGGAGGCGCGCAGCTATCTCACGAGCGAGAACGGCGTCGAGACCGCCGAGGAGGAGCAGTTCACCGGTACCTACACGCGTATCGGGACCGACCTGACCATCAGTCTCGGACGGGTTCATGTACCCACTCAGGCTGGAGGGTCGAACCATCACCGAGCAGAACGGGGAACTCACGCTTGTGTGGAGGCGGTGAGGGGTCCACGTCGATCGTCGCGTTTCTCGGGTCAGAAGAGCCGCTCATCCCCGGGCAAGTGCCGACCGCTCGATTCTGCTGATGTCGGGTGGGCGGGATTGATCAGCACGGGAGCTGCGGCTGGACGTGGGGGGGGGGGGCGCCGCTGGTCGCGGCGCCGTACTCAGGCGCGCGGATCCGCGGAGGAGGGCTCGGGCGCTACCAGGATGTTGAGCGTCTCGGCGAAGAACGCGGGCCTGCGCCCGTCGTCCATCGAGAGCTCGAGCAGGTGGCCGCGCGTCGTTCGCCCGCAGACGCGCACCACCACTCCCAGTCCTTCGCTCGTGAAGACGCGCTCACCCTTGGCGGGGAGTCGTTCGGCGCCGTTCACCCAACCGGGACAGAGGTCAGGATCCACCTTCACGTCACGGAGGCCACGGGGCTTTCCATGGTGCGACGGTGCCATCGAGTGTCCCCCCTCGGCACGCGGCCGGCTCAGATGTGAAACAAATGTAGCACTTTTGCGCTGATTTTGTGAGGATCCGGTGCGCCTAAGCGCTGCGCACTCAGCGGCGTGCCGGGGGAGGCGTCCCCTTCTCGAGCCCCCTCAGCGCGGTACCGCCCGCTGCTCGAGGAAGCGGTCGAGCTGAGTGGTCGGCTGGGCGACCAGCGCCTCGCCGCGTACGCGACCAACTACCTCGGGATGACGTACGCCGGCGCGGGGCTCGCCGAAGGCGCCCCGCTGTGCGCGGCCGCCGCGGAGTGGCTCCGCGCCGACGGCGATCGGGCTCCGGCTCGCGCTGCTCCTGCAGGGGGCCATCGCCGCGTTCCAGGACCGGCTGGACGAGGGCGAGCGCTTCAACGAGGAGGGGGGTGTCGCGGTGGCGCGCCGCTTCGGCCTGCCGCGCGATCTCGCGATCTCGCTCCAGAACCTCGCGGTCGTGCACCTGGTCCGCGGCCGCTTCGACCGCGCCGAGCCGCTCGTGCGCGAGGCGTTCGAGGGCGCTGTGCGGGACGAGGAGCTGGACGCCGAGCCCTGGAGCTACGCAAGGCCGAAGGATCTCCTCCTCTGGCTGCTCCTCCAGAGGGGCGGCGGCACGCGCTCTGGGAGCGGTTCGAGCAGGCGGCGCGGGCGGCGTTGAGCGAGGACGGCGACGAGCCTGCCGTCCGCATGGCGCTCGCGCGCTATCCCGGCGATCTGGCCATAAGGGGAGGTGGTTGGATCCTGGCTGCTCGAGGAACGTGACCGACTGCGCGCGCTCGAGGTCGCGCCGTCGATGGTGCTCGGTGCACAGGTGGAGCGCGACGACCCGGCCGCGGCAGCGGAGATCTACCAGGGCATCGTCCTGCGTGAGGACCTGAACGAGGAGGCGCACCGGTGGCTACGAGCAGCTCCGGAGCCGCTAGTCCTCCGCTTAGTCCGTGCGGCGGCGCGGGCGGGCCACGGCCAGCCCCGACAGGCTTGCCGTGCGTGCGGTGTAGCGCGCGTCGCCGACACGCACGACCGTGTCGGCCGGCTCGATGCGCCAGTACGGAAAGCGCGCCCACACGAGGTAGTGGGCCACGTCGGGGTGCGCGCGGGCGCGCTCGACCAGGACGGCCGCGTCGTGAGCCTCCGGCGCGATGCCGGGGAGCGGCGGCGGCTCTCCGAGCACCACCCTCGGCGCGCGCGTCCAGCGGTGGCTCCCGCGCACGTACCGGTCGGGCGTCCGTACCACTACCTTGGAGGCGAGCGGATTGGCAGGGAGCGGCTGGATCATGACGCTGCCGACGCCCATGCCGGCTGCGCGGAGCGCCTCCTCGACGTCCGCTTCGGCTGCCCGGCTGAGTCCGACCATCGCGCCGACGTACAGCACGGCTGCTCCGGTGAGCGCACGGGGGAGGGCGGTCCGAGTTCCAGGCGTGCCGCGCGCCGCCGCGGATCCGCTCCTCCACCACGCCAGCGCGATCCCGAGTGATCCGGCGAAACAGATCCCCCTCGCCGCTGGCGGCACCATCCCACTTAGCACCACCGGCAAGGCGGCGAGCGCGGCCAGGGCCGCCCATCCCAGCGCCGCACCGCGCGTCCGCGCGCCGCCCAGGGCCGCCGCACCACCGAGTGCCAGCCAGAGCCAGGGATCGATGATGAAGAGTGCGTCCACGTAGCTCCACGCGTCGTCGAAGGGCATCTACCAGCGCATCCCATACGTGTTCATCAAATCGAGGGTGGGGTGGGTGAGCACCCCGACGAAGGACAGCAGCAGCAGGGCGGGGAAGCGGGCGGGGAGCGCGTCTTGGCGTCGTCAGCGCCGGACGAGGCGATCCCATGCGGCCATGGCGCCGGCCACCGCGAAGGGGAGCACGGCCATGGCGGGCACCCCGTGCGTGATCCCGCGGCGGAACGCGAGCGCGAACCACTCGTCCTGCGTGTAGGCTAGGACATCGACGTCCGGGGCGTTGGCCGCAACCACCAGCGTCGCGGTAGCGAGCGGGGTCGTGCCGTCGAGCCCGGCCCGCGCGAGCGTCACCACGCGGACGTCACATGGTCTCGGCGGCTGGCGTGGGCGACACCTCCTTGATGACCACCCGGTTCGGAGTGAACAGCGGCACCAGCACCCGGTTGCGCTGACTGTCGTAGCCGATGTCCGCGGGGCTCTCGACGTCCTCGAGCAAGCGCGTGGTCGCACCCATCGCATCCACTCGGTGCACCGCGCGGTCCCCCCAACTCGAGAACAGGTAGCCGCCGTCCCGCGTGAACACGATGCCGTCGAGCTGCCGTCCCTCCGTGCCGGGGAGCACGACGCGGCGCTCCCCACCAGGTCCGACCTGGTAGATCTCGCCCGTGCCGAACGTCACGACGTATCCGCCCTCTTCGTTGAACGCGATCCCGTTCGGGTTGCCGAGCTGGGTGCCATACGTGAGGCGATTCGTCTGGCCGTCCGTGCTGAAGCGCCAGATCGCGTCCGTCCCCGACGGGGTGAAGTCGGGGTTCATTCCCGAATCGGTGGCGTAGAGGGTGCCGTTCCCGTCCACCGCGACGTCGTTCAGGAAGGTCGCGCCCTGCATGCACACTTCGCCCGCCGGCACGCCCGTCGTGCGCACGAACATCCTGACGCAATCGATGTCGGCGACGTAGAGCGTGTCCCCGCGGATCGCCATCCCCTTGGGGGCGTGCAGCGTGACGTTCGCGGAGTCGCCGGTGATCCACTTGAGCTCTGCGATCTGCCCGTCGGGGGTGAGCCGGGAGATGAAGCCGTTGTCGTCCTTCTCCGCGGGTGCGCCGTTGATGTTGGAGACCAGGTAGACGTCGGCGGTGGTGTCGTGCAGGACGGATTCCGGCGTCTGGAAGCCAACGTCAGCCACCTCGATCACGGCGCCGCCGGCGCCGCCCTCGGCCTCACCCCCCTCGTCGCCGCATGCGGTGAGCGAGGCGGCGAGGAGCAGAGCGCAGGAACGCGCGTTCATAGTGGTCCTCTCGGGCTGGAGTGAGCACAACGGTCCAAAACTCTACCCCGCGTGGGGACCATGCAAGTACGGGAGTCCGGATCAGCGGATGCGGGCGACCACCCGCGCCCCGAAGGGCAGTAGCGCGCCACCGTGTCCAGCCAGTCGTCGAGATCCTCCTCGACCATGCTCGGCCCGCCGTAGTACACCTCCATCGTGACGTCAGCCACCCGCAAACGTGGCGGGGTCCAGGTGCCAGCTCCACAGCTGGTTCACCCCGCCGGTCCCGGGTGCGAGCGTCCCAGTAATGTTACCCTCCACGCCGGACGCCACGCGTGCAGCGAACGAGTCGATCTGCACCGGATTGTCGACGCCCACCCGGAGGCTCTCGTCCACCACGCGCAGCTCGGAGACGGCCTCCGGCTCGGGGCCGACTGCGTCGGCACAGGTCGCGAGGTTCGCCCCCAACAGGATGAGGAGCAGGACGTGGGCCGGCTCGGCCGGATTTTTCATGGTCGACTCCTTCGATCTATATGAATGGTTTGTTCTGGTGCAGGAGAGAACGATCCGGAGCTACCCCGAGTGACAGGGGTCGGCGGGACCCTATGTTATCGCGCTATGACTGGCACCATTTCTGACGCGATGTCCGACGTGTTCGTCACCCGGCGCATCCCCGACGCGGGGCTCGCGCTGCTCGCCGGGGGCGGCGCCTCGATCGCGATCGGCCAGGAGGACGAGCAGAGCGGGCTCGACCGCGCCATCCTGCTTGCGGGCGCGCGCGGGGCGCGCGTGCTGCTCCCGCTCGTGACCGAGTGCATCGACCGTGAGGTGCTCGAACAGAATCCGCGGCTGCGCGGCGTCGCCAACTACGGGGTTGGCTTCGACAACGTTGACGTGGCCGCCGCGACCGAGCTGGGCATTCCGGTCTCGAACACACCGGGCGTCCTCACCGAGGCCACGGCCGACCTCACCTGGGCGCTGCTGCTCGCGGTCGCGCGCCGAATCCCGGAGGCCGACGCGTTCATGCGCGCGGGCCGCTTCAAGATCTGGGGGCCGACGATGCTCCTCGGCGCCGACGTTGGGCCGGGCCCGGACGGGCGCCGCAAAGTGCTCGGAATCGTGGGGTTCGGCCACATCGGTCGGGAGGTCGCGCGGCGTGCGGCGGGCTTCGACATGGACGTGGTCGCGCACGACCCCAAGCCCGAGGTCGTGGAGGCGGCAGGGGCGCGGTGGCTGGAGCTGGATGCGTTGCTCGAGCACGCGGACTTCGTCTGCCTGCACCCGCGCCTCGCCCCCGAGACCCGGCATCTCATCGACGAGGCGCGGCTGCGGCGCATGAAGCCCACCGCCTATCTGATCAACGTCGCCCGCGGCGAGGTCGTGGACGAGGGCGCGCTCGTGCGCGCGCTGCGCGAGGGATGGATCGCAGGGGCCGCACTGGACGTGTACGAGCGGGAGCCGGCAACGGCGCCCGGCCTGGCCGAGCTGACCAACGTCGTGATCGTCCCCCACATCGGGAGCGCGACGCACGAGACGCGTGCGCGCATGGCCACGGTGGCCGCGACCAACGCCCTCCATCACCTCCGCGGCGAGCGCGCCCCCCAGTGCGTGAATTCCGCGGTCTACGAGACGGCGACCTGGAGGCGGCGGATGACAGCGGATGGCTGACAAGGACCCGACTGCCGCGGGCGCGCACCGCGCACTCGGTCGAGCAGATCGACGAGGCGCGCGCAGTGGGGCGGGAGCTGGCGCGGCTGGGGCGGCAGATCCGCGATCGGTCCGGTCCGGTGACGCCCCCCGCGGGCTCGATCCGATCGCGAGTCTCGAGCGGAACGATGCCTATGCGTTCCTTGACGCGCTCGACGATCTGGTGATCACCGGACCGACCGGAATCAACGTGCTGGATGTGATGACCGTCATGGTCGAGGGGTAGGTGTGCCCGGGGCCGTGCGGCCCCGGGCGCCTGGATCTACCGGACTGGATCTGCCGGAGAAGAACGCCGGCTCAGTTCTCCTCTTCCATCGCCCGGCTTACCTTGCGGATAACCGGGAGGAACGTGATGCTCTGAACCGTCCCGCCGGTCGGAGGCGGCTCCTGCCCCTGGATCACGAAGCTGTCGTCCACGTTGAAGTCCAGGAGCAGCGTCGTGGTAGCGCCCTCCTCGGCCTCGACATTGCCGGCGAGGTGCACCTTCAGCCCGCTCGTGCTTCCCGATGGAATCTTTAGCACCGCGGTGGTGGCGCCGTCCGGGAAGGTAAAACCGTCCTCGAGCGTCACGAACGAGCTGTCGACCACGATGCGGAGCCCCTTGTAGCTTCCCGGCGCGATCTCGATCGGTGCGGCGAGGTTCGCGGTGACGCCGTCCTGCAGCACGAGCAGATCGACCTCGAAGGGGTTCTCGGGATCGTTGAAGAGATCCACACGGCCCTGGGGCGTGTCGCCGTCCTCGTCGTCCTGGTTGTCGTCGTGGGGCCCGCCCTGCAGGTAGACTCGGCTGATCCAGACCTCGGCGCTCTCGATGAGATCGGAGGGGGCGTCCGTGCGCTGGATCGCCACCCTGGCTCCGTCCTCCGAGGTGACCGAGTCACATCCCACCAGGGCGAGGAGCGCGAGCGCACCGAGCACAAAGGTCCGCCACCGGGCAAAGGTTTCCCGCTTCATGTCCGTGTTTCTCCGGTCTGCGTGGTGTCGCGCATCCCGGTCGGCGTAACTCGGCCCCGGAGGAGTACGAGCCCGGTCGCCGCCGCATGATGCCAAGTTGGCCGGAGTCCTTCTGGATCCGGAGCCCCCCCTCGGATGCACGTTCGGTGCCCGAACGACGCCTGTCGTGGCACGTGCGAAAACGACGGCTGTTCGGTCGAAATGGTCGGAGGGGGGTTCGGGAGCGGTCAGGAGAAGAGCCAGCGCACCTCGGACTCTCCTGCGCCCGGTCGAGAAGGTCGCGAGAAGGTGGATCAGGACACGCTGGGTCGCTCAGCTCTCGCACACGCGGGCCAGCCGCCGGAGGAACTGCCGGCTTTGGCGCGGGGGAGCCCACTCCGGATCCACGCGCAGCCGGATCAGGTCGGGATCGTTCGCGTCCAGCCTGCGGTCGAGCACGCGGAACGCCTCGTCGGTGTTCCCGAGCTGGAGCCAGAGGAGGGCCCCGACCACGCCCGTGTCGGCGCGTTCGGCCGTATCCTCGAACCGGCTGCGTTTGACGTCGGTCAGGTCGCCGCCCTTGGCGCGGAGCTGCGCGTACGCGTGCCAGGGCCAGACCGCCATCGACCCGAAGGCGTCGCTCAGCACCTTGAGCGCGTCGTCGTATTCGCCCCGCTGGATCTTGGAGCGCGCGAGCAGGATGCGCGTCGCCGGGGCAGCGCTCGCGTCGGGGGCGGGCTCGCTCGCCGGCACCGGGGGTCAGGGAAGGAGCCTGAACGCGGAATCCGAGGCCGGGAGGGGGAGCGCCGCCGGAATGCCTCCCTGGCTGCTTCCGCCGATCGCGGTCCAGATTTCCAGCCCGGCGAAGGCGACACCCCGGTGGCGATCCCGGTCCCGATCGCGCGCGGCACGCGAGCACTCCTGAGGCTCGGCTGCGCCGCGAGCGACCGCCGCGCTTGGTTGCGGTGCCCCGGATGCCGGCGTCTATTGGCGCCGGCGTTTCTTCTTTCGTTCGCTTCGCGCCGCTTCCATGGAAACCAAGCGCCCCACCAGCCCCGCCGCCGAGGAGATCCTGGGCGGCTACTTCCCGGTGCTCGACCACGGCTTCGTCGCGCTCGTCGACTACATGGGGAGCGACGAGGACGTCGAGCGCGCGGCGCGCGTGAGCTACGGCTACGGCACGCGCAAGACGTCGCAGACCCGCGGGCTAATCCGGTACCTGCGCCGTCATCATCACACCACGCCCTCCGAGATGGTGGAGCTCAAGTTCCACTGTGTCATGCCGATCTTCGTCGCCCGGCAGTGGGTACGACACCGGACGGCCTGTCTCGCCGAGGGCACGCTGGTGCACTTCGACCTCCCCGGTGGGATCGACCGGCGGGGCAATCAGCTCTACCAGGTCCCGATCGAGGAGATCTGGCGACGATTACAGCCTACCCGGAACGCCACGAAGCCGAACAAGCAGCGCAATCCGTTCTTCCGCCGCGATCACATCCGCGGTGTGCACCTGCGGCAGTTCAACGAGGATACTGGCCTGCTTCAGCACACCCGGATCGCGGACGTCTTCCGCAACGGGCCGAGACCCGTCTTTCGAATGACGCTCGCGGACGGCAAGCGGATCGAGTGCACCGCGGACCATCGGTTCCTCTTTGGGGACGGATGGAAGACGCTCCGAGAGGCCACCGGCCTGATGGAGGCGAGCGGCCGTGCGGTGTGGAGGGACGGCGACTGCTACCTGCACGTGAACGGTGAGGTCTATCCTGTTCCGGCGATGGTTCAGGATCGCGAGTGGTTGGTGGAGAAGGATCATCTGATCCGTCCTCAGATCGCCGCCATCGCCGAGGATGGCGGCATCCTGCTGGAGCGGTCCAAGCTCGTACGCGTCGAGAAATTCGAGTACGTCGGCATCAAGGAGACCTACGACCTCGAAGTCGAGGGACCGCATCACAACTTCGTGGCGAACGGGATCGTCACCCACAACTCCGTCAACGAGCTGTCGGCACGCTACAGCCTAATGCCGCTGCTCTTCTATCGGCCGGAGGCCAAGCAGTTCGCGCTCCAGAGCCGCTCGAACCGGCAGGGTCGCGCGGGTGGAGCGCCGCCGCACGTCTACGAGGAGGCGGTGCGACGGTGGGAGGCGCTACGTAAGGAGGCGGGTGACGCGTACGGCTGGATGCTCGAAGAGGACGTCGCGCGGGAGCTCGCGCGCATCGATCTGCCACTCTCGACGTACACACAGTGGTACTGGAAGATCGATCTCCACAACCTCCTGCACTTCCTGACGCTGCGCGTGGATCCGCGCGCGCAGTGGGAGATCCAGGAGTTCGCACGCGCGATCGCAGCGATGGTCAAGCGGGTCGCGCCCCTCTCCTACGAGGCTTGGATCGACTACGACCTCTGCGCGCGCCCCTTCACCCGGGCGGAGCGGGAGGCGCTCGTGCAGCTCCTCGACGCGAGCGGGGAGGAGGTGCGCGCGCGAGCGGGCGCGTCGCTCTCGAAGGCGGAGCTCACCCAGCTAGGGCTCTCCGCGCGCGAGATCGCCGAGCTGATCGAGAAGCTCCAGCCTCCGGAGCGCCCGGGCTTCGAGCTTGACCTCGCGCGCATGCGCTGGGCGGATGACGTGGGGAAGGAGATGTCGGAAGTGGTGCCCGGCGCGAAGTTCGAGTAGGCGCTGTCGCCCCAACCTCCCGTTCGTCCTGATCGAGATGTGCCTGGTGATCGGGACGAGCCTCGCGGCGGTGCTCGTACTCTTCGAGCACGCTGAACGGCTGGACGCTGCCGCAGATGCTCGTGCTGCTCGGCGTCTACTACCTCGTGCAGGAAGCACTGCGCTGCTCTTCGATCCGTCCTTCCAGCGGGTCATGGAGCACATCCGTCTGGGCACGCCGACTACCATCTACCTAGTCAAGCCGGTGAACGCCCAGTTCCTGGCGTCCTCGTGCCATGTGCGGCGGGTACGCTCGGCGGATGTGCTGCTGGGCCTCGGCGTCCTGGGTGTGGGGCTCGCGTGGATCGGGGAGACGGTCTCGTTCGTCGAGGCGGCGCTGTTCGTCGTGGCGCTCTTCTGCGCGCTCCTCCTGTCGCTGGTCACGCTCACCCTCTGGTTCGTAGCGAATCGGCTCAAGAGCTACACGGGCGTGAGCGCGTGAGCCGTCAGTCCACCCACACCGTCTTCACATTCACGAACTCGCGGATCCCGGGGGTGGAGAGTTCGCGCCCATAGCCACTCTCCTTGATCCCACCGAAAGGGAGCCGGAGGTCCGAGCGCACGTAGGCATTCACGAAGCAGGATCCTGCGTCCAGGCGGTCACGCGCGATCCGCTCCCCGCGCTCGCGGTCACGTGTGAACACGGCCGCACCCAGCCCGAAGACGGTTCCGTTCGCGATACGCACGGCGTCGTCCTCGTCCTGCGCGCGGATCACCGCTGCCACTGGACCGAACAGCTCCTCATCCCACGCGGGCATGCCGGGGCGGACGTCGGTGAGCACGCTCGGCGGATACCAGGCGCCGGGGCGCTCGGGGACCTCTCCACCCAGCACGCAGCGCGCTCCCGCCTCGAGGCTGCGCCGGACCTGGTCGTGCAGCCCGTCGCGCAGGTCGACGCGCGCCTGGGGGCCGACCTCGGTGCGCTCGTCCATCGGATCACCCAGCCGCGCGGCCGCCATCCTCGCTACGAAGCGCTCCAGAAACGCGTCGTGGACCGTATCCACCACCACGAAGCGCTTGGCCGCGATACAGCTCTGTCCCGAATTGATGAGCCGGCTGTGCGCGCAGATCTCCGCCGCCCGGTCCAGGTCGGCGTCTTCGAGCACGAGATACGGATCGCTCCCCCCCAGCTCAAGCACGCTCTTCTTCACGAGCCTGCCCGCGCGCTCGGCGACCGCGCGGCCGGCAGGGATGCTGCCGGTCACGGTCACGGCGCGCACGTGCTTGTCCTCGAGGATGCTGCCCACCGCGTCGCTCCCCACCATCAGGGTACGGAGGAGGTCCTCCGGGAAGCCGGCCTCCCGAAAGATCTGCTCGATCACGAGCGCGCATCCCGGAACGTTCGACGCGTGCTTGAGCACGCCTGCATTGCCGGCCATCAGATTGGGCACGGCGAAGCGGAAGACCTGCCAGAGGGGGAAGTTCCAGGGCATGATCGCGAGCACCACCCCCAGCGGCCGGTACGTCCAGTAGCTCTGGCGCGCGTCGGTCGCCGCCCGCTCGGGCGTGAGCATTTCCTCCGCGTGATCGGCGTAGTGCTCGCACGCCGTCGCGCACTTCTCGACCTCAGCGTGTCCGTCCCGTACGGGCTTGCCCATTTCGTGCGCCATCAGCTCGGTCAGCTCGCGCTGGCGCCTGCGGAGGACGGCGGCGGCCTCGCGCATGTGGCGGCGGCGCTCGGGGAACGAGCTGTCGCGCCAGGAACGGTACGCCAGATCGGCTCGTTCCAGTACAGCGCGCCACTCGCGCTCGCTCATTTCGGGATAGCGGTCAAGCAGAGTGCCGTTCGAGGGATCGATCGCTTCGAGCATGGCTGTCTCGCTTGTGGGTACCGGCACGCTTCCTGCTAGGTGGCCGGCGCCGGGAGCCTCCGCCCCCGGACATCCGCCCGACAGGAGAGAGGAATGGTCCACCCGTCCGTCTACCACGTGGCGTAGCGTCTAGGTCGCTGGACTCTGGAGGAGGAGGGGAGGGCGCCGATCTGCGCCGAAAAGGACGCCGCGCTCCGCCTCGGCAAGGAGCTTGCGCGCGTCCGTCGCGCCCACGTGGTCGTGCATCGGGAGGACGGCTCGATCCACGCGGAGCACACCTACTGACCGGCCGACCGCGGCTAGAGGATCAACGGGGCGAGCACCTTGCCGTGCCGGCGCAGCACCGCCTGGACGCGCAGGACGAAGCGGGGTGGATCGATCGGCTTGACCACGTAATCGTCTGCGGCGGCGGCGAGCAACTCCAACTCCATCTCCGGATCGTCGGAGCCGGTGGCCGCGATCACCGGCAGGTGCGCGGTGTGCACGGCGCCCCGGATGCGGCGCAACGTCTCGAGCCCGTACAGCTCGCGCATCGTGAGGTCGAGCGTGACCAGCGTGATCGGCTCCTCCCCCCCGGTGAGTCGCGCCAGCGCCTCCGTCCCGTCGCTCGCCTCGCACACGCGAAACCCGCGCCCCTCGAGCGCGTGCCGGAGCAGCGCCCGGGCATCCGGCTCGTCGTCCACGACCAGCACCAGCGGGTCGCCCTGATCCTCCGGGAGCATGCGCGGTAGCTCGTGCGGCTCTTCCGGGTAGATGGTAACGAGAGTCCTCCGGATCGCGTCGGGCGGCGCGACCTCGGGCTGGACCGTCCGCCCGGCGATCGCGGTTAGCTCCCGCTCCGCCTCCATCGCGACCGGATCCGCCGAGGCCACGACGAGCGTGCGATCGTTGTGGCGGAGGGGAACCACGTTGAGCCTGCGGGCCACCGGGGCCGGCACGAGTCGCTCGGCGTGAGCGCTGCGGTCCTCGAGGTCCGCGACCTTCAACCGAAGTTGGGCGGCTACGTGACGCGCCAGCTCGTCCAGGTCGACGCGCTCGTCTCATGGAGACGAGCGACCAAGCGTCCGCGACCGGCATGTCCGAATCCACGCGGAGATCATCCCCTTCGATCAACCCCGCCGTGCGCGCTACCGCGACAAGCCAGTGCTCGATCACCGGTCCGGTCATCGTGACCTCAGCTGGTGTTGCTGCTGAATGTCCGGGGGCGGCCCCGGCGCCGGGAGCTCGGGGAGCTTGTGGCGCAAGTATATGCGGGGACGATCGCTGCGTCACTAGCTCTTGTACGGCACTAGCTTTGTGCGGCGTTTCTCGTGCGGCGCGCCCAGCTCCTCCGCGCCGGGTCGGCCTAGACTAGCAGGTCGCTAAAGAAGTAGAGGGGTACCGCGCGCAGGAGACCGGCGCGGTTCAGCCGAGGAACGACGACGAGTTCGTACTCGTGCGGTACGGCAAGGAGCAGTGACGACGGATCAACCGCGCCGGTCCCCTGCGCCCATTATCATGAACGAGATGATCTTACGGGTTGCGGGTTACCAGCGGCACGGCCCCATCTCCGTCGCTCCA
>CAUZJY010000005.1:0-34282 GCA_963580305.1 Gemmatimonadales bacterium UBA6960
CACTACAACTTCGCGCGCAGGGGCGTGCCGATCCTGTTCTTCTTCAACGGGACGCACGAGGACTACCACAAGCCCTCGGACGAGCCCGACAAGATCGACGCGGAGAAAACCGCGCGGATCGGGCGGCTGATCTTCCACCTCGGCCTCGAGGTCGCGAACCGGACCGAGCGGCCGCGGTGGAACCCAGAGAGCTACCGCGCGATCGTCGGGCCGCGATGACTACTCCTGGGGCCCGATCATCAGGGGGAAGAGGCGGAAGTAGTCCTGGAGCCCGAGCGCGTAGAGCACCTGCCAGGTGTCGTCCGGAAGGGCGTGCACCCACATGTCCCGCGAATCCTCCTGGGCAAGCTGGCCGAGCGCTATGGCGCCGCGCTCGGCCGCCTCGAGCGCTGGCTCAGGGACGGCTGAGTGCCGTCACCTCCCCGGGGTCCCCCCTGACCAGGCGGGCCACCATATTCAAGCCCTTCGATCCATCCCCCGAGGAGAGTAGGCTCCCGCATTGAACCAGGTCGTCCTTCCCGAGCAGCAGGTCGAACGAGGAGTTCGCGGAAAGAGGATCGTCCTGCTGGTCATGGACGGTCTCGGAGGGCTTCCCCATCCGGATACGGGACGGACCGAGCTCGAGACGGCGCGCACTCCCCACATGGACGCCCTTGCCCGGCGTGGCTCCCTCGGGATGAGCGTGATGGTGCGCGAGGGGATCACCCCGGGGAGCGGCCCCGGACACCTCTCCCTCTTCGGCTACGACCCCACCCGCTACGTCATCGGACGCGGGGCCCCCTCGGCGCTGGGCGTGGGGCTCGAGCTAGAGTGCGGAGACGTCGCGGCGCGGCTCAATCTCGCGACCTTCGACGGCGGGGGACGGGTCACGGACCGGCGCGCCGGCCGGCCGGGCGACGCGGAGGCCGCGCGCGTGGTGGACCGCGTGCAGAAGCAGCTGCGCGCGCCCGCGGGGGTGGCGGTGACCTTCGTGCCCGAGAAGGAGCACCGGGTCGTGCTGCACCTCCGGGGGAAGGCGCTCGGCGGGGCCGCCCTCGCCGACACCGATCCGCTCGAGACCGGGCGCCCTGCGCTCCCCGTTGCTGCACAGGACGAGGCGTCCCGCCCGACCGCCGAGATCGTGACCGACGTGCTCGAGCAGGCGCGCCGGATCCTGGCGGACGAGCCCCAGATGAACGGATTCCTCGCGCGCGGCTTCGCCATGTTCGAGCGCCTGCCGAGCATGGAGGAGCGCTTCGGGCTCGCGGGGGTCGCGCTCGCCAAGTACCCGATGTACCGTGGGGTGGCGCGGCTCGTGGGAATGACCGTCCCTGCGGTGCCCGAGAGCAACGAGGACACGGTCACGCAGCTCGAGCGCTGTTGGGGGGAGCCGGACCTCTACTTCCTTCACTTCAAGGACACCGATACGCGGGGGCATGACGGTGACTTCGGCGGCAAGGTCGCCGCGATCGAGGAGGTGGACGCCCTCGTGCCGCGCATCACCGCGCTCGGCCCGAGCGCGATCATCGTCACCGGCGACCACTCCACCCCCGCGCTTTACCGCGAGCATTCCTGGCACCATGTGCCCGTGCTGCTCGTGTCCGAGTGGCCGCGCCCGAGCGCGCCCGAGTTCGGCGAGTCGGCCTGCCGCATGGGCCACCTCGGCCTCGTCCACGCCACCGATCTGATCCCGCTCGCGCTGGCGCACGCCGGGCGGCTGGTCAAGTACGGTGCATGAGGCGCGTGTCATAGACGCGCGGCGACGCACGGCGTGACCATGAGCGACGATCGCACGGACGACCGGGTCTTCCCGGCTGCTCCCGGCCCGGAGCAGCCGGACGACGCCGTGCGGCAGGCGCTCGATCGCGCCCACCAGTTGGGGGATGAGGGCGACTACGCGGAGATGGCGGACGCGCTGCGCGGGGTCCTCGCCGAGCACCCGGGCGATCCCTTCGTGCTCTGCTGGCTCGGGGTGGCGGAGCGCGAGCTCGGGCTCGAGGGGGTGGCGTACGAGCGCTTCCGCGCCTGCCTGGCCGCGCGTCCTTCCGATCCCCACGTGCTCGTGACCGCGGGGAACGCGGTGGCGGCCTTCGACGATCCCGAGGCGGAGGGGGCGCTCCGCACCGCGGTGCTGTTGGCACCCGATCTGCTGCTCGCCCGCTGGCTATACGGCGCCTGGCTCATCCGCGAAGGGATGATCGACGACGCACTCCGCGAGCTGGACGCCGCGAGCGCGCTGGACCCGGAGGACGCGAGCGTGCGCTACGAGCTGGGCGTCGGCCTGGTCCTGGCCGGCCGGCGCGACGCCGGCGTGGACGAGCTGTACCGGGCGATCGAGCTGGACCCCGGGGACGGGTGGGCGCAGGTCGTGCTCGGCCTCCTGCTCCACGAAGAGGGACGCACCGAGGAGGCCGCCGGCGTGCTTGAGGAGGGGGCCCGCCTCCGGCCCGAGGACGTGGAGACCCAGCTGATGGCTGCGCTCGCGTCCGCCGCTGCCGGGGCCGAGGGGACGACGCTCGAGATGGTCGAGCGCGCGCGGCAGCGGGCGGAAGGGGCGGACCGCGCGCTCGTCGACGAGGTAGAGAGCCGGATCGACGAAGGGGCGGAGGAGGCTGCGTCCTGGCTCGCCGAGCAGATCGGGCCGTCGGCGCTGCGCGAGCGGATGATGACCAGACCATGAACGTGGACATCCCCCATACCCGCTTCCGGCTCGACTCCGGGATCGATGTGGTCGTGCACGAGGATCACCGGCTGCCGCTCGTCGCGGTGAACGTGTGGTACCGGGTCGGCTCCGGGCACGAGGTGCCCGGCCCGACCGGCTTCGCGCACCTCTTCGAGCACCTCATGTTCGAGGGCTCCGCGCACGTTCCGCCTGGCGCGTTCGACCACCTCCTCGAGGGGGTGGGAGGCTCGAACAACGGCTCCACCTCGACCGATCGCACCAACTACTGGATCAACGTGCCCGCGTGCGCGCTTGAGCTGGCGCTCTGGCTCGAGTCCGACCGGATGGGCTTTCTGCTCGAGGCCATGGACCAGCACAAGCTGGACGTGCAGCGGGACGTGGTGAAGAACGAGCGCCGGCAGAGCTACGAGAACCGTCCCTACGGCCTCGTGTGGGAAACCGTCACGGGCAACCTCTACCCAGAGGGGCACCCGTACCATCATCCCGTGATCGGCTCGATGGCCGACCTCGAGGCGGCCACCCTGGACGACGTACACCACTTCTTCCGGACCTGGTACGCGCCCGGGAACGCCGCGATCGCGATCGCGGGCGACGTCACGGTGGAGAGAGCGCGCGCGCTGGTACAGCGGTACTTCGGCTCCCTGCCGGCGGGCGCGGCCCCGCCGATGGTTGAGTGGCCGTCGGCCGCGCTCGAGCGGCCGAGCGAGCTCGTGCTCGAAGACCGCGTGCAGCTCGCCCGCCTGGTTCTCGCGTGGCACTCGCCGGTGCACTACACCGAGGAGGATGCCGCGCTCGCCCTGCTCGCGCAGGTGCTGGCCGACGGTAAGAGCTCCCGCCTCTACCACCGTCTCGTGCACGACGAGCAGAGCGCGCAGGACGTGAGCGCCTGGCAGAGCGGTGCGCAACACGGGGGCGCCTTCGAGATCGGGGTGACCGCGAAGCCCGACCTGGGGCTCGGCGTTCTCGAGGCGGCGGTGCGCGAGGAGCTGGAGCGCGTGGTGCGCGAGGGCGTGGAGGAGGCGGAGCTGGGGCGCGCGGTCGCGCGGCTCGAGGCCGGGTTCGTACAAGCGCTCGAGCGCATCGGCGGCTTCGGCGGCAAGGCGGATCAGCTGAACGAGTACCTCATGTTCGCCGGAGATCCGGGCTACGTGGGCGAGGACCTCGAGCGCTACCGCCGCGTGACGCCCGCCGGCGTCGCGGAGGCGGCGCGGCGGTGGCTGACGGAGGCCCACGCCGTCGCAGTGAGCGTCGTGCCGGAGGGACGGCGGAGGCTGGCGGCCGGTGCCGCAGCGTAAGGCTCCCCGGGCGACCTCCCGCGCGCGGACGGCGGTGCGCGAGGAGCGGCCGCTCGACCGGACGCGCGCTCCGGTGCTGGGTGCCCCCGTCCCGCTCGCGCTTCCGGAGCTCTCCCGCTTCACCCTCTCGTGCGGTGTCCAGGTGGCGCTCGTCGAGCGGCACGACCTCCCGCTGGTTGCCGCGGAGGTGCTCGTCCCCGGCGGCGCGAGCGCCGTGCCCGCGCCCTCCGCCGGGCTCGCCTCGCTCACCGCAGACATGCTCGACGAGGGCGCGGGCGGACGCTCCGCGGTCGAGCTCGCGCGCCTCCTCGAGGGGCTTGGTGCGACCCTCGACTCCGCGGCCGGCTACGACGACGGCCACCTGACGCTGCTGGCGCTCCGGCCGCGCTTCGCGGAGGCGCTGACGCTCCTGGTGGACCTGCTCCGCCGACCCGACTTCGACGAGGGCGAGCTCGACCGCGTGCGCCGCGAGCGGATGGACTTGGCGCTCCAGCTCGTGGACGAGCCGCGCGCGGTGGCGAACGACGCGCTCAGCCGGCTGCTGTACGGACCCGACCACCCCTGGGGCCCACCCCTGCTGGGCACGCGCGCCACCCTGGCCCGCCTGGGGAGCGCGGAGGTCGCCGAGCACCACCGGCAGCGCTACCACGCCGGCAACGTGACGATTCTGGTGGCGGGGGACGTCACCGAAGGGGAGCTGCGTGACCTGCTCGAGGCCTGCCTCGCCAGGTGGGAGCGGCGCGCCACGCCGCCCTGCACCGTGCCGGCTGCGCCCCAGCCGGACTGCCCGCGGCTCTGCCTGGTGGACCGTGCGGGCGCCGCGCAGTCGGAGATCCGGGTGGGGTGCGTGGCCGCGGCGCGCTCGTCGCCGGATTACTTCCCGATCGTCGTCCTCAACACGGTGCTCGGGGGCGCGTTCACCAGCCGGCTCAACACCAGGCTGCGGGAGGAGAAAGGCTTAACGTACGGCGCGCGCTCCGGCTTCCATGCGCGCTGCGCCCCCGGCCCCTTCGTGGCGCGCGCCGCGGTGCACACCCCGGTCACCGACCAGGCGGTGGGCGTCTTCCTGGAGGAGCTGGAGCGGCTGATCGAGGAGCCGGTCCCGGACGAGGAGCTGGAGCGCGCCAAGCACTACGCCGCGCTCCGGCTGCCGCAGCGCTTCGAGACGGTGGGGGACCTGGTGGCGCGGCTCGCGGAGCTGTCGCTCTATCATCTCCCGGACGACTACTGGGCGGGCTACGTGCGGCGACTGATGGCCGTGGATGCGGCCCGGGTCCGGGAGGCGGCGCGCCGCTACCTGGATCCGCGGCGCATGACCGTCGTGGTGGTGGGCGACCGCGCGGCCGTGGAGCGTCCGCTGCGCGGCCTCGGCATGGCGCTAGAGGTGATGCCGGGAGCGGCTCCTTGAGGGCCGCCCCGCGCGCGGGCCCGGACTCCACGCTGCATGTGCCCTGGGAGTGGCACACGCTCGGCAACGGGCTACGCGTCGTGCTCTCTCCCGATCCGACCGCCGCCGTCGTCGGCGTGAACCTCTGGTACGGGGTCGGCTCGCGGAACGAGCGCTCCGGACGCACGGGCTTCGCCCATCTGTTCGAGCACATGATGTTCCAGGGCTCGGCGAACGTGCCCAAGAATCGGCACTTCGAGCTGGTCGAGCGGGCAGGGGGCTCGCTCAACGCCACCACCTGGTTCGACCGCACCAACTACTTCGAGACGCTCCCCTCGCACCACCTTGAGCTCGCGCTCTGGCTCGAGTCCGACCGGATGGGATGGCTGGTGCCTGCGCTCACGGAGGAGACGCTCTCGAATCAGCGCGACGTGGTGAAGAACGAGAAGCGACAGCGCTACGACAACCAGCCCTACGGCGACTGGGACGAGCGTCTCCAGGCGATGGTCTTCCCCTCCGACCACCCCTATCACCACACCGTAATCGGATCGATGGCGGATCTGGACGCGGCCACCCTGGACGACGTGGTCGACTTCTTCGGCACCTATTACGTGCCGAGCAACGCGGTGCTCACGATCGCGGGAGACGCCCCTCCCGAGCGCGCGCTGGAGGCCGCGGCGCGCTGGTTCGGCGAGATCCCGGCGGGGAGCCCGATCCCGCCGCTTCCCGGCCACCCGGATCCGGGTCCGCGCATCGGAGGCACCGTGCGCGACCGGGTGCGTGCGCGCGTGCCCCTGCCGCGCGTGCTGATCGCCTTCCGCGTGCCCACCTTCCTCGATCCGCGCTTTCACGCCGTCGAGGTCGCGGGCGCGGTGCTCGGGGCCGGGCGCGCGTCCCGCCTCTACCGGACGCTCGTCCGCGAGCGGCGGGTCGCCAAGGACGTGGCGTCCTTCGTGTATCCGTTGATCACGGGCAGCTCGATGATGGTGATCTGGGCCACCGGATACCCGGGCGCGGATCCGGCCGCTCTCGAGGCCGCGCTGGTCGAGCAGGTGGAGGGGCTCGCATCCGCGACCGAGGCCGAGGTCGCCCGCGCGGTGGCACTCACGGACACGCGCTTCGTGCGCATGCTGGAGCAAGTCTCCGAGCGCGCCGACCTGCTCTCGATGTTCACCTTCCTGTTCGACGATCCCGACCGGCTCAATCGCGAAATGGAGCTGATCCGCGCGGTCACCGGGGAGGACGTGCGCGCGGTCGCGGAGCGCTGGCTGGGTCCCGACAACCGCGCCGTGCTCGCCTACGAGCCGGCTCCCTGACGTGGCCCGGGCCCCGGTCGACCGCACGCGCCCGCCGGCTTCCGGGACGGTGCGCCCCTTCGCGTTTCCGTCCGTCCGCTCCGATGCGCTGGCGAGCGGGCTCGCGCTGCGCGTGGCGCGCCTTCCCCGTCTGCCCGTGGTCGCCTCGGCGCTGGTCATCCCGGCGGCCGAGGCCGGCCTTGAGGAGAGCAGCGCCGGCCACGCGGTGCTGACCGGCGAGGCGCTCGAGGGCGGAACGCGCGCCCGTTCGGGCTCCGAGCTGGCGGAGGCGCTCGAGGGGATCGGGGCCTCCCTGCACGTCTCGGTGGGATGGGACGCGACGACCGTGTCGCTCTCCTGCCTCGCGGATCGCTGGGAGGACGCCTTCGCACTCCTGGCCGAGGTCGTGTTCCGCCCCGCGTTCCCCGAGGAGGAGGTCGCGCGTGTCCGCGAGCAGCAGCTCGCCCGGCTCAGGCAGCGCGCGATGGATCCCGGGAGCCTCGCGAGCGACCGGGCCGCCGAGCTGATTCATGCGCCCCGGATTCCCTACGCCCGTTCCACCTTCGGCAGCATCGCATCGGTGGCGCGCTTCGACGGCGCCGCCGCCGAGCGGCTGGCCGGAGAGCGCTATCGCCCGCGCCGGGGCGGTCTGGTGGTGGTCGGGGACGTCGATCCCGACCGCGTCTCCGACGTCGCGGATCGGGTGCTCGCGGGATGGGAGGGTGGGGCTCCGGAGGGGCGGGACTTCGAGGTCGCGCCGCGCTTCCGGGAGGCGACGGTTCACGTGATCGATCGCCCGGATGCGGTCCAGTCGGAGATCCGGATCGGCCATACGGGCGCGGCCATGCGCGATCCTGCCTACCATCCCCTGATGGTGGCGAACGCGATCCTGGGCGGGACGTTCACGAGCCGCCTGAACCGCAACCTGCGGGAGCGGCACGGCTTCACCTACGGCGTGCGCTCGTCGTTCGCATTCCGCCGCAGTCCGGGCCCCTTCAGCGCGAGCACCGCGGTGGCCACCGAGGTGACGGCTCCCGCGGTGCGCGAGATCATGGCCGAGCTCTCCGCCATGGCCGATCACGGTCCGACCGAGGACGAGGTCGAGGGGGCACGCGACTACCTCGCGGGGGTGTTCCCCCTCCGCCTCGAGACCACCGGGCAAGTCGCGGCGCGCATCGCGGAGCTGATCGTCTACGATCTGCCGGACGATTACCACGCACGCTTCCGGGAGCGGATCCGAAGCGTGAGCCGCACCGAGGCTGCGGAGGCCGCGCGCCGCCACATTCGCCCGCACGAGGCGACCGTGATCGTGGTGGGCGCCGCCGCCGCGGTCGCGGGTCCGCTCGAGGAGCTGGGAATCGGCCCGCTCACCATCCATTCGGCCGAGCCGCCCGAGCCGCCCGAGCCGGCCGAGTCCCGGAGTGGCGAAGGATGAGCGAGGAGCCCGGGCGCGTCGCGCGCCGCCCGGTCCACGACGGCCGGATCGTGCACCTCTCGATCGACACCGTGCGGTTTCCCGACGGGTCGGTGCGCGAGCTCGAGTTCGTCCACCACGCTGGGGCCTCGGCCGTACTCCCTCTGATGGGCAGCGTCGGCGAGCCCGACCCGGACGTCCTGCTGATCCGGCAGTACCGGTACGCGACGGGGGGCTACCTGTACGAACTCCCGGCCGGGATGCCCGCGGTGGAGGGGGAGCCCTGGGAGGAGGTCGCGCGCCGCGAGCTGGAGGAGGAGACCGGGTGGCGGGCGGGGCGGCTCCTCCCGCTCACCTGGATCTGGACGACGCCCGGGTTCACCGACGAGCGCATCCACCTGTGGCTGGCAACCGATCTGGTGCCGGCGGCGTCGAAGCTCGACGAGGACGAATTCCTTGAGGTGGTGCGGACCCCCCTCTCCCAGACGCTCCGGTGGGTGGAGGACGGGAAGATCGTGGACGGGAAGAGCGTGGCGGCCCTCCTTTACGCCAGCCGTTTCGTCCTCGGTTCCGCCCCCCGGTCCGGCTGACCGGCGAGTCCCGAAGACTTGCCGAAAATGTGTCACTCGGGCGGGGGAAATCCGTCACCGGAAGAGGACGCAGCCCGCGCGAAATGGCGGAATTCCGCTCTTCCGCGCATGGCATATCCGATGCACCCCTTGAGGGCGAGCCGGGTCGAGGCCCCAACCCGGGAGCACGACCCAGTGGACGGGAGGGATCATGGCGGCGAGGACCAAGCAGCAGCAGCCCCGGTTCGGCGGCGAGGCGCTCGAGCATCGCCGGCAACTCGAGGAGCTGACCGACAGCGGAGTCGTGCAGGCCTTCCTCGGTGGGGATCAGCGCGCGTTCGGGGAGCTGGTTCGGCGCTATGACAATCGGCTGCTGAACTTCGTCTACCGGACAGTGGGGGACCGGGAGCGGGCCCAGGACCTGGTCCAGGAAACGTTCGTGCGGGTCTACCGCCACCTCGCGCGCTTCGACCAGTCGAAGAAGTTCTCGACCTGGATCTACACGATCTCGAGCAACCTAGCGAAGAACGAGCTGCGCAACCGCTCGCGCAATCCGCTCGTGCTCTTCCAGACCATCAGGAAGAACTGGGAGGCCGACCACCGGCCGCTCGAGTGGGAGGACACGCAGTACAAGCCGGACGACCTGTTCCGGAAGCGGCACCTGCGCGAGAAGGTCGAGCAGGCGGTGGCCCAGCTGCCCGAGTATCACCGGATCGTGTTCGTGCTCCGGGAGCTCGAGGGGAAGACGTACGAGGAGCTCGCCGAGATCACCGGCTGCAACCTAGGGACGGTGAAGAGCCGGCTGAATCGGGCACGCAACAACTTCGCGGAGATCGTCGCGCCGATGGTGGACTAGCGGAGGGGCCGCCCCAGGAGGCCGCGGCGGCCTCGTGACGCCCGGAACATCCCTTCCGGGCGGCCAGTACCACCCGACATGACCTGCTCGGAATTCCAGAACCACTTCTCGGACTACCACGACAGTCTCGGCGACCCGGCCTTCATGGTGGCCGCCTCCGCGCACCTGGACGGGTGCCCCGAATGCCGCCGGTACCGTGGCGTGGTGGAGCAGGGGATCGAAGTGCTGAGGTCGCTCCCCGGCCCCTCGGTGGGCGACGACTTCCTGCCGCGGCTCAAGCACCGGATCTACCACCTGGAAGACGGGCCGGCGCTCCGCCGGCGCGAGATGGCCGGGCTCGGCGACCACCACGACCACGGCGCTCGCGATCGCGGCGCTGATCGCGGTGGCGGCCTGGTCCCCCCAGTGCTGACGCGGGCTCCCGAAGTCGCGCTGGATCCGATCGTCGTCACCCGGTCGGAGCAGCGGGTGATCGGCATCCGCCCCGCCTCGCCTCGCGCGCTGCTGGTCCAGCTCGCCAGGGAGGAGGCGATGGTGCACCGAGGTCTCTGGGATGATCCCCTCCTCCTCACCCGCTACTCGCCCCTGACGGCAGGCCGGACGCGCTCCGCTTCGGCGATGCGACAGGCCGATCTCGAGTATCGAGTAGGCGGTTGAGCACGATCCCCCTCCGGCAGTTCCTCCAGAAGAGCGGCCGGGGCGGTGTCTTCTTCCTTCATGGCGACGACGAGTTCCGCAAGGACGAGGCGGTGCGGGTCCTCGTCGACGCGCACCTCGATCCGGCCACCCGCGACTTCAACCTCGACCTGCTGCATGGGGGAGAGGTGGATGGCGAGCGGCTTGCATCGGTGCTCGCGACCCCTCCCATGATGGCGGAGTGGCGGGTCGTCGTCGTCCGCGAGGTGGAGGCGCTCGCCTCGAGCGCGCGCGCGCGCGAGCTGCTCACCGGACTGGCCGCCGCGCCTCCCACGGGGCTGGCAGCCGTGCTCGTGGCCAGCATCCCGCGGGGCTCGAGTGCGCGCTTCTGGAAGGATCTCCGGAGTCGGTCGCGCGCGCTGGAGCTCGCGCCGCTCGCTCCGGAGGACCTGCCGGGCTGGCTACTCGAGCGGGCCAGCGAGCTGGGCATTGGACTGGAGGAGGATGCCGCGCTGGCGCTCGCCGAGGCGGTGGGGTCACAGCTCGGCGTGCTCGCGCGCGAGCTGGAGAAGCTCTCTGCATTCGCGCGTCCGGACGCCGCGATCACGCGTGCTGACGTCGAGGCGGCGGGTATCCGCCTGCCCGCGCAGGACCGGTGGCAGTGGTTCGATCTGGTGGGGAGCCGGAAATTCGCCGAAGCGCTCCAGACGCTGCCCGTGCTGTTCGCACAGGGGGAATCGGCGGTCGGGCTCGCGATTCAGCTGGGCAGCCACCTGCTGCGGATTGGGGTGGCGGTCGCGGGCGGCCAGGCCGGGCTCGAGGCCCTGCTGCCGCCCAACCAGCGCTGGCTCGCCCGGCGGGTCGGACCCCAGGCGCGCGGGTGGACTGTGGACGAGATCGCGCTCGCCCTCGAGCGCCTGATGCGCGCCGACCGGCTGATGAAGGCGAGCGGGGTGGGGGGCGAGGCGCTGCTCGAGGAATGGCTGCTCGGGCTCATCGTGCGCGCCGGGGCGCTGCGGGGGGCGGCGGCGTGAGCTGTTCAGCCTCCTCCGTCGGGCAGGCGCTGGCCGTGAGCCGGACGGCGCAATCGACGCTCCTGATCGTCGCGCTCTGGGCGCTGCCCCTCGCCGCGCAGCGCTCCGCCGCCCTCGACCGCATTGACGCGCTCGTGACCGCGGGACGCGCCGAGGAGGCGCGCACCGCGGTCACGGAATGGTGGCGCGCGTCGGCGGCCTCCCCGGGTTACGCCCGTGGGCCCGGCGGCGGGCCCTCGCGCACGGATCTCCAACACGCTCTCTGGCTGCGCGCGCTGCTCACGGTCGATCCGAACCAGGCGGCCTTAACCTACCAGCGGCTCGTGATCGAATATCCCGGCGGCCCTTGGTCCGATCAGGCGCTGCTCAGGCTCGGCCAGCACGCTGAGGCGCAGGGCGAGCTCGCCCGCGCGCGGATGCACCTCCAGACCCTTCTCCGCGACTATCCCGGCAGCCCGCGCCGACTCGAGGCCGGCCGGCTACTCCGGGAAATCGAGGCCGCGTTGGCCTCCGCACCGGCCTCCCGGGCGTTGCCAGAGGAGCCGGCCCCCAGGGTGGGGAGGGCGGCAGAGCCGACGCGCGACTGGACGGTGCAGGTCGTGGCCTTGGCCAGTCCGACACGCGCGCGGGAACTCTCCGACCGACTGGCGTCGGCGGGGATCGACGCGCGCGTCGTCACCGTCCCCGGGGACCGGCTGCTCCGCGTGCGTGCCGGCCGGTTCAGCGATCCGGAGCGCGCCGAGTCCCTGCGCCGCGAGCTGCTTGCGCGCGGCTTGCTGCCCTGTCCAGCGACGCCGGCCGGGAGGAGGCGGTACCGTGAGCGACGGACGATCCCGCAAGCGCTGGGACGTGATCCTGGCCGAGGACAGCGACGACTACGCGCTTCTCATCCAGATTGCGCTCCAGCGAGCGTCGAAGCTGCCGGTGGATCTGCGCCGCGCACGCAACGGAGACGAGGTGATCGAGCTGATCGCGGCCTCGCCCCCCGACCTCCTGCTGCTCGACCTCAAGATGCCGGGACGCTCGGGCCACGAGGTGCTGGAGCTGGTGAAGGGGGACCAGCGGCTGCGCCGGATTCCGGTGGCTGTACTCACCTCCTCGGACCGTGACGAGGACGTGGCGCGGAGCTACGGGCTCGGGGGGAACCACTTCATCACCAAGCCCGAGGATCCGGCCGATCTCGAGGCGCGGCTCCGCTCCCTGCTCAACAACCTCTCCGAGCTCAAGCGTATCCACCGGGGCGCGGGTGCGCTCGAGGCGAGCGCCGTCCAGCCGAGCAGCTTCGCCGTCCGCCGGGCACTGGCGTGGGCGATGGCCGTCGGAACCCTGGTGGCCCTCCTCCTGTTCGCGCTTCTAACCGACGTGATCGGGTAGCTTCGGCTCGATCGGCTCCGGGATCCCTGGTGCCGCGGATTCCGGCCCGTGCAGTGCCTGGGATCTCCGATCCACACCGCTTGTCCTGACACCCCCAGGGGGTATATTCTCCGTGCGGGGAATGCGCGATGACGCGCGCGTGCGAGATGGACCTCCGGATCCGCGGACAGGGGGCATGCGAGGGCGATGAGAGGGGACACGACGACGAGCCCCGTCGAGCTCGCGATCGGGGGGATGCACTGCGCGGCGTGCGTTGCGCGCGTCGAGCGCGCCCTCCAGGCGGTTCCCGGCGTGATGAGCGCCGAGGTTGGACTCGCGACCGAATCCGCGCGCGTGCGGGTGAGCGGGGTGCCGGACCTCCCACGGCTCGCGGAGGCCGTGCGCGCCGTGGGTTACACCGCCGCCCCCCGGGAGCGGCTGGGCGACGCGCTCACGCGGCGCGAGCGCGAGCGCGCGAAGGAGAGCCGCCGGCTCTTCTGGAAGTTTGCCGTGGGCGCAGTGCTCTCCCTCCCCGTGCTTGTCATCGGCCATTGGGACGTCCTTCCCTTCCTCGTGCCGATGGCACAGGAGCGGATGCGCGCGCTTTGGGCGCTCTCCGGGGTGCTCACCCTTCCGCACCTGCTCTGGGTGGGCTCGCGCTTCTTCACGGGGGCGTGGGCGGCGTTCCGGAGGTGCGAGGCGAACATGGACACGCTGGTCGCCCTGGGCACGGGCTCGGCGTGGATCTACTCGACCGCCGCGGTCGCCGCGCCGGGCTTCTTCCCGGTGGACACCGCACATCCGTTCTACGAGGCGACCGCGGTCGTGATCACGCTCGTCGTGCTCGGGCAGGCGCTCGAGGCACGCGCGCGCGGGAGCACCGCGCGCGCGCTCCACCGCCTGATGGATCTGCGCCCGAGCACCGCGCGCGTGATCCGCGGGAGTACGGAGGTGGAGATCCCCGCCGAGGAAGTCGTCAGGGGAGACCTCGTGGTGGTGAGGCCGGGAGATCGGCTGCCGGTGGACGGCGAGATCGTGGAGGGCGCCAGCTCGGTCGACGAGTCCATGTTGACCGGCGAGAGCCTGCCGGTCGACAAGGGCACCGGAGATCCGGTGGTCGCGGGGACGATCAGCCGCTCCGGGACATTCCGCTTCCGCGCAACCCGCGTAGGCGCCGACACGGTGCTCGCGCGCATCGTCGCGATGGTGCAGGACGCGCAGGCCTCGAAGCCGCCGATCCAGCGGCTAGTGGATCGGGTCGCCGGATGGTTCGTGCCGGTGGTCATCGCGATCGCGCTCCTCTCCTTTGCCGGGTGGTATCTGTTCGGGCCGGAGCCGCGGCTCAGCTTCGCCGCCGTGGTCGCGGTCGCGGTGCTCGTGATCGCGTGCCCGTGCGCGCTCGGGCTGGCGACCCCCATCTCAATCATGGTCGCGGTGGGCAAGGCCGCCGAGCTGGGCGTGCTGGTCCGCGACGGAGCGGCACTCCAGTCCGCGCGGCGGGTGGACGTGGTGCTCCTCGACAAGACCGGGACCCTCACCGAGGGCCGGCCGACCGTCACGGACGTGCTGCCTCTTCCCGGCGTCCGGGCGGGCGCGCTGCTCGCGCTCGCGGCGGCGGCCGAGGCCGGCTCCGAGCATCCACTCGGCGAGGCGGTCGTGGAGGCGGCGCGCGCCCAGGGCCTCTCCGTCGCGCCCGCCACCGGCTTCGAGGCGTTCGCTGGCCGCGGGGTCGCCGCGACTGTGGGAGGGAGGGCGGTCGCGGCCGGGACCGAGGCCTTCTTGCGCGAGCGCGGCGTGGACCCGAGCGCCGGCTCGGCCGAGGCGGTCCGCCTGAGCAGTGAAGGGAAGAGTCCGCTCCTGATCACGGTCGACGGTGCGCTCGCGGGGGTGATCGCGGTCGCCGATCCGGTCCGTCCCGACGCGTCGGTTCAGGTCGCGCGTCTGCGCGCACTGGGCGCAGAGGTCGTCCTGATCACCGGCGACCACGCGGGCACGGCCGAGGCCGTCGCGCGCGCGGTCGGGATCGAGCGGGTAGCCGCGCGCATGCTCACGGAGCAGAAGGCGGAGCATGTGGCCGCGCTCCAGGCGGAGGGCAAGCGGGTCATGATGGTGGGCGACGGGATCAACGACGCGCCAGCCCTCGCGCGCGCCGACGTGGGGATCGCGATGGGGGGCGGGACCGACGTCGCGATGGAGACGGCGGATCTGACCCTGATGGGCGGCTCTCTGCGCGGGCTCGGGGACGCGATCGAGCTGTCGCGCGCGACGCTCCGCAACATCCGCCAGAATCTGGTGGGCGCATTCCTCTACAACGTGCTTGGCATCCCGATCGCGGCCGGATTGCTCTATCCGTTCTTCGGCGTCCTGCTCTCGCCCATGATCGCCGGAGCCGCGATGGCGTTCAGCTCGGTAACCGTGGTGACTAACGCCAACCGGCTGAGAAGTTTCCGGCCAGGGCGGTAGGTTCGAGGCGGGGGCTCCGAGGACGTCTCGAACGAGCTGCTCTTGTCCGCGGTGAGCTCCTGGGAGATAGCGATCAAGGTGGGCCTCGGAAGGGGGATAGGATCGTAGCATCCATCTGCCTTGTGGGTCGCCGTCCGGATCGGCGTGCTCGACCCGCGAGTTGATCCTTCCTTCTCGTCGGCGCAGATTGGCACTCCGCCCCCCGCCGCCTTTTTGCTTCGCGTCTTCCATGCCCGCTGCCGAAGACACCCCCATGATGCAGCAGTGGCGCGAGGTGAAAGCCCGTCATCGGGACGCCTTCGTGTTCTTCCGGGTGGGCGACTTCTACGAGCTGTTCTTCAGCGACGCCGAAGAGGGGTCGAAGCTCCTGGGGCTCACCCTCACCTCGCGCAACAATGGCGCGGCCAGTGCGGTTCCTCTGGCGGGCGTGCCGGTGAAGGCGCTTGACGAGTATGTGGCCCGGCTGGTGCGCGTCGGGCGGCGGGTCGCGATCTGCGAGCAGGTGGAGGATCCCACCGAAGCCGAGGGGATCGTCCGCCGCGAGGTCGTCGAGACAGTCACGCCCGGTACAGTGCTCCAGGATGGCCTGCTGCGCTCGCGGCGTAACACGTTTTTGGTAGCGCTGGTGCCCGCCGAGCGCGCAGCCGGAGAGCGGCGGAGCGCGCTTGCCGCGCTCGACCTCTCCACGGGTGAGCTCGTGCTCCAGAGCTGCGCCGAGGACGAGCTATTGGACGAGCTGGGCCGGATCGAGCCAGCCGAGCTGCTCCTGCCGCGTTCCGCGGAGGACGATCCCCGGCTGGCCGCCCTCGCGGGACCGGACGCGCCGGTTCTCACCGTTCGCGAGGACTGGCTCTTCGACCGCGCGATCGCGCTCGAGGCGCTTGAGGCGCGCTACGGCGTGCGCTCCCTCGACGGCTTCGGCTTCCAGAGCGAGGACGGACCGCTGGTGCAAGCTGCGGGTGCGCTGGTCGCGTACGTCCAGGAGATCCGGCCGGGGGGCGCCGCGCATCTGCGGCCGCCGCGCATCCTGCGCCCGGGCACGGTGATGCCGCTCGACGAGATGACGCGGCGCAACCTGGAGCTGGTCGAGCCGCTGCGCGCGGGCGAGCAGGGGGGGACGCTGCTCGCGGTGCTGGACGAGGCGGCGACCGCGATGGGTGCCCGGCTGATGCGGCGCTGGATCCTGAACCCGCTCCTCGACGCCCCCGAGATCTGGCGCCGGCAGGACGCGGTGCGCGAGCTGGTGGAGCGGCCGGAGCTGCGGCGCGGGATCCGCGACCGGCTGGCGGGGCTGAGCGACCTCGAGCGGCTGGCCGGCAAGCTCGGCACGGGGCGCGCGACTCCGCGCGATCTTTCCGGGCTCGCGCGCTCGCTCGCGCGGCTCCCGGAGCTCTGCGACCAGCTCGCGTCCGCAGAGGCGGTGCTGCTCGCTGAGCTCTTCGGCGCGCTCGATCTGCTCGCGGACGTGCGCGACCGTCTGGAGCGCGCGCTGGGCGACGACCCGCCGCTGGCGCTCGCCGACGGCGGCGTGATCCGGCCGGGATGGAGCGAGGAGCTGGACGAGCTGCGCGCCGTGCGCGACAGCGCGCGCGACTTCATCGCGTCCCTCCAGGCGCGCGAGCGGGAGCGCACCGGGATCGGCTCGCTCAAAGTGGGCTACAACAGGGTGTTCGGATACTACCTCGAGGTCACGCGCGCGAACGTCGAACGCGTCCCCGAGGACTATATGCGCAAGCAGACGCTGGTCAACGGGGAGCGCTATTTTACCCCGGAGCTCAAGCAGTGGGAGGAGAAGGTGTTAGGCGCGGAGGACCGGATCCTCCAGCTCGAGGCCGCGCTGTTCGCCAAGCTGCGGGACCGGGTCGCCGGGGAGGTCCGGCGGCTCCAGGAGACCGCTGCCCGCATCGCTACTCTGGACGTGCTTGCTTCGCTCGCCGAGACCGCGGTGCGGCGGAGCTGGGTGCGTCCCGAGGTACACACCGGCTTCGACGTCGAGATCCGGGCCGGTCGCCATCCGGTGGTCGAGACCATGCTTCCGGCGCAGACGTTCATCCCGAATGACGTCGTGCTGGACGGGGCCAAGCGCATCGTGATCCTGACGGGTCCGAACATGGCCGGGAAGAGCACGGTTCTCCGCCAGGTCGGGCTGATCCAGCTGCTCACCCAGATCGGATCGTTCGTGCCGGCCGATCGCGCGCGCCTGCCGGTCGCGGACCGGATCTTCACGCGCGTTGGCGCCTCCGACAACCTTGCGCGCGGGCAGTCGACTTTCATGGTCGAGATGCACGAGACTGCCGCGATCGTGCACGGCGCGACCGGCCGCAGCCTGGTGCTGCTGGACGAGATTGGCCGTGGGACCTCCACGTACGACGGTGTCTCGATCGCGTGGGCCGTCACCGAGCACTTGCACGAGCGGGTGGGCGCCAAGACCATCTTCGCCACGCATTACCACGAGCTCACCCAACTCGGCGACCTGCTCCCTGGGGTGCGCAACCTGAACGTCTCGGTCCGCGAGGTGGGCGAGCAGATCGTCTTTCTGCGGCGCCTCGAGGAAGGTGGAGCGGACCGCTCTTACGGGATCCAGGTGGCGCGGCTCGCCGGGCTCCCGCCCGAGGTGATCGCCCGCGCCCAGGAGCTGCTCCGTGAGCTCGAGGAAACGCATTCGGGTGGCGGGGCCGGCCTCGGGCGGGCGGGCCGCCACCGTCCGGCCTCCGAGCCGTCTCCCGACCAGCTCTCGTTCTTCCAGGTCGAGCACCCGGTCGTTGCGCGGCTCCGCGAGCTGGAGATCGAGGGGCTCACTCCGCTCGAGGCGCTCAACCTACTGGCCGAGATCAGGAGGGAGCTGGGGTGCTGAGCCCTCCTGCAGAGCCCGTCGACCCCCTCCCGGGTATTGATTTCCGACACGCAGTCCTGTGCCCGGCGCCTGCCAGCCGGGGGCACCACGACGGATTGCTCACAGAGACCGGGAGCATCCTTTGACGGAAGCAGTCACCCGCCTGTGGCGGGGGAACGGCGTCCTGTTCGCCCTAACCGTGCTCCTACTCGCGGCTTTCACCGCCTGCACCGCCGACACCCCGATCGACCGCCCGGTGCCGCTCTACGGCGAGGTTCCGATCGACTACCCGCTCGAGCTGTGGGATCAGGACGTGGAGGGGCAGACGCTCCTGCGCGTGCGGGTCACCGACACGGGCCGTGTCGACAGCGTGGTCGTGCTCGAGTCCAGCGGCCATCCGGCGTTCGATTCCGCCGCGATCGTGGGCGCCCGCGAGCTGCGCTTCCGCCCCGCTCGCAAGGGCGGGAAGCGGATCGAGGTCTGGGCCCAGGTCCCGGTCCACTTCTCCAAGCGATCGCGTCCCGACACCGCGTTCTTCTTCTGAGCCGCGTCCCGAGCGCGCTGCCTCGATGAGTGACCGAAACCGGCGGCCCCATGACTCGGTCCTCGACCTGGTCGGGTGGACCCCGCTCGTGCGGCTCCGCAAGGTCGTCGACGGCTGCCGCACACCGGTCTACGGCAAGTGCGAGTTCATGAATCCGGGCGGGTCGGTCAAGGACCGGATCGGGCTCGCGATGATCGAGGATGCGGAGCGGCGCGGGCTGCTCAAGCCGGGCGGCACCATCGTCGAGGCGACCAGCGGCAACACCGGGCTTGCGCTCGTGATGGCAGCGGCGCCCAAGGGCTATCGCTGCATCTTCACCATGCCCGACAAGATGAGCCAGGAGAAGGTGAAGCTCCTACGCGCATTCGGTGCCGAGGTCGTGATCACTCCCACCGCGGTACCGCCCGACCATCCCGACCACTACTTGATGAGGGCGAAGGCGATCGCGGCCGACATGGCGGGCGCAGTGCTCGCCGATCAGTTCTACAACCCGGCCAACCCCGAGGCGCACTACCGCTCGACCGGGCCGGAGCTCTGGGAGCAGTCGGAGGGCCGGATCACGTATTTCTTCGCCGGCGCGGGGACCGGCGGCACCATCACCGGGACCGGCCGCTACCTGAAGGAAAAGAACCCGGACGTGAAGATCGTCGGGGTCGATCCCGAGGGCTCGGTCCTCGGCCACTACTTCCACACGGGTGAGCTCATCCATGGGCATCCGTACAAGGTGGAAGGGCTCGGCAACGACAAGATCCCCGGCGCGCTCGACCTGGGCGTGGTCGACGACTACGTCACTGTCTCCGACCGTGACTCCTTCCGGGTGGCGCGCCGGCTCGCGCGCGAAGAGGGGCTCTTCGTCGGCGGCTCTTCGGGGCTGGTCACTCACGCCGCTGTGCAGCTCGCGAGGGAGCTGGACGATCCCGCTGCCTTCGTCGTCACCACGCTGGCGGACTGGGGGGAGCGCTACCTGAGCAAGCTCTACGACGACGACTGGATGCGCGAGAACGAATTCCTCGAGCGTCCCCGCCGCCGCACGGTGCAGGACCTGGTGCGCGCCAAGGAGAACGGCACGCCGACGCTCATCTCGGTGGAGCCCACGACGTCGGTGCGCATGGCGCTCTCCACTCTGTCGTCGCACGGTATCTCGCAACTGCCCGTGCTGCGCGATGGTGAGTGCGTTGGCTCGGTGAGCGAGGAGCGGCTCATGGCGCGCGTGATCGAGTTCCCCACGCTGCTGGACCGGCCGGTCGAGGCGATCATGGACTCTCCCTTTCCAGTCGTGGACCGGCATCTGGACTTGGAGGAAGCGACCCGTCTGCTCAGCCGCTCGAACGCAGCCTGCCTCGTGCGCGGGAACGGAGGTCTGACCGGGATCGTGACCCGCTACGACGTCGTGCGCGCGCTCGCGATGGGGGGCGATCGGTGAAGATCGCGGTGCTCATGGGAGGGACCTCGGAAGAGCGCGACGTTTCCCTCTCCTCCGGCGCTCAGGTGGCGGCCGCGCTCCGCGAGGCGGGCCACGAGGTGGTCGCGGTGGACACGACCCGGGGCGCGCTCTCCGGGGAGGAGGAGCGCCGGCTCCTCGAGTCGGGCGTGCGCGCGCTTCCGCCCACGAAGCAGGCGCTCGACCTGCTCGAGACGGGCGACACGACCGCGCTCACCGACGCGCCCGAGGTGAGCGACGCCGACCTTTTCTTCCTCGCCCTGCACGGTGGGCAGGGGGAGGACGGGACGCTTCAGTCGCTGCTGGAGATCGTGGGTGTCCCCTACACGGGTAGTGGACCGACCGGCTGCGTGCTTGCGATGGACAAGGATCTCACCAAGCGCCTGTTGCGCGACGCGGGCATCCCGACACCGGACTGGACCATGGGGCCGGGTCCGACTGCGGAAAAGGTGGCCGTGCGGCTCGGGCTCCCGCTGATCGTGAAGGCCGCGCACGGCGGTTCTTCGCTGCGTCTGCGATTGGCCCATGATATGCAAGAGTTGGCCGACGCGGTGGCGGAGGCCAACGACTACGACGATGCGGTCGTTTTTGAGAAGTTCGTACGGGGTCGCGAATTCACCGTGGGGATCCTCGGGGAGGAGGCCCTGCCGGTCGGCGAGATCATCCCCGAGAACGAGATCTTCGACTACGAGTGCAAGTATCAACCGGGAATGGCCGCGGAGATCTTTCCCGCCGACATTCCCGGGGAGCTCGCAGGGCGGCTCCGGGAGCTGGCGCTCCGGACCCAGCGGGTGCTCCGGCTCGACGACTTCTCGCGCGTCGACTTCGTCGTGGACGAAGACGGCGGGATCTGGTGCCTGGAGGCGAACAGCCTCCCCGGGATGACCGCCAACAGCCTCCTTCCCAAGGCAGCCAGGGCCGCCGGGATGTCGTTCTCGGAGCTGTGCGACCGGATCGCCCGTCTGGCGCTAGAGCGCCGGGCCCGGCGGTCACCGGTGCGGGGCTCCTGACGTAGGAGAAGGAGGAACTACGGCGATGGCGTATCGGACGGGCGGCTTCGGCTTCGGTGGCTTCATGCTCACCCCAATGGTGAAGCGGCTGCTGATCGCGAACGCCATCGCGTTCGTCGTCGCCGCGCTGTTGCCGGACCGCTGGGTGATGGAGTGGCTGGCGTTCCGGCCCGACCGCGTGCTCACCCGGCCGTGGGGCGCCCTGACCTACATGTTCGTGCATGCGGGGCTCACGCACCTGCTGGTGAACATGCTGGGGCTGTTCTTCTTCGGGCCGCCCCTGGAGGACCGGTGGGGATCCAAGGAGTTCCTCCGGTACTTCCTGGTGTGCGGGCTGGGTGGGGTGCTCTTGTCCTTCCTGTTCGCACCGGGCGCCCCGATCGTGGGCGCGTCGGCGGCCGTCTACGGGATCATGCTCGCCTTCGCGATGGCCTGGCCGGACGCGCCCATCTACATCTGGGGGATCTTCCCGGTGAAGGCCAAGTACCTGGTCGGGTTCTTCTTCGTGATCACTGTGCTGAACGCGTTTTCCTCGGGCCCGGGCGGTGGGATTGCTCACATGGCGCACCTGGGCGGCCTGCTCACCGGGCTGGTCTATCTGAAGGCGGACTGGTGGCCGCGCGCGAAGCTGGACGCGATCAAGCGCCGGGCGACCCAGGCTCGCCGCCTGGCGATCGTGCCCCGCGAGGAAGAGCCGGCTCAGCCGCCCCCGCGGTCGGGGGCCTGGCGCACCGTCGGCGAGGACGAGCTGCTCGACGCGATCGACCGCGTGCTCGACAAGATCTCCGCCGAGGGGATGTCCGCGCTGACTCCCAAAGAGCGCAGGCTGCTCGACGAGGTCTCCCGGCGCCATCGGACGCACAAGTAGGACGCAGACGTAGCGAAGCAGCCGGGCCCCGGGGTCGCGGCCGAGATCGTGCGAGCCCCCCCGGGGGAAACCTGGCGCCCCTTCCTGGCGTACTCCTTGCCCGACCGCTGCGCGCGCTCCACGGTGTCCGGTGGTCTTCTCCACGCGGCGCTCTCCGGCAAAGCGGCGCTCTCCGGCAAGGAGCCCAAGCCATGAAGCGGGATCCCCTTAGCTCGCTGGCCCTCGCGGCCTTCCTCACCCTCGCGCTGGCCGCCTGCTCGAGCGCAAGCCCTGGGGGCCCCCCCCCCCCCCCCCCCCGCGGGGGCGCCCCCCCCCGCCCCCCGCGCCCGCCCCGGCTGCGGAGGCTGCGCCCCGGATCGCCCCGCCGCTCGGCGTCGATCTTGACACGGTCCAAGCCGGCCGCTTCGACTTCGGCAAGATGTGGACGTTCGAGTTTCCGCCCATCGAGTACTTCCGCGAGGTATACGGCTTCACCCCCGACCGTGCCTGGTTCGACCGCGCGCGGCTCGGCGCGCTGCGGATTCCAGGGTGCTCCGCGTCCTTCGTCTCGGCCGATGGGCTGGTGATGACGAACCATCACTGCGCGCGTGACCACGTGGTCTCGGTGACGCGGGACGGCGAGAACCTGATCGAGGAGGGCTTCTACGCGCGCACGCGTGCAGAGGAGCGCACCATCGAGGAGTTCAAGGCCGACCAATTGATCGACATCGTGGACGTGACCGACGAGGTCGAGTCACGGCTCCGCGGAAGGAGGGACGAGGAGCGCAGCGAGGCGCAGGAGGAGGCATTCGAGGAGATCCAGGAGCGGATCGTCCGCGAGCGGGGTGGGGAGAACGCCGGCATCCACGTGGAGGTGATCTCCCTGTTCGCGGGAGGCCACTACTCCGCTTACGTCTTCCGCCGCTATACGAACGTGAAGCTGGTGATGGCTCCCGAGCTGCAGATCGGCTTCTACGGGGGAGATCCCGACAACTTCACCTACCCACGCTACAACCTGGACTTCTCCTTCCTGCGGGTCTACGACGACCAGGACAATCCGCTGAACACTGGGGAGCAGTACTTCAAGCTCGACGACGATGGGCTCCGTCCGGGCGACGTGGTGTTCGTGATCGGCAACCCCGGCAGCACGAGTCGCCTCCAGACCGTGGCCGAGCTGGAGTTCCGGAGGGACGCAGGCGACAGGGGCGTGCTGAGCTTCCTCGAGAATCGGATCGAAGTGCTCCAGCGCTTTGCTGAGGAGAACCCGGAGGCCGCGCGGCGGCTGGACCTGGCGGGCGACATCTTCAGCCTCCAGAACAGTCAGAAGGCCTACACCGGACAGCTCCGCGGGCTCGCGGACCCGATCATCCTCACCAAGCGGCTCCGCGCGCAGGAGGAGTTCCAGGACTCGCTCCAGACGCCGGCCCGGAGGGCAGAGTATGGCGGGTTGATCGAGCGCATGGCCCAGCTCCAGGAGGAGAAGCGCGCCCAGGCCCCGGGGTACGCGAGCTTCCTCGCCCTCTCGAACGAAGATTACGAGGCCTCGACCTTCGTGCGCGCGCTGCTGGGGCTCCAGATCATGAACATTGGGCGCGCGAACCCCCAGGCGGCGGCCAGTCTCCGCACCATCTTCCGTGACATCGACGACAAGCCGGCGGAGCTGGAGATCGCGCTGATGGCGACCCGTCTCCGGGAGTTCGCTGACAACTACGGCGCGGGTACCCCCTGGGTGCAGCAGATCCTTCAGGGCCGCACGCTCGAGGAAGCGGCGCGCGCCATCCACGCGCGCTCGATCCTGGCGGACTCGGCCACCGCGATCGCCGCGGTCGAGGGGATGAGCCTGAGACCGACGGATCCGGCGATGCAGGTGGTGGCCGGTTACCTGCAGGCGTTCCGGGCGTTCCAGCAGATGCTCGACCGCGTCTCCCCGGAGGAGGAGGGGATCGCCGCGCGGCTCGGCCGGGCCCGCATGGACATCTACGGCACCGACCTGCTTCCTCCCGACGCGACCTTCTCGCTGCGCATCGCGGACGGGGTCGTGGAAGGGTATCCCTATAACGGCACGATCGCGCCCTCCTTCACCACGCTTTACGGGCTCTACGACCGGCACTACTCGTTCCAGTCGCAGTACCCCGATCCGTCCGACTCACCCTGGGCGCTCCCCGACCGATGGTTCCCCATCCCGGAGGAGCTGGACCTGTCGACCGAGGTCAACTTCGTCTTCACCGCCGACATCATCGGGGGGAATTCAGGCTCGCCGGTGATCGATCGCGAGCACGAGGTGGTCGGGCTCGTCTTCGACGGCAACATGGAGAGCCTGCCGGGCGACTACATTTATCTGCCCGAGCTCAACCGCGCGGTCGCGGTCGACGTGCGCGGGATCGTGGAGGCGCTCGAGAGCGTGTACGAGATGGACGACCTCGTGACGGAGCTGCGAACGGGCGAAGCACCCTGAGTCGCGAAGCCGGGGGACGGGCGGCGGGCCCGTCGCCGGAACCTCCAAACGGCACGGCGACCCTGCTGAGGGCCACGCCCTCACGATGCACTCCCCCGAGGAGATAGCCCGCCAGATCTCGATCCAGCTCACTCCCGCCTATGCCGAGCATCTCGATCACAAGATCAACCTGCTCGACACCCCCGGATACCTCGATTTCACGGGTGAGGCGCTGGCCGCTACGCGCGTGGCCGATGCGGCCCTTATCGCGCTCGGGGCTACCGCGGGCGTCGAGGTCGGGACCGAGCGGGTGTGGGAGTACTGCGAGGCGCGCCAGCTTCCGCGGCTCTTCTTCGTCTCGATGATGGATAAGGAGCACGCGAGTTTCGAGCGCGTCTACCAGCAGGTCAGGGCGCGGCTCACCACCAAGGTGATCCCCGTCGAGATCCCCGTTGGTGAGGGCGACCAGTTCCGGGACATCGTGAACCTCTTCACCGAGAAGGCGCACGTGTTCAAGAAGGGCACGGCGACCGGCGAGTTCGAGGAGGCGGAGGTGCCCGAGGAGCTGCGCGAGCAGTTCCAGCGCTACGAGACCGAGCTCCAGGAGACCATTGCCACCGCCGACGAGACGCTCCTCGAAAAGTACCTGGCCGAGGGGCACATCAGCCGTGAGGTGGCGGTCGAGGCGATGCACCGCCTGATGGCGCGCGGCGAAGTGTATCCGCTCTTCTGCGGCTCACCCAAGCTCACCTACGGCGTGCGCACGCTGCTCACCGAGATCGTGGAGCTGTGCCCGAGCCCCGCCGAGGCTCGGCCCGAACGTGCCACGCGGCCGGGACTGGACCAGGAGGTCGAGCTCACGGCCGTGGACGACGGTCCGCTCTCCGCGCTCGTCTTCAAGACCACCACCGAGCCCCACGTGGGCGAGTTGTCCTTCTTCAAGGTGATGAGCGGCAAGGTCGAGAACGGCATGGAGGTGGTGAACGCCGTCGACCAGAAGCCCGAGAAGCTCGGCCACCTCTCGATTCCGCTGGGCAAGGAACGGATTGAGGTGCCACGCCTGCACGCAGGCGACATCGGCGTGGTGGCCAAGCTCAAGCACACGCACACCAACGACACGCTCTGCGCCAGGGATCGTCCCCTCGCGGTCGAGCGGATCGACTTCCCGAAGCCGGACATCGCGATCGCCATCAAGGGCGCGACGCGCAACGACGACGACAAGCTCGGCGAGGTGCTGCCGCGGCTGCACGAGGAGGATCCCACCTTCGTGGCCGAGTTCAACGCCGAGCTGCACCAGACCATCGCGCGCGGCGTGGGCGAGCTGCACCTGGAGATCCAGCTTGAGCGGATGAAGCGGAAGTACAACGTGACCGTGGAGACCGAGCAGCCCAAGATCGCCTACCGCGAGACCATCACCGGCACGGGCGAGGGACAGGGGCGCTTCAAGAAGCAGACGGGCGGGCGGGGGCAGTTCGGCGACTGCTGGGTCCGCTTCAAGCCGCTGCCCCGCGGGCAGGGCTACGTGTTCAACAATGTGATCAAGGGCGGCGTGATCCCGGGCAAGTTCATCCCCTCGGTGGACAAGGGGATCCAGGAGGTCGCGCAGCGGGGTGTGCTCGCAGGCTATCCGCTCGTGGACTTCACCGCCGAAGTGTACGACGGCTCCTTCCACACCGTGGACTCCTCCGACATCGCGTTCCAGCTCGCGGCCGGGCTCGTCTTCAACAAGGTGGTCCCGCAGGCGCGCCCGGTCCTCCTCGAGCCGGTCATGGAGGTCGCGGTCACCACGCCCGACGAGTACGTGGGCGACATCATGGGCGACCTGACGCAGCGGCGCGGAAAGGTTCTGGGGATGGAACCCCGGGACGGCCGCACGGTGATCAAGGCCCTGGTTCCGGAGGCCGAGCTCTATAAGTACGCGGCGTCCCTGCGCGCGATGACCCAGGGGTGGGCGTATCATGCTCGCAAGCTCGCGAGCTACGAGCAGGTCCCGGAGCACGAGGCACAGAAGATCATCGCCGAGCGGAAGCAGCAGAAGGAGAAAATGCAGCACGCCTGAGGAGACGCGGTGACCGGCCTGCCGCACCCCCGCCGCGCCGTTGTCACCCTGGGAGAGATCGCGAGGGGGGGTCGAGCCGCTCGCCCCAGGCTCCCGCCGCGATCGCCTCAGGGATTGGCTGGAGGTCCATCTCCCCTGGCGATTTCCGGAGCGCGTCCTCGCCGTGGACGACCGGGTCGCTCGGGAGTGGGGCCGGCGGCCAGGCTAGCGGGGATCCACGCGTCCCATGGACCTCCCCGCATCTAATTGATCCGGGACCCCCGGGGCGGTTAGCTTGAAGAATCAGCTGAACATCCGCCCAATCAAAGCCTTACCCGCACTCCGCCCCCCCCTTCGGGGGCCCGCTCCGCGCCAGCTCGCGGGGCCTTTGCAACGTCGTAGGAGCGTGCCGTGGCCGGTCACAGCAAGTGGAAGCATATCAAGCACAAGAAGGCCGTGATCGATGCCAAGCGCGGCCAGCACTTCACCAAGCTGATCCGGGAGATCACCGTCGCCGCCCGGGCGGGCGGCGGCAACATCGAGGGGAATCCGCGGCTCCGGTTGGCGGTCGACACCGGCAAAGCGGCGAACATGCCGAACGAGAACATCGAGCGGGCGATCAAGAAGGGCACCGGGGAGATGGAGGGGGTGCAGTACGAGGAGATCGTCTACGAGGGGTACGGGCCCGATGGCGTCGCGCTCTACATCGAGGTGGTGACCGACAACGGCAACCGTGCCGTCGCCGAGCTGCGCAACATCCTGGAGCGCAACGGCGGCACCCTCGGCACGAGCGGCTCGGTCGCCTGGCAGTTCGACAAGAAGGGGCAACTCTACGTCGACGCCGGCCGCTACGACGAGGATCGGGTGCTCGAGGCGGCGCTCGAGGCGGGCGCCGAGGACATAGCCCGCGAAGGCGGCGAGTACGTCATCTCGACCGCTCCCGCGGCCTTCCACCAGGTGCAGGAAGGACTGCGCGCGGCCGGGATCGAGCCGTCGCAGTCGGAGTTCTCCATGATCCCGCACGCGGAGGTCGAGGTGGTCGGCAAGGAAGCCGAGCGGCTGGTCAAGCTGCTCGGCCTGCTCGAGGATCACGACGACGTACAGAAGGTTCATAGCAACGCGAACATCGACGAGAAGGTGCTCGCGGAAGTCGGCTGAGTCCGCGCCGCGATCCTCCCTTGGCCGACGAATCCCTCCGGGTGCTGGTCGTCGAGGACGATCCGTCCTCGCGCCGCTTGGTCGAGTCCATCCTCCACGGACGCGGCCATCGGGTCGACGCGGTGCCGGATGCCGAGTCCGCCTGGAGCGCGTTCGAGCGCGAGCGTCACCTCCTGATCGTCCTGGACTGGAAGCTCCCCGGCATGGACGGGGTGGAGTTCTGCCGGCGGCTGCGCGCCACCCCCGACACGGAAGATGTTTACATCCTGTTCGTGACCGGGATGGAAGGCAGCGCCCATCTGGCCGAGGCTCTCGACGCGGGCGCCAGCGACTTCCTGACCAAGTCCTCGCTGGGCGACCAGATCGACGTCCGACTCGCCATCGCGGAGCGCCATGTTCGGCGCGCCCTCGCGCACCACCGCCACGAGGCCGACCTCGCCCGGGACGTGCTGCACGATCCGCTCACCGGGCTGCCCAACCGGTCGCTCTTTCTCGAGCGGCTGCATCAGGTGGCGCGGAGGGCGTCGCGCCGGGACGCGCACCTGTTCGCGGTGCTGATGGTCGATCTGCACGAGTTCAGGGAGCTGAACCGCGCGCACGGGTGCGACGCGGGGGACCGCGTGCTGGTCGAGGTGGCCCGCCGGCTCAGAGGGGTGCATTCGCGGGGTCGACACGGTCGCGAGCATGGGCGGCGACGACTTCGCCATTCTCCTCGACGGCATGAAGGACGTGAGCGACCCCACGCGGGTCGCTCACCGCGTTCACGAGTCGCTGTCCCGGTCGCTGCTCGAGGAGAAGGTGTTCGTGAGCTCGTCGATCGGAATGGCGATCAGCCTGACCGGATACCAGGATCCCGAGGACCTGGTCCGCGACGCGCAGAAGGCGCTCATGCGCGCACGCGCGGAGGGGCCCGGCACGCACCAGATGTTCGACCCGGTGCTGCACGCCCGCGCGATGGCGCGGGTACGGCTGGAGGCCAGGATCAGGAAAGCGCTCGAGGAAGAAGAGCTGGTGCTGCATTACCAGCCGCTGGTGTGGCTCGCGGACGGCAGCCTCTACGGGTTCGAGGCGCTCGTCCGCTGGCGCGATCCCGACCACGGGATCGTGCCGCCCGCGGACTTCGTGCCGGTCGCCGAGACACCGGGCTCACCGTGCCCCTCGGATGGTGGGTCCTCCGCAAGGCGATGGGGCAGCTGCGGGGCTGGAACGAGGGCAATCACAAGCGCACGCCGCTCGCGATGAGCGTGAACCTCTCGGGCCGCCAGTTCAGCCAGCCCGACATGGTCGAGCGCGTGCAGGAGCTGCTGCACGAGACCGGCGTGCCCGGCCACCAGCTCCACCTCGAGATCACCGAATCCTCGCTGATGGTTGATCTCGAGAGCACGGGCCGAACGCTCCGCCGCTTGCGCGACTCCGACATCCAGCTGCACGTGGACGATTTCGGGACCGGCTACTCGTCGCTCGCTTACCTGTGCCGCCTTCCGATCCACACGCTCAAGATCGACCGCTCCTTCGTGCGCCAGATGACGTACTGGGGCGAGAACATGGAGGTGGTGCGGACGATCGTTCAGCTCGCGCGCAATCTGGGGCACGGCGTGATCGCGGAGGAGGTGGAGACCGAGGGGCAGCTCGCGCTGCTCCAGAATCTGGGGTACGACTTCGGCCAGGGATTCCTGATCTCGCAGCCGCTCGATCCCCAGCGCGCCGAGCAGATCATCAAGAAGCGGGGGTCGCTGCTTTGACCGGAGCCGGCCCCGGCTCCAGCCCGCACTCGAGCGCCCCACCGACGCTGATCCTGGGCATCGATCCGGGCACCGCCGTGACCGGCTTCGGGGTGGTGGAGCGGGGTTGCGACGGCCGGGTCTCCCTGGTGGAGTGCGGGGTCATCCGCACCCCCGCCGGGCGGCCGCTGCCCCGCCGCATCCGCGACATCTACGAGGGGGTCATGGAGCTCATCGAGCGGCACCGTCCCGCGGCGATGTCGGTGGAGGACATCTACCACGGCAAGAACAGCCGCACTGCACTCTCCCTCGGTCACGCGCGCGGCGCGATCCTGCTGGCTGCCTCCCTGTGCGATCTTCCCATCTGCGAGTACACCGCCGTCGAGATCAAGAAGGCGGTGGTCGGGACCGGACGCGCCACCAAGGATCAGGTCGGCTTCATGGTCCAGAAGCAGCTCCGGCTGCGCGCCGCGCCGACCCCGGCCGATGCGGCCGACGGCGTCGCCGCCGCGCTCTGCTACTGCATGGCGGGCGCCCTCGGCCGGGGCTCGCCGTGATCAGCCGACTGAGGGGGCAGCTGCTCACCCGCTCGCCGGAGGGGCTGGTCGAGGTCGAGACGGCAGGGGGCGTGGTGTACGAGGTGGAGGTCCCGCTCAGCGTGCTCCAGCGAATGCCCGCGCCCGGCGCCGCGGTCGAGCTGCGCACCCTCCAGGTGGTGCGCGAGGAGTCGATCGGGCTCTACGGCTTCCTCGACGACAGCGAGCGCGACCTCTTCCGCATGCTGACGACCGTGAAGGGGGTCGGGACCAAGCTCGCGCTCCAGGCGCTCTCCTCGTACAGCGCGCACCGGCTCGCCCGCACGCTCGCTGAAAAGGACGTGCAGGCGCTCGCTCAGGTGAGCGGGATCGGCCGCAAGACCGCGGAGCGGATGGTGCTCGAGCTTTGGGACAAGGTCAGCGACCTCGCGGTCAGTACGCCCGCGGGCGCGGGTCCGGACACGGCGCGCGCACAGGAGGCGGTGGCCGCCCTGGTCGCGCTCGGCTACTCCTTCACCGACGCGGACGAGACGGTTCGGCGGGTGCTCGAGGACGGCGGGGCGGAGAGCTCCGAGGAGCTGATCCGGATGGCGTTACAGAGGCGGTAGCACTTTTCCTGGATTCAGCAGCCCGTCCGGATCGAGCGCATGCTTGACGCGGCGGAGCAGCGCCAGCTCGGCTGCTGGCTTGAGGCGGAGCAGCTCCCCGATGCGAGACTGTCCGATGCCGTGCTCGGCGGTGATCGAGCCGCCTAAGCGGGCGACCACGTCGTGGACGGTCCGGGTGATCGCCTCGTCCGGCGTGCGCTCTCCGCCCCCCGCCACGTTGAAGTGCAGGTTGCCGTCCCCGAGGTGGCCGAACACGATCGTGCGGAGCCCGGACCCGAGCTGTGCCAGCCCCTCCTCTGCCTCGCGAATGAAGACGGGCACCTCAGAGACAGGCACGCCGACGTCGTGCTTGACGCTCGGCCCGTCGCGCTTCTCCGCCTCGGGGATGCTCTCGCGCAGCGTCCAGAAGCGGCGGATCTGCTCGTGCGAGTCCGCCGGCACCGCGTCGAGCGCGAGGTCGGCGTCGACCGCGCTCGCGAGCGCGTCCTCGAGCCGGCCCCGGAGCCCGCGCGCGCTGTCTGCGACCTCGATCAGCACGAGCCAGTGTGCACCGGGGAGCGGGGCGCGCCCACCAAGGTGTCCCACAACCAGCTCCATGGCGGCCCCAGAGATCAGCTCGAAGGCGGCGACCGCCTCGCCCATCGCGTCCTGGACGTGCTCGAGCAGCGCGAGTGCGCGCTCCGGATCGGCCACTGACACGTAGGCGAGCGCGCGCTCGGCCGGAAGCGGGACCAGCTTGAGCACCGCGGCCGTGACGATCCCGAGCGTGCCCTCCGAGCCGATCAGGAGCTGCTTCCAGTTCCACCCCGCGTTGTCCTTGCGCAGCCCGCTGAGCCCGCGCACCCGCGTCCCGTCGGCGAGCACCGCCTCGAGCCCGAGGACGAGCTGTCGCGCGGTCCCGTAGCGGAGCGCAGAGATTCCGCCCGCGTTGGTGGCGATCATCCCGCCGATCGTGGCGGAGCCCTGGGCGCCGAAGCTGATCGGGAGAAGCCGTCCCGCGTCGGCCGCCGCCTGCTTGGCGTGCTCCAGGACGCAGCCGGCTTCCGCCTCGAGCGTCATCCCCACGCGGTCGACCGCGTGGACCCGCGCCATGCGCGCGAGCGACAGCACGACCTGGGGGCGGCTTCCCCGTCCGTCCGCGGTGGGTGAGGCGCCTCCCGCGAGTCCGGTATTCCCACCCTGCGGAACCACTCCGACCCGGTGCACACGCGCCCACCCGACCGTGGCCTGCACCCCCTCCACGCCGGCGGGCCGCACGACCGCGAGCGCGGCGCCCCGGTAGCGACCCCGCCAATCGGTCAGGTACGGGGCCATCTCGTCCGGGTCGCGCACGAGCGCGTCCGGGCCGAGGCGGCGGGCGAGATCGTCCAGTTCGCGCATGGAGGAAGAGGAAGAGCCGTCCGGTCAAGAGAAGCCCCGCCCGGAGCCTCGCGGTGTGGGTCCGGGCGGGGCCGTTCGCGTCGGGTCGAGCGCCGCTACATGCCGGCGGCGGTCCTCAGATCGGCAAGGGTGGCGATGCGTGGCCCGTGGAGCGCGAGGATCCGCCGCGGGTTGAGCCCGAGCCGCTGCACGTTCTCGTACAGGTTCACCGTGTTCGGATTGGGCGTCTCTGGGGGCGGCGCGCCCGCCGGCCCCGGCGTGAAGGCGTCGGCCTCGATCAGGATCCGCTCGGCCGGCAGCCACACTATCAGGAATCCGTTGGTATGCGCGCTGTCCGCGATCCGGTGCATCTCGACCCGGCGGCGTCCGTCGGTCAGCTCGGCTTGCTCGGCCACGGCCATAAACTGCGGCTGAACGTTCGCCTGCGCGAGCTGATCCGGGTTCAGCGTTCGCGGGGCGCTCCACGCTTGCTGATAGAACGCCTGGTTGGACTCGTGGGTGACCACGGTGGCGCCATCGGCCACGAACGGCCGCAGCCCGCCCGAATGGTCGAAGTGCACGTGCGTATTCACGATGTAGCGGATCGGCTTGTTCGGGATCGCCTGCTTCACCGTCTCGATCACGGCGAGCCCGCGCTCCTCGCTCTGTGGACCCTCCACCACGATGACGTGATCGCTCATCTCGATCGCCACGCTGTGGTGCGAGCCCCCCTTGATGTAGAAGACCCCGGGGGCGACGCGCTCACTGGTGGCCGACAGGGGCTGCGGCTCGAAGGTTACGACGTTCTCGGGCACCGTGATGTCGGCGACCACGTTCGGCAGCACCGCACTGATGGTCAGATCGAGGGCGGGCTGGCCGCCCTGCGTCTGCTGGATGCGGGTCGGGAAGCGCACGCCCCCGAAGTCCTGGTAGTCGGAGAAGGTCGTCTCGACCGGCATGTCACCGAGCACGGGGTTGTCGGTCCAGCTCTGGATACGCTCGACCTCCCCGTTCTCGTTGATGGTTCCGGTGACTCGCGTCCCGTCGGACGTGGTGAAGCTCACCTCGCCGCCTTCGGTCGCGACCGCGCCGGCCTCGATCGCCGCCTTCACGAACCCGTGGGGGGTTATCAGAATCTGGACGCTCCGCTCGGCGGCCGCGCCCGGCTGGGGCTGCGGATCCGGGCGGGTCCCGTCGGACTGGGTCGGAGGCTGGTTCCAGGCGCTCATGCCGCTCACGAACTGCGTCGTGCGCTGCCGTCCGGCGAAGCGGATGCCACCGCCACGCGGCTGCGGCTCCGGCTGCTCGCGCACGATGTCCACCTGCATGCTGCCCGCGTCGTAGTCTACGACTGCCGCGTAGCTGACGATGTTGACACGCGGCCACTCCTGGCCGGCCGTGTAGGGCTGGCCCACGGAGAAGTTTGTCCCCTCCCCTTCGAGGCGGATGGAGTTGACCATCTCCACGCCCAGGTTCTCCGCGGCGGCGTTGAGCGGATTCACGCCGCACGAGGAGCACGTGAGCGCGACGGCGGTCGCGAAGCTAAGTTTCGCCAGCGTGCGCATGGTGCCATCCGGGTACAGGAAATTTCCTCAAGGTGGACGCTACGGGGCCGATTCTCGCCCGGCAAGCGGCCGCCGCGGCCGGGAGCGAGATGGCAGGAGTTGGCGCAGCGGCGGGTCCAGAAACCCCCCTCAACGGAGCCCGGGCGGGGGCACCCGGCGCCGGGTCGCCTGCTCGAAGGCGTGGGCGAGCGCGATCAGACGTGGCTCGCTGCAGGCCGATCCCGCGAAGCTCACCCCGAAGGGAGCGGGCTCGGCATCGAAGGCCGGTGGCAAGGGGGGAGCGGGCGTGTTCGGGAGCCACCCGAAGGGCACGATCACGGTCGGATATCCGGGGCGCGCGGAGAGGTTCGCGCCCCCACTGGACGGAAACAGCAGCGCGTCCAGCCGCTCGCCCTCCATGACCGCATCGATTCCCTCGGCCGCCGTGAGCGCGAGGTCCTTGGCCCGGTCCGCCTGGTAGCGGGCGCGGTCTCGCGTCACGTCCATCTCGTCCGAGATGTCGAGCCGGGCCTGACCGTAGCGGATCGCGCCGGCGAGCTGGTGGGTGACGTTCCACGCCCGCAGCTCCGTGAGGCTCTTGACGGGCGCGCGCTCCCCGAGGGTCTCCAGCCAGCGCTCGAAGTCGAGCTTCATCCCGTACTTGAAGGTGATGGAACAGCGTGCGTCCATCCCGCGCCGAGCTTCGAGCCCCACGCAGTCCGGCCAGAGCAGGAGGTTCCGTTCGGGGTCGCGCGTGACGACGCTCGGGATGTTCGCCGGATCCACGATGACGGCGCCCTGTGCACGGAGCACCGCGATCGCGTCTTCCATCACGCGCCGCTCCCCCTCGGAGAGCCCACCCCGGAGGCTGCCGTCGGGCGCCTGCATCGGCTCGTAGTAGTTGGCGCGCGGGATGCCGATGCGCGCGCCCTGGAGCGCGTCCGGATCCAGGAAGGCCGTGTAGTCCTGCCCGGGGGGCGGCGCGCAACGCGAGGTGGCGGGGTCGTTCGGGTCCGGAATGGCTCCTTCCAGCGCGCCCAGCAGGATCGCCGCGTCGGTGACCGTACGGGCCATGGGGCCGGGGGTGTCCTGGTCCATGGTGATGGGGATCACCCCCAACCGGCTGATCCGTCCGACCGTGGGCTTGATGCCGACCAGCATCGTCGCGCTCGCGGGCGACAGGATCGATCCCGAGGTCTCGGTGCCGACGCTCGCGGCCCAGAAGCTCGCCGCCGTGCCGATCCC
>CAUZJY010000006.1:0-33895 GCA_963580305.1 Gemmatimonadales bacterium UBA6960
TGGCCGAGCTCGAGCCCGCGCACCTCGGAGCCCAGCTCCACCACCCGCGCGAGGATCTCGTGCCCGATCACCGCGGGAAAGGAGCCGAACGGCTCCATCGCGGGGCTCGCGTTGTAGCCGAGGTTCACGATATCGCTGCCGCAGATTCCGGCGAGCACGGTCTCGAGCCGGACCCAGCGGGGACCGGGGAGCGGCGGCTCGGGCAGCTCACGCAGCGACACGCCGCTCAGCCTCCCAAACAGGAACGCGTCGCTCACCCGCCCGGCCGACTTGCCGAGCAGGTAGCGCGGAATCGAGACGTCGAAGACGACTCCGCGCACCGCTAGAACTCGTCGAGCATGCGGAACTCCTCCCCAAAGGGAATCGGCGACCATCCCTCGGGGGGCGGGCGCTGCCCCGGCAGCGTCCCCATCAGGAAGCGCTCGCCCGCCGCGCCGGGGCCCATCACCTCCTCGCCGGGGCGGGCGTCGGCAGGGCCGCCGGTGCACCACCCTCCCACCCACCGTCCCGCGATCTCGGGCAGATCCGGATCGAGGAGCCCGAACCCGGCGCCGGAGTCTTCGTCATGCGCGGCCATGAGATCGAGCAGACGTAGCATCGGACCGCGCAGCAGGGCCGCGGTATCCATCCAGAGCCCGCGCGGCCGCCCCGTTCCCGCGCGCCGTGCGTGGCCCAGCCGGCGGTCGATCCCCTCGCTGGGAAGGGCGTCGTAGAGGACCGTGCCGAACTGGTCGCGCTGCGCGGAGATCCAGCCGAGCAGCGCCTCGTGCGCCGGGCAGTCGAGCGCGGTCAGCTCCAGCACGCGCATCCGGTCACCCGCGCGCACGATGCGCGTGACCGCGTAGCCGGTGGGGCGCCCCTCCTCATCGCAGTGCACGTGCGAGGCGGTGCGTGGATCGGCGAGAAAGCGCCAGCCAGCTCGGGACGCTCGATTAGCTCGGTCGATCCGCGCGCGACCGCCGGGTAGAGAGCGCGCAGCTCGGCGGGACCGTGCGCGCGCCGCACGCGCTCCCAGCCGGCGTAGAGCGGCAGCTCGTCCGGCCCGAAGCGGTGCCGCAGGAGGGTCCCGATCAGTGAGAACCCCAGGTCCGCGTAGAACGACGTGCGGAAGGGGAAGAGCGCGCCGAGCACGCACCCCCGCTCGCGGCCGATCCGGAGCGCCTGCACGCACATCCGGCGCGCCAGCCCGCGGCGCCGGTAGTCCGGCGCGACCGCGACCGCCGCGAGCCCGAGGGTGGGCCAGCAGCGGCCGCGCGCGTGCAGCGTGAGCCGGTAGGTGCGAAGCGCCCCCACCGCCATACCGCCCGCCCGCGCGATCCAGCAGTCCGCGAGACTCCCGTACGTCATCCCCTCGCGCGTGCGCTCCAGCGCGTTCCGCGACGGGAACGCCTGGCTCCAGAGGAGCGCGAGCTCCTCCACGTCCTCGGTACGCGCGGGTTGGAGGGGAGGTGGCGAGGTGGGCCATTGGTACGTGGAAGGTTAAGCCAGCCGGGCCGGCACCGGCCAGCGCCGCCGTCCGGCGGCGGTCGGGAACGGCCACCCTCCGGATGGGTTAAATCGGCCCCGTTTCCGCGCCCCGGAACCCGAGGTAGCACGTCCATGAAGGCGGTCATCGTGGCAGGTGTGCGGACTCCGTTCGCCAAGGCCAGCACCGAGCTCCGCAAGCTGTCCGCGATCGATCTGGGCAAGGTCGCGGTGCGCGAACTGCTGGCCTGCGCGGGGGTCCCCGCGCAGGCGGTGGACCAGCTCGTGTTCGGGACCGTCGTGCACGATCCGCTGGCGCCCAACATCGCACGCGAAGTCGGGCTGGCCACCCTTCCCAAGAGCGTGCCGGCGACGACCGTCTCCCGTCAGTGTGCCACCGCCAACCAGGCGATCACCGACGCGGCGAACCTGATCGAGGTAGGGAACGCGCAGATCGTGGTCGCGGGCGGATCGGAGTCGCTCTCGCACATCCCGATCCTCGTCTCGGAGAAGCTCTCCGACATCCTGGTCGCGCTGTCGAAGGCGAAGACCTTCGGCGAGCGCGTCTCAACCGCCGGACGGATCCGCCCCAAGGACCTGATCCCGCGCAGCCCGCAGATCGCGGAGCCCACCACGGGCGAGACGATGGGGGAGTCTGCCGAGCGCATGGCCAAGGAGAACGGGATCGCCCGCGCGGACCAGGACACGTGGGCGCTCCGCTCACACCAGCTCGCCACCCAGGGAATCGCGGACGGCCGCATCGGCGCGGAGATCGCACCCGTGTACGTGCCTCCGCGCTTCGAGCGGCTGGTCGAAGCGGACAGCGGCGTGCGCACCGACACGACGCCCGAGAAGCTTGCCGCCCTGAGGCCAGTCTTCGACCGCAGGCACGGGTCGGTAACGGCCGGCAATTCCTCTCCGCTCACCGACGGCGCCGCAGTGGTGCTGCTGATGGCCGAGGAGCGCGCGCGCGCCGACGGCATCGAGCCGCGCGCGCGCATCCGGAGCTACGCGTTCACGGCCCTGGACCCCGCCGGACAGCTGCTCGGCGCGCCCGCTTACGCTGCCCCGATCGCGCTCGACCGGGCCGGCGTGAGCATGAAGGACATCGGGCTCATGGAGATGCACGAGGCCTTCGCGGCGCAGGTGCTCACAAACCTCCAGCAGCTCGCCTCGGACAAATTCGCCGCGCAGAAGCTCGGGCGCGTCCGCGCGGTCGGGCACCCGCCGATCGAGAAGATCAACGTGATGGGCGGCTCGATCGCGCTCGGCCACCCGTTCGCGGCGACCGGCGCGCGCCTCACCACCACGCTGGTGAACGAGATGCAGCGCCGCGACGTCGCGTTGGGGCTGCTCACCGTCTGCGCCGCGGGCGGTATGGGCTTTGCCATGGTGCTCGAGCGCATCTGACGCCCGAGTCCCCCGCCCCTTGCCCCGGTCCCTGCCCCAGTCCCTGGCCTAGTCCCTCCGCCCCGCTTCCATGATCCGCTCCGTGGTCCTCGTCCTCGCTGCCGCGCTGCTCGCGCTCCCGGCGGCGGCGCAGACCGCGCGTGAGGCCCAGATTCCGCTCGATCCGGAGCGCGGCATCCTCAAGGTCACCGCCGAGCTGCGCCGCAAACTGGGGCTGTACGAGGACGTCCCCGGATTCCAGGCGGCGCGCCTCTTCCGGCTCGAGGACGGCACCCTCGTGCTCGAGGTAAGCCGTCTCCAGGACGGGCGGCTAGTCCGCGACCGCGAGCGGGTCGACGAGGCCCGGCTGGCGGCCCTTCGCTCCGACCTCGCCGGGCGGCTGGGCGCGCGCGGCCAGCTCTGCACCTGCTGGACCGGAGCGGCCGGAGCGGGCTCGTGCTCGTGGAGACGATCCTCGGGCTCGGCTTCTACGGCTAGGCGGTCCCGGTCGGCTTCGACATCGACAGCAACCGGGGGGCGGTGGCGGCGTACCTGCTCACCGCGGGCGCGAGCTTCTACCTCCCTTACCGGATCACGCGCAACACGTCGGTAACCGTGCCGGGTGGGCAGCTCCTGCTGCCGGTCGCGTGGGCGCTGTTCGAGGACGAGGAAGCGGACGACGACGAGAAGCCGATCGTCGCGTCCGTGCTGGCCGGCGCCGCGGCGGGGCTGCACTTCGGCAACCGCACCCTGCGCGAGCGCTCGCTCTCCGGGGGAGACGGGCTGCTGGTGATGGCCGGGCACGTGGCTGGCGGGCTCGGCGCGCTGGGCGTCACCTACCTGCTGGACGGCGGCGAGCCCGAGGACGAGCTGCTCTACCTGACCACCTCGCGCTCGGCTCGGCCGCCGGAGCGCTGCTCACCCTGACCGCGGTCTCCTCACGGACGCCCGTGGGCAGCGCCGCGCGCGGGATGGACCGGATCAGCGTGGAGGTGGACCCGGGCGCGGCCCTCCTCCCGCTGCTCGCGCGCGGCAGCGAGCGCGCGCTGCGGGCGCCCTTTCTAACCCTGAGGCTCTAGCGGTCCGCGTCTCCCCATGACTCATCTCGCCTCGAGCGGCCTCGCCACCATGATGCCGTCCTGGCTCTTGATGTCGAGAATGCGCTCCGCCAGCGGCAGCTCGCTGATCTGGACATCCTTGCCCACCAGCGGGGCGTGCATCAGGTGCAGGGTGCCATCCTTCCAGAGCGCGATCCCCGTGTGCGCAATGTCCAGCCCGTCGAGCGTGCTGGTCGCGGCGATCACGTCGCCCGTCTGGATCCGCTCGGCGACCGCGGCAACGCGACGCTCGGGAAGGTAGTGGCGAGGCACCTCGTTCAAGCGTCGCTCGATGCGCCCGATCTCCGCATAAACGGACGCGTCAGCGAGCTGCTTATACGCGTCCCGGTGCGCGGTCATGAAGGTGATCGGCTCCGGGTCCACGACGCCGCCCAGTTCGCTCGTGACGAGCTGCAAGACGCCCTTGCGCTCGTTGTCAGCCAGCCACTCGCTGAAGTAGTGGAGGCGCGAGGGGTATCCGGCCAACCGGCCGTCGCGGTAGCGGATGCGCATGATCCGTTCGGCGTACCTCCGCATCGCGTCCTCGGGACGGTCGAGGATGTCGCGCGGCTCCTCGCGCACGAAGTGCGCGAGCGCGAGGATGTTCTCGATGTACGTGACGCAATCGTAGGCGCGCAGGTTGATGACAAGGCGCTCCGGTCCCGACGGGTCGAGCGTCTGCGGGATGTAGGGCGCCCCCACGAAGGTCTCCCCGATCCTCGCGACCCGCTCTCCCACCGTTAGCCGGTCGACGCCGTTCTCCCAGGCCCAGGTGACCGTCGCGCGCAGCACCTCCCGGTCCTGCCGGGTCCAGGAGGGCAGCCCCGGTACGGTGTCCCCCTGGACCAGCGCGCCCCCCTCGGCGGCCGGCCGTACGTAGGCGTCGGTGGCGCCTCCGGGCACCTCGGGGGCGCGTACCTCTTCGCTGGCCTCCGCGCCGGGCTCGTCCGGCCCGGGCGCCTGCTCGTCGGGCGCGGCCGGCGCGCAGGCGCCCGCCAGCGCCGTCGCGAGGATGAATCCAGTCCTGTTGCTCATCCTATTCCTCCGGGAACCCGCCCGGCCGAAGCCGCCGCCTCTGGGGCGGCCCGGCACCCGGGCGGGGTATGTGTGTAGAACTCGTCTCTCTCCCCCCAAGATCCACGCAGGAGCCAGGCCAAAATGCCGTACCCCGAGATGATGATCGCGCCCATGCGCGAGGACCTCCGCCGTATCGGATTCCAGGAGCTCCACACCGCCGCGGAGGTGGACGAAGCGCTCGGCGCCGAGCAGCGCCCGACGCTGCTGGTCGTGAACTCGATGTGCGGGTGCGCCGCGGGCGGCGCCCGGCCGGCGATCGGCATGTCGCTCCAGCACGAGAACCGGCCGGAGGTGCTGGTCACGGTCTTCGCCGGGCAGGATCTCGAGTCGACCGAGCGGGCGCGCGAGTACATCGTGGGCTATCCGCCCTCGTCGCCCTCGATCGCGCTCTTCCGGGGCAGGGAGCTGGTGTGGATGCTCGAACGGCACCAGATCCAGGGCCGCTCACCCCACCAGATCGCGCAGGACCTCAAGGGCGCCTACGACGAGTACTGCTCAGGCGCGGCCCGCGCCTGAGCCGCGCGGCGGACGCTAGGCCGCGGTCCGCGCCCGGCGCCGGGCGGCGATCAGCCCGTCGAGGCTGAAGCCGCCCGGCCCGTTCGCGGCCAGGAACAGCCAGATCGACAGATAGAGCAGCGCCAGCTCCCCCTGGTTCTGGATCGGCCAGGGCCCGCGCGGGAAGTGTGCCTGGAGATACGCCCACGCCATCTCGAGCGCGAGCACCACGGCGACCGGGCGGGTGAGCAGCCCGAGCGCGATCAGGAGCCCGCCCCAGAACTCCAGGATCCCCGCCAGCCAGATCTGCGTCAGAACTTCGGCCGCTCCGTTCGCGCCCAGTGCCCCGAACAGCTTCTGCGCGCCGTGCTGCATGAAGAGCAGCCCCGCCGCGATCCGCAGCACGTTCAGGAAGAAGTGGCTGGCGCCGCTCCGCGCCCCCTCGCTCGTCGTCACAGGATCGACTTTCCCAGTGCGCTCGCCATCAGCCCGATGGCGAGCCGTCCGCTTCGGTTCTCGGCATCCAGCACGGGGTTGAGCTCCACCACCTCGAGGCTGACCAGCCGGCCCGAGCGGGCCGCCTTTTCGCACACGAGGTGGGCCTCGCGGTAGGTGAGCCCGCCGGGAACCGGCGTGCCCACGCCAGGAGCGGTCATCGGGTCGGTCCCGTCCAGATCGAAGGAGAGGTGGAATCCGGCGGTCCCGCTGGTCACGCGCGCGATCGCCTCGTCCATACACTCAGCCATCCCGCGCTCGTCGATCTCGGTCATGGTGAACACCCGGACTCCCGAGGCGTGGACGACGTCCCGTTCGGCGTCGTCCACGGCGCGCACGCCGAGCACGCACACGTTGCCGGGGTGCACACCACACGGCGGGGGAGAAGCCGGCCATCGCCTGGAGCTCCTCGGGGCCGCCCTGGCCGGTGAGGATCGCGAGTGCCATCCCGTGGATGTTCCCGCTCGGCGTCGTCTCGGGAAGGTTCATGTCGGTGTGGGCGTCAACCCAGATGACGCCGATGCCCTCGTCGTCCTTGGCGAAGTGGTTGGCCACCGCCGACACGGTCCCGATCGAGAGCGAGTAGTCGCCGCCCAGCACCAGCGGGATCGTTCCCTCGGCGATGCTCCTCGAGACCAGCGCGTACGCGCGCCGGCACACGTCGGTGATCTCAGGGAGGAAGCGGGTATGGGTCTCGCCCGGTTCCGTGGTCTCTGGCCCGGCCGCGGTGACCGTGCCCACCTCGCGGACGTCGTAGCCCAGCACGGTGAGCATCGGGGTGAGCCCGGCGATGCGGATCGCGGAGGGGCCCATGTCGACGCCCCGGCGCCCCGCGCCCAGGTCGATCGACACCGAAATGATCGCGATGTCCGGAGCGGACGTACCGGGCCGCGCATCCTCCGCCTCCTGGATCACGCTGGTCGCCATGGCCGGGGCTTACCCCTCCCCGTCACGACGTGGTTCCCGGTCGGCGGGGGCCCGTTCCGCCGTCCGGCAGCCGCCTCTGCCTCCGCTCCTCGCGCACGCGACGGCGCGCCCCGCGGCCGGACTCGCCGGGGTAGCGCACCTTGATGTCCACCCCTCCCATGAGCTCGATGCCGGTCACGCGCAGGGTCGGCGCGGACGGATCGACGGGCTCGCCCGCGCCCGCGCCGTGGTCGAAGCCCCCCATGATCCCGATTCCGGTAGACTCGAGTCGAACGCCCGGAGGGGCGAGGATCTCGATCCCGCCCCAGAACGCGAATGCCTGTACCTCGGTGACGCCGGGAAGGAGAACCGCCTCGCGGAAGTCGAGCTCGACGCCGCCCATGATCGCGAGGGCCGTGATCCGCCGCGCGGGCTCCCATCGCCCGCGCCGGACGGATCCGCCCATCACCTCCCGGGGGCGCGGAGGCGCCGAGCGAGCGCGGGGGTGAGGCCGAGGGGCAGGCGCGCCTCCGGCGCGGGCGGGGAGCGAGGCGGAGAGGAGGTCGGCGAGCAGGGCGTCCAGCTCGGCCGCGGTGTCCGCGCGATGCGCGGTCTCGACCCGCCGCTCGAAGTCCTCGAGCCCCATCTCGTCCCGTGCAAACGCCTCGCACAGCGCGTCGATCACTTTCTGCCGCCGCGCCGGGGCGGGGTGCGGGGCTCATGCATCGGCTACCCTCGTGTCCCGAGTCCGGACCCGGAGCCGGTTTCCGATCGTGCGCATCAGGAATCCGGCGGAGGGAGTCGGTCATGTTGCGAGAATCGTGGCGTATATTCGGAGTAGCCGCGCGGATCGTGCGCACCGCTCCATCGGTAGAACGATGGGCACGGCTCGTGCTACGCCTGCGTGAAGCCACCCTCAACGGCCAGGAGGAGCTATCCGAACCATCGTCGTCAGCCTGCTAGGTACCGCAGCCGTAGCCGCTGGTCTCGTCCTCATCCGTCAACAGAAGCTTCCGGATCCGCAGCTCCAGATCCGGGACGTGCATGCGGGCGAACGCCAACCCGGGACCATCTCCCTCAAGAAGCTCCGGGAGCTCGGCTACTAGGCCGGGCGGCGGCGCCGAAAGCGCCCGTCGGCACCCCCCGAAACGAGAGCGGCGGCGAGGAATCCCTCGCCGCCGCTCTCGTTTCTCAGGCATGCCTCAGCTCGCGAATTGGACCCGGTTCTTCTCGATGTAGCTGGTCCACTCGGAAGGCACGTCCGTATCGGGAAAGATGGCCTGGACTGGGCACTCCGGCTCGCAGGCGCCGCAGTCGATGCATTCGTCGGGGTGGATGTGGTACTGATCCTCCGCATCGTAGATGCAATCCACGGGGCAGACCTCGACGCAGCTCGCGTCCTTGGTTCCGATGCACGGCTCGGCAATGATGTACGCCACTTCCTAAGACCTCCCAGCATTGCGACGCAGCTTGCGCCGAAGGGCGCACAACGATGTCTGGAGGGGGATGGGGCCGCAAGCCTCATTCCGCGGCGTCGGAAGGGGCCCCACGCTCGGTGCCGGGCGCGCTCCGACCCACCCGTCGCGCGAGGGTCCGGGCGAAGGCGCCGCACCAGTGCGCGAAGTGGCGCGCGAGCACCTCGTCGGTCCGCTCGGCCAGGGGCGCGTAGACCCGCTCGGCCTCCTCGAGGATGCGCTCCTGAGCACCGCGCTCGGACCAGAACTTGGCGTGCCGGCAGTGGTCCAGCCGCTCGGCGAGCGCCACCAGGCAGACCTCCGTCGGCGCGGTCACCAGCGCCTCGACCGCCCCCTCTCCCGAAAGCGGGACGCTCGCCACCCAGCGGGCCAGCGGCTCGCCCAGCTCGGCGCCGATCTGCTCCAGGGGGACGCACAGCTCCGGCCGATCGCTCTCCACGAGCGCCGCGGCGGCCAGCGCGAGCGGATCGCGCACGCCTGCGTCCAACGCCAACACCAGCACCGTCCGGCCCGGGTGCAGGAAGTCGGGATCGTGCTCCCCGAGCCGCGCGCGGCGCGGCTCCATGGCCAGCCGGTGTGCGCCCCGAACGAGCGCCACCTCGTCCGGGGCGAGCCCCAGCTCGGCGAGCGTCCGGCAGACCCGCCCCTCCATCGCGCCGTCGCGCGTGAGGAGGCCGTTCACGCGAGATGCAGCTCGAAGTGTGCGATGGTGGCGCGGAGCGCCTCGTCGAGCTGCAGGCTCGGGCCGCCGAACGGGTGGCCCACCTCGTACGTGTGGCCCGCTCCTTCCACGATCCGCAGGCGAGCGTCGGCCGCCGCCCCCGCCAGAGCGCGCGCTTCCGCCAGCTCCACCGTGTGGTCCTCCTCGCCGTGCACGATCAGCCACGGCACCGAGACCCGGCTCGCAGCAGCCTCGACGTCGAGCGCCTCTCTGCGCGCCTCCAGGTCCTCGAGTAGCCCGACGTCCAGCGGCATCTGCTGGCCGGTGCGGGTGTTGAGCGCATAGATCCGCCCCCTCGCGCGCCACTCCGCCCGCGTGGCCTCGCTCCACCGGTCGAAGGTGCTCACCGCCGACCAGGTGACGAGGGCGCGCACGCGGGGGTCGCTCGCGGTGTGGACGATCGCGTCTCCACCGCCGCGGCTGTGCCCCAAGAGCCCCAGCCGGAGCGGGCGCCGCGGCAGGAGGTCGCCCTCCATGATCCAGTCGGCGACCCACCCCATCTCTTCGACCTCCTTGGAGAGGGTGTTCGCCGCGAACGCCTCGAGGTCGGTGAACCGTTCCGGATCCGAGCCGAGCCCGGAGCCCGAGAAGTTGAACGAGACCACCGCGTGCCCCGAGTCGGCGATCATGCGACAGACGTGCGGGAAGAACGCCCAGTCCTTGAAGCCCTTGAAGCCGTGCAGGACCAGAACCGCCGACCGGGGGGGTGGCCCATCCGGGATGCGGACGTCGCCCCGCACCCGGCGCCCGCGGACCAGCTCGCGCTCGAAGGTGAGGTGGATCAGGCGTGCTCCCAGAGAGTGTCGGGGCGGCCGGCGCATCGGTTCTCGACCCGCGCGAGGACGAAGAGCAGATCGGAGAGACGGTTCAGGTACACCAGCACTTCGGGCGGCACCGGATCGGTGGACGCGAGCCTGACCACGGCCCGCTCCGCGCGCCGGCACACGGTGCGCGCCAGGTGGAGCGCCGCCGCCGCCGCCGCTCCCCCGGGGAGCAGGAAGGCGCGGAGCGGCTCGAGCTCGCGGCCGGCCTCGTCAATCCACCCCTCCATCTCCGCCACCCGGCCGGCCGGCAGCGGAGGCGTCTCCGGGCGCGTGCGGCCCGCGGCGGGGGGAGGAGTCGCGAGCTCGGCCCCGAGCGCGAACAGATCGTGCTGCACCAGGGTGAGCCGACGCGCGGTTTGCTCGGAGGAGACCAGGGTGAGCGCCCAGCCCAGCGCGGAGTTCAGCTCGTCCACCTCGCCGTACGCGGCGACGCGCGGGTGATCCTTCGCCACGCGGCCACCACCGAAGAGCGCGGTGCGCCCATCGTCCCCGGCGCGCGTGTAGATCTTCATGTCGCCTCGTCAGCGGAGGGGGGCCGGGCTACCTTGTCGGCGCACCGTACCTTCGACAGCGACCGAGGGCAGGTCAAGGACCGGAGAGACGATGGAGGCCTCGTATTCGTTCGCGGAGCTCGAGCAGCGCGCGAACGCGCTCTATTGGAGGTCCGACAAGAGCGTGAACCGGATCGTCGACGAGATGGACCTCTCCAAGGGGATGCTGTACGGGCTGATCCGGCCGCTCTCCTCCGAGCTTCCCTGTCCGCGCTGCTCCACCAGCCTCGAGCACGCCAACCGAACCGCGCGCGAGCGGGGGATGCTGAGCTGCCCTGACTGCGGCTTCGCGGGCGAGGGCGACGAGGTCCGCGAGCAGTGGGAGGAGCGGGCGGCGGCGGCGAGCGAGGGGCGCGGGTTGGTGGTGACTCCGCGCGCCGCGGCACCCCACCCGGCCGGCGGGCTCACCACCCCCGCCCGCCACGATCCGGTGCTGATGGGCGCGGGACTGCTTCTCGTGGCCGCCGGCATCTGGCTCTTCCGGGAGCTCCGGAGGCGCTGAGCCGGGCGAAGACACCGACTCAGGACGACCCGTGAGCGATCCCTTCAAGACCGACACCCTGCCCGAGTGCGACAGCGCCTGCCGGACCGTGGAGGAGCGGTTCGCGCAGCGCATCACGATGACCGTCCCGGACAAGCACAACCCGCGGCTGCACCGGGTGATGGAGCTGGTCAACGCGGACGGGACAGTGAACCTGAGCCCGCTGCGCGAGTCGCAGGGCGAGAGAGTGGGGATCGGGGCGGACGGCGTGGTGGCACTCACCAGCGAGGCCGGCCCCACCGGCGGCCCGGCGAGCATCACGATCCTGCGCTGCCGCCTCGACGGAGTGGAGGGGTGACACTCAGGCCATGAGGTCGGAGCGGGCGCGCACCTCCGCGCTCCCCGGGAAGACGCGGTCGGCCTGTGCGGCGGTGAGGTCGAAGCTCCCTGCGATCACGCCCTTGAGCACCGCACGCGCGTCCAGGGTGGGCTTCAGGTCCCGGTTCTCGTAGAGCTGGGCGGGGGCGAGCCCCGGCCAATCCGCGACCACCGCGCTCCGCGCGACTTCGGTCCCGATCACGAAGGCCGCCCCCGCGGCTGTGCTTCCAGCCCTCCACGGGGATCGCGGAGCAAGCCTCGCCCCGCTCGCCGACGGCTTCGCCCTCGCTCCCGGGCTCGCGCCACGGCGATGAACGGATGGCCCAGCACGGTGAAGCTGGATTCCACCATGGTGAGCAGCGAGGCGCCCACAATCAGCGCGGCGAGCACGAGCGCCGCGCTCACCCGGTTCGCGCTCTGGTGGAGTCCGGCCATGAGGTGCGACTCGTCGACCACACGCACGCGCACGTCCATGTCCCCCTCGCCGACCGCGTCCAGCGCCCGGTTCACGCGCCCCGGCAGCTCCTGCACGAAGTCGCGCGTGTCGAGCAGCCCGGCGACCACGCTCCCCTGCCGGGTCGCGAGTAGGAGCTGGCGCCGTGCCAGCTCCAGCGCGTTCTCGCGGATCGAATGCGGGATCGAGCCAACAGCGCGTAGCGGATCCGCTCAGCCCCACACCTCGAAGAAGTCCACCGCCTCCTCGGGCTCGCCGCCGCCGGCGCCCAGGTAGGAGCGCCACAGGTGGCCGAGCTCCCGCACGAGCTCGGCCCTGGGCACGCCCGCAGGAGGCGCGCGGAGCGCGCCGGCCACGGCGGCGAAGCCCGTCCGCACGGCCGCCTCCGGATGCTCGTGACAGATCTCGTGGCCGCGCTCCAGCAGCACGCGCGCGACCGCATCGGCTCGGGCGCGGTCCACCTCCGCCGCCGCGGCGAGGGCCGGATCGAACGCGGGCTCCCGCGCGAGCAACGAGACGACCGCATCGATGGCCGCGCCGAGGGACGCTTCCGCGGAAACGCCCGCGGCCAGCTCGCCCTCGAAGCGGGACCGCGCCTCGGCCACCAGCGCGCCCTCGAGGTGGCGGAGCAGCTCCTCCTTCCCCGAGAAGCGCTGGTAGAATGAACCCACCGAGGTCTGCGCGCGCGCGACGACATCCTGCACCGTGAGCCCCTCCTGGCCCTGCTCGCGCAGGATCGCGAGCCCCGCCTCCACGATGCGCGCCAGGGTGCGCCGGCTGCGCTGCTGGCGCGGGGGGCGGGTGGGTTGGGTGGAGGCTGGCAATGGAGGTCCGGTCGCGGTCGTCCGGGGGCGCAGGAGGAGGGCGGCTCCCTGGCCGTGCGGACGTCCCTCCCCGTCGGCTGAAAGAAGTTAGCTGCTAGAATCAGAATCCTGATTCTCTTCAGGTGCCTCAGGATGGGGCCGCGGCGCGCTCGAAGGCAAGAGAGTCGCTTCGGCGGAGGGCGTCTACCCCCGCGCCCCAGCCCTCCCGCGAAGAGCGTCCCATGAGGACATGGACAACTTTCGGCTCGGGTGCTGAGCGCGGAGGTGGGGAGTCGGCCGCCGGATGCCCCACAGGCGCTCTCCAGCCTCTCCTGCGCCGCTCGAGGGCGCCGGCACCCGGTCCGTTAATCTCCGGTGGGTCCGATACCTCTCCAGAGCTCGCCCAGAAGTCCGGAGAGTCCCGGGTTAGATTGCGGTAAGTCTCGGTCGGACCACGATATCGCCAACACGGAGGAGGGCACGATGGGAGCCGCTGCAGCTCCGGCATCGACCGCGAAGCCGCGCGCGCGAGGGTGCGCGTGGCCCGTGCGCTGACCGCGTCTACCGCCGCCCTCCAACCCGCGGCGCCCCGTCCTCTGCATGGACGAGTCCCCTCGGCAACTGATCCGGGAGACGCGTCCGCCCCTGGCGGCCGCACCCGGTGTCGTCGCCCGCCACGACTACGAGATATGAGCGCTGCCCGCGTCCCGGCCCAGATCGAGCGCGTCGATGGCGCAAAGCCCCGCCTCGAGCCGCGCGGCATCGGGAGCGGGCGTGCCTTGTACCCACTCGACCCGCGCGTTAGTGGGCCGACGTCGTGAACAGGCCGTCTTCGCCGATCCAGTAGACGTGCCCGCGGCCGCGGCCTTTGGACTGCACCGCGTCGACGCTCGTCACTCGCCCGGGCGTGGTCTCGGTGAGCGCGTGGCGGTGGCTCGCGGCGGCGAAGCGGAAGCCCCGCTCGCGCAGCCGGCGGAACCCGCCCGTCAGCACGGGCTCGCAGCGCTCTAGCAGATCCGGCCACAGCTGGTCGACCACCACGAGGGCGACCAGGCCCAGGAGCTCGGTACCGAGCTCCTGGGCCGGCAGCGGGAGGGCCGCGAGGGAGAGCGCGGCTGGAGCATGAGCGGGGCGCTCCGGTAAGCTCCCCGCTCATGCTCCCCCGCTCCCTGGCCCGCCTCGGGGCCGCTGCGGCGCTGGCCCTCATCACGGCCACGCCCGCGCACGCGCAGCTCGATCCCTCCGCCTACGGCGTGCAGCCCGGCGACCAGATCATCACCGACTTCTACACCGCGGGCGGCGAGCCGCTGACCTCCGTGCGTGGGGAGCGGCTGGTGGACCGGGAGGGGAACATCTTTCTGCCGTTCGTCGGCACGGTCTACGTGCAGGAACTGGACGCAGTCGAGATCCGGGAGCTACTCACCCAGCGGTTTTCGCCCTTCTACAACGATCCGGTGATCACCGTGAACGTGCAGCTCCACGTGAACGTCACCGGAGTTGTGCCGGGCCCGGGCCACTACCTGCTCGATCCGACGAGCACCATCGTGGACGCTCTCGCCCAGGCCGGGGGCGCGGGGGGCGAGGTGACCGTGGGCAACAACGTCGCCGGCAATCCGGGCGCGGTGCGGCTGCTGCGGGGGGGCGAGACGATCGTCCTCGACCTGCGCCCCGAGAGCCCCGATCCGGAGGTGTTCGAGATGCGCATCCAGTCCGGAGACTGGATCCACGTGCCCCCGTTCCCGCGCAGCCGCGTCCGGGACGATATCCAGTTCTTGGGAAGCGTCCTCTCGCTCTTCACCTCGGTGGTCGCGGCGATCGTCATCATCAGCCGCTGAGCGCAAAATTCGTCGGCTGCGCTCTCGATCCTTCCTGCGCCCGGCCCGATTCGCCATCCGCGCTCACGCACCTCCGACGCTCGACCTGACCGAAGCCGAGCTCGGCCGGATCGCGCGAGTCCGGCTGCTCCTCTCGCTGGTGGGCGCGGCGGCGCTCGACGCCGAAGCCCACGCGGTTCTGCACCGGCCCGAGCTGGCGGAGAATCTGCGCAGGTTGATCCTGCTGCTCGAGCGAGGGGCGATCGCGGTGCGCTCGGCCCCGTTTGCGGGGGGGGGGGCGCCGGACTTTTCCGTCTTCGGCGGGGAGACAGGCCCGTTCGCGCTGCTCGTCGGGCCGCACCGCTTCGGCGTTGCCGCGTTCGGCGAACCCATGCTGGCGTCGGTCCACGGCAGGGACGGGGCGGCACAGGCGCTGCTACGCTTCGAGGAGGTATGGGGACGCGCGTACGACATCGGGGCGCCGGTCGCCGGCATCCTGATCCGCGCGGAGAGGGGAGGAAGGGCCCGGTCCGAGGCGCGCCCGCAGTCTAGGCCGGAGGGCCAAAGTTCAAGGGAGACAAGAGCTTCCACGAACGCAGGTGCCCCCGGAATCGGTTGACACCCCTCGCTGCCCGCGCTAGGTTTTGCGTCTTCCCCGGTCGCCGGCGCGTCTCGGGGACGCATTCCGGCGTAGCTCAGTTGGTAGAGCAGGTGACTGTTAATCACCGGGTCGCTGGTTCGAGTCCAGCCGCCGGAGCTTTCAACCTTCCTCGAGCTGTGCCGCGACCGCCCTCGGCGGCCAGGTGCGCGCTGCAGCGGAACGACTCGGCGTCGACCCGATTCGACTCGCCCGCTTCCTCTCGGACGGTACGCTCGCTGACGTCATGCGCCAGCTCCGGGAGGCGAGCAGCTCGGATCCGGAGATCGTGGGCCTCGCCGAGAGCTATCTCACCTTTCTCGACGAGGAGATGGAGCTGAGCGGGGACCGCTTGCGGCTGAGGCGGGTCGAAGCCTGAGCGGTCAGCTCCCCGGCGGATCGAGGGCGGGCAGGCGGCGGGCGATCCAGACGGTCCGGAAGACGGCGGTCCCCACCGTGCCCACCGCGATCACCGCGAGGACCGGAACGAGCAGCACCCCTCCCGCGGCGTCCGCCCACGGGGCGTTCGGCCAGATGGCCGAGACCGTCCCGTCCAGGATGGCGCCGAATCCGAGCAGCATCAGCCGTTCCGCTCGCTGCATGACGCCGAGCTTGCAGAGGATCCCGACACTCTCGCCGCGCGCGCGCGCGTAGCTCACGAGCAAGGATCCGCCCAGCGCGGCGACCACGAAGGCGAGCCCGACGGGCGCGCCGCCGAAGCGCACTGCGAGCCCGACGAACGCGGCGAACTCGGCGAACCGGTCGAGCGTGGAATCCAGGAAGGCGCCGCGCCGCGATGCCATCCGGTGGCAGCGTGCGACCCGCCCATCCAGGATGTCCGCGACCCCGCCGAGCAGCACCGCCCATCCGGCGAGCGCGGGACGGCCGAACGCGAACGCGACGCCGGCCGCGGTCCCGAACCCCACTCCCGTGAGGTTCCAGAAGAGCGGGCTCAGCCCGGTCGCGAGGCTCAACCGCACGGCCGGGCCGAGAAACCAGTAGAACCAGTCGCGCAGGAAGGAGCCGAGCACGAAGCTGCCGCGCTCCTCGGCGACGAGTGGATCCGGTCCCAGATGGCGGCGGCGGACGGCGTAGATCGGAATCGTGAGCAGTGCGAGCGCGAGCGCCCACAGCAGGATCGCGAGCTCCTGCCTCACGGCCGCTCGCCCCGCGTGCCCGAGCCCGTCTGCGCACCGCGGGAGGCGCCCAAGGTGGCCGGACGCTGCCTCAGGACGCGTAGCGCCTTGGGCCACAGCAGAAGCAGCGGGAGCCGCCGCTCCCAGCGGGAGATCTCGACCCGCATCCCAGTCCTCCGCTGCACCTTGCGCGCAAGGTAGTCCAGCCAGTTGTCGAAGGTGACCACGTGCTTGAGCCAGCGCGCGGTCGCGCGCGCTTTCGAGCGCAGGAAGTAGAGCCGCACCGGGAGCCGATCCAGCGCGCCCGGCGGTCGCGGAAAGCGGTACGTCGGCTCGGCCCCGTCGATCCGGATCAGCCGCTTCCTGGCGACCGCATCGTCGAGGATCCGCTCCAGCATGCCGACCAGGAAGGTACGCTGCGCGTCGAACACCTGACACACCCGGTCCCCCGCCTCGGGCCGGATCTCGCCCGCGTAGGAGAGTTCGAGCATGCGGCGCGCGGCAGGCTCCGCCGTGAAGGGGGACTCGAGAGAGGGACCGACCCAGCGCGGCACGTCGGCGCGCGCCCCGTCGAGCCGCTCCTCGACCCACGCGGCGCTCGCGTCGTCGCGCGCGTGCAGGAGCGCGACCTGCTGCACGAGCCGCCCCTTCAGGAAGTGATCGGGCGCCCGCGGCCCGAGCGCCCGATCGAACGCGTCCGGCTCGATCACCATGATCTTGGCGACGGGCCCCGACTCCCATCCGTTCGGCGCGAGGGCGATCACGTTCGGGGCGAGCACGCGGTTGAGCGCGGCCACGAGCGCGGGAGAGCGGCGGGTCGCGCCCACGCGCCTGAGCCCCTGGTAGAAGGCACGGTAGTCCTCGCACACGACTACCAGGTCGTACGCGCTGTAGCGGTCGGGCGAGGCCTGCACGAGGCGCGAGCCAAAGAGCAGCACGGCCCGGAGCTCGCTCGCACCGACGGCCGCCCGCAGCGCGTCCACCAGGCGCGCTGCTCCGGGATCGGGGCCGGGATCAGAGCCGGGATCAGGGCGCTCACTCATGCGGCGGGCACGAGTGCGCGCAGCTCGTCGAGCGCGGCCTGCATCCGCGCCCTCATGTCCGCGATGAAGGGTTCCGAGTCCGCTCCGGACTCTCGAACGGGCCCAGCGTCACGGCCCTCCCCTCGATTCTCGACACGGACTCGAGGAAGTCTGTCAGCCGTGCGCTCCTCCAGTACCCGTCGGCGACCAGCAGATGGACCGTCCAGCGACGCGCGCCCAGGATCGCGCGCAGCCCCCCCTCCTGCCAGGGCCCGATCCGCCCGTCGCCCGTGCGGTGCCCCTCGGGGAAGAGCACGATCGGCACCGGGGCCGCGCCCGCGGCCGCCGCGAGCTGCTCGAGGCCTCGGCGCAACGTTGCCCCCGGCTCCACCACCGGGTATTGATAGAGCCGCACCATGTGCGAGATTAGCGGCTTGCCACGCGCATAGCGTGCCCGCGTGACATTGAGCGGGTGATGCGGGCACAGCGACACGACCACCAGCGGGATGTCGAGCCCGACTGGTAGTTCATCAGCACCAGCACCCCACCGTGACCCGGGACAGTCGGAGGCGGCGGAATACAAGCGCCGGCGATCCAGCGCGCGGTATTGATGACGAAGTACGCGAGCAGCCGCTCCCACCAGCCGAGGATGGCGATCCGCCGGCCGGGTAGGGCGAGGCCGGGGACGACGGTCCGCTGGACGGGATCCAACGCGATCAGTCCGGCCCCCCACACCGCGATCGTCAGGTAGCCCCTCAGCTTCACGCGCGCCGACTCCGGTTCGTGTGCCGGGCGCGCCGGCCGGCGGGCCCGCGCGTCGATGGTAATCGAACGCTAACGATGGAGTCCGAGGCGAAATGGGCAAGGTCATGGAGCTCACCCGGTACGGCTTTTCGGACGCGGTCAGCGCGTTCTTCGAGATGCCGACGGCCGACGCGCGCAAGCTAGTCCCGCCGCACCTGCAGCCGCTGGAGCTGCAGCACACGCGGAGCATCCTCTCCGTCACTGCCTTCGTGTTCACCGAGAGTGTGGTCGGGGAGTACAACGAGATCGTCCTCTCGGTGATCGTGCCCCCGCGCGTCGAGCCGGGGCAGCCGCTCCCCAAGGCCGCGTTCTTCCCCTTCATGGTCGGGACCACGACCGACGCGTCGCGCGAGCACGCGATCGAGCGCTGGCGGCTACCGCACTACATGAAGCCGCTAGACATCCGGCTCAATCCAGACGGGGACCGCATGGAGGTGAGCGTCTCGGAGGAGGACCGGCCGGTGCTCGAGATGATCGTCACCAGCCACGCCTTCGAACCGGTGCGGCACCTGTACAACTCGTTCATGGTGGATGGGGACGAGCGCTACAAGGTGAACATCTACATGGAGGGGCCCCACGCGGAGCACGAGGAGGAGCGCGGCACGCTCCTCCTCCATGCGCACGTGATGACCGCAGGGCTCAGCCTCGACGACGTGGCCCAGTACGCCTTCCGCGAGCAGTGGATGCGCGGCGGCCTGCAGACGTTCGAGGAGATGGAGCACATCTGAGCGCCCCGGGCCCGACGGCAGGGCTTGGTCGGGTCCACGTCATCTTCAACCCCGCGTCGGGGCGGGGCCGCGGGGGTCGCAGGGTCGCCGGGTATCTCGAGCTGCTCAGGCACTACCTCGGAGCGTTCGAGCACTCGCACACCTCCGGGCCGGGGGATGAGGCGCGCCTCACCCGCGAGGCGATCGAGCGGGGTGCCGAGACCATCGTGGCGGTGGGCGGCGACGGGACTTGGGGACAGGTGGCCGACCAGGTGGTGGCGGCGGGAGCGGATATCCGCTTCGGCATACTCCCGTCCGGCACCGGCAACGACTTCGGCCGTAATCTCGGCATCTCCTACGAGAGTCCCGAAGACGCCGTGCGCGCGCTCGCGGCCGGCCGCGTACGGCGGGTCGACGTGGGCCGGGTCCATTCCCCCTCCGCACCCGACCGCCTCGCGGATCGCCCCGACGCGTATCGGCCGCGGCACTTCCTCAACGTCGTCGGCTTCGGCTTCGACATCGCCGTGATCGACATGGCCGCCCGCGCGCGCTTCCTGAAGGGCGCGCTCCTCTACAAGGTCACCGCGCTCCAGCAGCTCTTTCGCTATCCGGGGATCGATGCCGTGCTCAGCAGCCGCCTGCACGGCGCGCGCGCGGGACGCCGCCTGATCGTGACGATCTCGAACGGTCGCTTCTTCGGGGGCGGCTTTCCGATCGCCCCCGGCGCCTCGGTGGACGACGGTCTCCTGCACGCCTGCATGATCCACGACACCAGCCCCCTCCGCCGCGCCGCGCTCTTCAACCGCGCCGAGCGCGGCCGCCACATCGGTGCTGCGGAAGTGGAGCTGCTCTCCGACCAGAGCTTCGCTGCGAGCTTCGCGGACGAAGAACCGCGTCCGCGCTTCGAGATCGACGGAGACGTCTACGTGTCCGGCGACTGGACGATCGAGGTGGCGGTAGTTCCGAGCGCGCTCGAGGTGGTGGTCCCCTGAGGGAGCGCCCAAGGCAACCATCTCAGAGCCCATCTCAACGCCCCGCCTTTGCATCGCAGAGTACTTGACGAGCATCCGGCGCGCCGGCTAACTTGGATCCCATGCTCTCGGCGCGCCGGGCCCGACGCCCCACCCCGGAGCCGGTCGCGCTACACGACCGGGCCATGGACAACCTGCGCTTCATCCGGGAGACGATGGAGCGCTCGGCCTCGTTCACCGCGGTCTCGGGGTGGGCGGGGGTCGCGATGGGGCTGATCGCGCTCACCGCCACTGCGGTGGCCCGGGCGCAGCCTACCTCTGGCGGCTGGGTGGTGACCTGGCTCGCGGCCGCCGCGCTCTCCTTCGCAACCGCGGTCCTCGGGATGGCGCACAAGTCGCGCTCCGCCGGGATGCCGCTCCTCTCCGGTCCGGGGCGCAAGTTCGCCTTCAGTTTCTCGCCTCCGATCCTGATCGGCGGGCTGCTCACGCTCGCGCTGTTCTCGAACGGGCAGGCGCATCTGCTCCCCGGGACCTGGCTGCTTCTGTACGGGACCGCGGTCGTCACGGGGGGCGCACACTCGGTGCGCATCGTTCCGTTGATGGGCATCGGATTCATCCTGGTCGGAGCGTGCGCCCTCTTTGCTCCCCCGAGCTGGGGCGACGCGTTCATGGCCGCGGGGTTCGGGGTCCTGCACGTGGCCTTCGGAGCGCTGATCAGGTGGAAGCACGGTGGCTGAGCGGGGCGAGGCTCGGAGGAAGGCGCCGCAAGCGGAGGCCCCGTTGGACGCCGTGACCAGCGCGGAGCCGGGGCCTCTGGAGCTCGACCGGCTGATCCACGAGCGTGTGCGGCTTGGGATCGTGAGCGCGCTCGCGGTCAACGGCTCGGTGACGTTCCCCGATCTCAAGGGGCTCCTGAACATCACCGACGGCAACCTGAGCGCCCACGCCCGCAAGCTCGAGGAGGCGGGTTACATCGACTGCCGCAAGTCCTTCGAGGGGAGGGTCCCGAAGACGGAGTACGCGCTCACTCCGCTCGGGCGCCGCGAGCTGCAAGCCTACCTGGATCACATGGAAACGATCATCCGCACCATGCGAGAGCGGTAGCATGGGCGAGAGCAGGCTGCTCCCGGCACGCGGCATCCACGTCGGCATCATCATGGACGGGAACGGCCGCTGGGCTGAGGCTCGCGGGAGACAGCGCGTCACCGGCCACCGCGAGGGCGCGCGCACGGTCCGCCGCGTCGTGGAGACGGCTCCCGAGCTCGGGATCGACACCCTCACCCTATACGCCTTCTCGTCGGACAACTGGAGGCGTCCGTCCTCCGAGGTCTGGGCGCTGATGAAGCTCTTTCAGCGCCACCTGCGTGCGGAGATCCCCGAGCTGGTCGAGCAGGGCGTGCGCCTGACGGTGATCGGTCGGCGCGACCGCCTCGCGGACACGCTCGTGCACACGATCGAGCAGGCCGAGGAGCGCACGCGCCGGGGGGCGGTGCTGCGCCTACGGCTGGCGGTGGATTACTCCGCGCGCGACGCGATCGTCGCCGCGGCGCGTCGGGAAGCGATCCGGCACACGGCCGCACCCGACCGCGCACCGGCGCTCGATCGGGACCGGTTCGCCGAGCTGCTGGGCGACGTGGTCAACGAGGCGGGACCCGTCCGCGACCTCGATCTGCTCATCCGCACGGGAGGGGAGCAGCGGCTCTCGGATTTCCTCCTCTGGGAGGCTGCCTACGCGGAGCTGCTGTTCACGCCGGTCATGTGGCCCGATTTCGACGGCAGCCACCTCGCCCGGGCAGTGGCCGAATACCGCACGCGCGACCGCCGCTTCGGGCGGGTCGTCGAGCAGGCCGCCGGCTGAACCGTGTGAAGGCCCCGCCCCGCTTTTGTGCGGGGACGGGGCTGCACGAGACCTGGCCGCCGACTCGACTGCCGACCCGACTAGGGAAGCTCTGCACAAGTATGGGGCCCCGCGCACCCTCCGGTTTCGATCCGCCTGGCGCTTCCCCAGTGAGAGCAAGACGCATGCGCGAAGGGGGCCTCGGCCGCCGAACCCCGTCTCCCGCCCGGCATACTACATCTGTGGCCTTTCCTTTCCGGAGGGACCGATGAGGAGAGCAGCGCCCGACCGAGCGCGACCCGCTGGCGTTCGACTCCGGACAGGTTGCACGGCCGAGCGTCCGGGCCGCAGGATTGGGGCGCATGGCACGAGCCGGGTCGCGAGGGGCGTGACCGGAGGCGGTACGGCGGCGCAATTTGACGGGATGGAGGAAACCCCGCACGTCTTCGAGAGCCGCTTCCGGGTGCGCAGCTACGAGCTGGACGGCTTCGCGCACCTGAACCACGCGGTCTTCCTCAACTGGTTCGAGTAGGCGCGCTTCGACACCTTCGAGGCCGGTGGCCTCCCAGCCCCCGAGATCCAGACGCGCGGATGGGGCGTCTACGTCGTCCACGTTGACGTGCAGTACCTGAAGGAAGCCAGGTTGGGCGACGAGCTGGTCGTGCGGACGAGTGTGGTGGAGGTGGGAAGGAGCTCGATGATCTTCCGTCAGGTTGCGAGCCCCGCAGACGAGCCGGAGGCGATCTCCGCGGAGGCGTGCGTGCGCGCGGTCTTCATCGGCGATGGGGGTCTGCCGGCCCGCATCCCGCCGGAGGTGCGCTCGGCGCCTGAGCTACGCCGCCTCGCCGGCGGCCCGGGCGACGTCGCGCCGGATGCGCCGGAGCACCGCGCTGAACCCCCGCGTGCGCTGCACCCCCAGCGCCTCGGTCAGCCCCATGCGGTCCATCAGATCCTCGGGGAGATCCCGGACCGCGGCCGGATCGGTGCCGTCGAGCGCCTCGACCAGGAAGCCAACGAAGCCGCGCACGGTCGGCGCCTCCGAGGGCGCGTCGGCATGGATGCGCACGCAGCCACCCTCGACACCGACCCACATGTAGAGCGGGGTCTGGCACTCCTCGACGCGCCCGAGCCCGTGGTCGCGCGCCTGGGTCAGCTCGGGGGGCAGCGGCGGGAGCCGCTTCGCCTGAGCGAGAAGCGCCTGGAGGCGCAGCTCGCGCGGGAGCGCGCGGAAGCGCTCCACCTTCCGCTCGAGCACCGGGTCCATGCGCGGGTGCCACCCCGTGGCGGGCCGCTCGTTCCGGAGCGCGCGGGCTGGAGCGCGGGCTTGTCGCACGAGGGCGACTGCGAGCAAGCTCCTCCCATGCCTCTCCTCTCCCGTCCGCGCGGTGGCCATGGCCCAGGAGCCGAGCAGCTCGGAGTACGAGAGCGCGCCGCATCCCTCCGTCCACCGTGCGTGCGTGCTCGAGGTCAGGTTCATCGATTCCTCTTGACTGGAGCGGTGGAGGCCGGGAGTCTGAAGGCCCATGCGAGACCGTGAGCGGCTTCGGAGCCTACTGATCGAGCGGTCCCTGCGGCTCGGCGATTTTACCCTGCGCAGCGGTGCGCGTTCGTCGTATTACGTGGACGCCCGCCGGACGACCATGTCCGCCGAGGGGCAGTTCCTAATCGGCAAGCTGGGGTGGGAGCTGTTGCGTGAGCGCGCTCCCGGTGCCACCCACGTGGGGGGGCTCACTCTGGGGGCGGACCCGGTCGCGTACGCGATCGCCCACCGGAGCTGGCTCGAGGGCCAGCCCATGGATGCCTTCTCGGTCCGGAAGCAAGCCAAGGAGCATGGCCTCGGCCAGCGTATCGAGGGCGGGCTGCCTGAAGGTGCCCGCTGCATCGTAGTCGAGGACTCTATGACGACGGGGGGAAGCGCGCTGGAAGCCCTCACGGTCGTGCGCGCCCAGGGTGCCAACGTGCTCGCGGTGCTCACCGTGGTCGACCGCGAGGAGGGCGCTGCCGACGCCCTCGACGTTCCGATCCTCGCGCTCTTCACCGGCCAGGAACTGCTTGCGGCCGCGGGTCCGGCAGGGCGGCCATGATGCTCAATCGAGCAGCCTGAGCGGCATCACCAGGCACAGATAGTCGATGCCATCATCCCCTTCCGTCACAGGCTCCAGCGTCGCGGCCTGCTCCGGTGCCTTGAAGGCCATACGGACCTCGTCAGTCGGCATATAGCGTAGCACTTCGAGCAGGTAGTTTGCGTTGAAGCCGATCTCGAGTTCCCCACCCTGATAGTCAAGCTCCAGCTCGTCATGCCCCTCGCCTAGGTCCGGTGTGAGCACGTTCAAATGCACGCGTCCGTTCTCGAAGGCCAGCCGGATTCGGTGCGTCTGATCACTCGCGACCACCGCCATCCGGCGCACCGCTGACTCCAGCGTCCGCTTCTCTATCAGGGCGACGCGATCGTTGTCCTTCGGGATGACCTGCTCGTAGTTGGGATAGCTTCCTTCGATCAAGCGCGTGTACACCTCGGTCCCGCCCGAGCGAAAGCCCAGGTGGTTCCCACTCTTCGCCACCGTGAGATCGTCCTCGTTGCGGAAGAGGCGTTGTACCTGTTGGAGCGCTGCGGGCGGAACGATGAAGTCTGCACTAGTCGCGGTGGAGGCACTGACCGGCACGGTCATACGCGCCAGCCGGTGCCCATTGGTCGCGACCATCCGCATCTCGTCGTTACGCAGCTCCCAAAGCACACCGTTCAGGATGGGACGGCTCTCTTCGGTCGAGACTGCAAACGAGGTATGGTGGATCAGCCGGTGCAGATCGCTCCCGTGGACCGTCCACCCCTCATCAAAACTAACCGAAGGCAAAGCAGGAAACTCGTCAGCCGGCAGCCCGTTCAACTTGAAGTGGCTACGGCCACAGCGCAGCTCGATCTGGTCGTTGCGCGTTGCGACCTCCACCGGCTGATCCGGCAGCTCGCGTGTGATCTCCTGAAGCTTCCGTCCCGGCGCGGTGAGGCTTCCGGTCTCGTCCACCTCCGCCGGCACCCTCACCCGCACAGCCAGATCCAAGTTGGTGCCGCTCATCCAAACCCCGTTGTCTTCGGTCTGGAACAGAATGTTCGAGAGCACGGGCAGAGTGGTTTTGGACGGAATACTGGCGGACACCGCAGCCAGACTGTTGTGGAGGTTCTGCCGGGTGATGGTGAATCTCATGGAACCTCGCAAGCATGGGGAGAGAAGGTAACATTTTCCACGGTCTTAATCCTGTGGTTCTCTCTTGAATAAAAAAAGAGTAGTAGTAGTAGAGTCTGTGAACTTGTGGAGATTGGGATCCGGAAAGCAGGTTTATGTCGTATCCACACTAAGTTCTGGGAGTGACCAGGGCTGTGGAAAGTGTGTGGACCGTGGGTGTTTTTCTCCACGCGGCTGCGCTGCTTCGAAGACGTGTGGGAAGTCAGGGCGCTTTCCCCCAGAGGGTTCCACATCAGCCGTGGAGAGCTGTACGGCGGAGCTCTGCTTGGGTTTTCTCCACCTTGCTACGGAAGACGGAATCTCCATCCAAGTCGTGCTCAACCTTGCGAATCGAGTGGATCACGGTGGAGTGGTCCCGCCCGCCGAACAGCTGGCCGATCTTGACCAGCGGAGTGTTGAGCAGATCCTTAATGAGGTACATGGCGACCTGTCTAGGCACCATCAAATCTTTGGTGCGGCGTTTCGAGGTGAGCGCGTCGGGGCGCACATTCCAGTGCCGTGCGACCGTGTCGCGAATGGATTCGGGGCTGAGGCGGAGGCGATCCGCGTGCTTCCCATTCCGGATCATGCCGGAGAGTGCGGTATGTGCGAGCGCGAGGGTGATCTCCTGGTTCGTAAGCGACGAGAAAGCGAGCAGCTTGATCACGGCGCCCTCCAGCTCACGTACGGACGCTGTGCAGGAGTGCGCGATGTAGTTGATCACCTCGTCGTCCAGCACGATCCGGTCGTCCTCTGCCTTCTTGCGCAGGATCGCGACCCGGGTTTCGTAGTCGGGTGGCTTGATGTCGGCGACCAGCCCCCACTCGAAGCGAGAGACGAGTCGCTCCTCGAGCCCCGGCAGCTCCTTGGGTGGTCGGTCGCTCGTCAGGACGATCTGCTTCTGCGCGTCGTACAGCGCGTTGAACGTGTGGAAGAACTCCTCCTGCGTCCGCTCCTTTCCCGACAAGAAGTGCACGTCGTCCACCAGCAGTAGATCCATCTGCCGGTAGCGGCGGCGGAAGTCGGGCATCGTGCCTTCCTGAATCGATGTTACGAGCTGGTTCATGAACTGCTCGGACGAGACGTAGACGATGCGGGCGTTGGGAGCGTGCTCCAGGATGACCATGCCGATGGCGTGCATCAGGTGAGTCTTGCCCAGCCCCACACCGCCATAGATGAAGAGGGGGTTATATGTGCGCGCGGGGTTCTCGGCGACCGCGCGACACGCGGCGGCGGCGAGCTGATTGTTGCTGCCCACGACGAACCGGGCGAAAGTGTAACGCTCGTTGAGGCCATGAGCGGCATGCGTGGGCAGGCTCGAGGTCCGATGGGTGCCGCCTGAGCGCGTCTCCGTCGTGGCCGGCGCCGGGGGCGACAGCTCGACGGCGGGTGGGGCGGGTGGAGTGAGGCGGCTCGAGCGGAAGACCAGACGGAGGGGCCGACCGACCACGCGGCGGATCAGCTCGCCCAGGAGCGCACTGTACTTGTCCTCGAGCCACTCGACGTGGAACTGGCTCGGTGCCTCGACTACCAGTTCCGCATCCGTGAGTGTGCTCGCCGTAGTCGCGGAGAGCCAGGTGCGGTAGCTCTGCTCGGGCATCCCAGCGCGAGCGGACTCGAGGACCCTGCTCCAGAGATCGGTGGCGGTCAGCTCCATGGACGCGCAGAGGCTTCCTCCGGGACGAAAGGCTCCCGGGGGCCTCGACGAGCAGAGTTTTGCGGGGTACCCCTCCGGGTGGAGGAGGAAGGGCCAAGACTAGAGCGTGACTGTGGAAAAGTCAATCAGCCCGCGCCGGTCGTGAGCCAATTGCCGGCGCGACGTTGTCGCCGACGCCAATGCCGTGCGCCACGGCAACGAGGGTCGGGGGCGCTTGCGAGCCTCCCAGCGCAGGCCGCTTCGGTTGACGCTCCACCGCGGGTTGGCCTATGTTTGCCTGCTTGCTCCGAAATGCAGACACCGGCAGGACGCCATGAAGCCCACCTACAGACCCCGGAATCGGAAGCGCGTCAACAAGCATGGCTTCCGGGCCCGCATGGAGACCCGGGGAGGGCGCAAGGCCCTGTCCCGCCGACGCAATAGGGGCCGCAAGCGGCTCACGGTGCGCATCGGCGGAAAGTACTAGCTGGGGGCTCCGGATGGGCGCGGCCCGGCCGGAGGCCGACGGCCCGCGACCGACCGAGGGCGGCCAGCGGCTCCCGCGAGCGAGCCGGCTGCACCGATCGAGCGAGATTCGCGGGTTGTTCGAGCGGGGGAAGCGGAAGCGGACGGCGCATCTCGACGTCTTCTTCGCCGCTTCCCCCGCTTCGCGTCCCCGCCTAGCCGTGCTGGTGCCGAAGCATCGGCACACCGTGGTGGAGCGCAACCGCCTGAAGCGGCGTCTGCGCGAGCTTGGGCGGACGCGTGTGCTGCCGGCGCTGGGGGCCGCCCGGCAAAGTGTGGACGTGATGGTGCGAGCGCGGCGCGAGGCTTACCAGGCCTCGGTCGCCCAGCTGCGGGACGAGCTCGACGGGGTGGTGGAGCTACTGTGCTCCGGTCCTTCCTCCTCGCGCTGATCCGGTTCTACCGGAAGGGCGTCTCGCCCTGGCTGCCGCCCACGTGCCGGTACACGCCGAGCTGCTCGGCCTACGGACTGGAGGCGCTCACGCGCTACGGCGCTCTGAGGGGCGGGTGGCTCACGGCGCGGCGCCTGCTGCGCTGCCATCCGTGGGGAGGGTCGGGGTACGATCCGGTTTCGGGCCTGGACGGCCCGCGCGAGTCGGACTGAACCCGGGACGCTGACTCCAAGGGAGGGGATGAATACCGAGCTGCGTTTCCTGCTGGCGATCCTCCTGATGGTCGGGGTGCTAGTCGTGAGCAACGTCTTGTTCCCCCCCATCCCGCCGGAGCCCCCCGCCGGAGCGGGCGCCGCACCCGAGCCGGGCCCCGACACGGGCTCCGCTCCGACCATCGCAGGCCTCGGGGACTCCGCGCCGCCGCTGCCGGTTGAGCCGGAGGGCAACGTCGTGGTCGAGTCCCCCCTCTTCCGGCACGTCTTCAGCACCCGCGGCGCCCGGCTCGTCGCGGCCGAGCTACCCGGCCACCGCTCCTTCACGCGCGAAGGGCCCGTGCAGCTCATCCCCGAGGGGGAGGCGGCGCTCGGCGCCCGGCTGGTGGTGGGCTCGGACACCCTCGATCTGCGCGAGGCGCCCTTCACGCCTTCGCAGGAGCGGGTCACGGTCCGGGAGAACGGCACCGGATCGCTCACCTTCCGGCACGAGCGGCGTGGCCTCGTAGTCGAGGTGACCTATGGGTTCCGCGGCGACTCGTATCTGATCGACGTGACGGGCACCGTGCAGGGTGCGGATCGTGCCCTGCTCCTGACCGACATGGGACCGGGACTCCCGCTGAACGACGCCGATCAGGCCGCGGAGGAGCGCGCGCTGGCGTACGTCGGCAACCACCTCCAGGAGGGCATCGACTCGTATGCGCTCAGTAACGTGGAGCGTCCGCGCGTGCACGAGGGCCCGTATCTGTGGGCGGCCTTCAAGAGCAAGTTCTTCGTGCTCGCGCTGCTGCCGGGCACCGGAAGCGCCGGCGCGGACTACTTCGGCGGCATTCTGGTCGAGCCACTGCGAGAGAACCACGCGCGGGTGGCGGTCACCCGGCCCCTCGGGGCGGACGGCGACTTCGCGTACCGCGCGTTCCTGGGGCCACAGGACTACACCCGGCTCACCGCGCTCGGCAGCGACCTGGAGGACGTGAACCCGTACGGCTGGCGGATCATCCGGCCGATCATCCGGCCGATCATCGGCCTGATCACCTGGATTCTGACGTTTCTGCACAACTCCCTGAGCCTCTCCTACGGCTGGGTGTTGATCGTGTTCGGCGTGCTCATGCGCATCGTGCTCTGGCCCTTCAATCAGAAGGCGATGCGCGCGCAGATGAAGAACATGGCCGCGCAGCCGCTGCTCAAGGAGATCCAGACCAAGTACAAGGACAACCCGGAGAAGCTGCAGAAGGAAATGATGCGGCTGTACAAGGAGCACGGGTTCAACCCCCTGGCGGGTTGCCTGCCGATGCTGCTGCCGTGGCCCGTCCTGATCGCGCTGTTCTTCGTCTTCCAGAACACGATCGAGTTCCGGGGGACCTCGTTCCTGTGGCTCCCCGACCTGTCGGCGCCCGATCCGTTCTTCGTCCTGCCGGTCTTCCTCGGGGTGTCGATGTTCTTCCTGCAATGGGTCAGCATGCGATCGATGCAGGAGGTGAATCCACAGATGAAGATGATGCTGTGGATGATGCCGATCATGATGGTGTTCATCTTCTTCAGGCTGGCGGCCGGGCTGAACCTCTACTACTCGGTCTCCAACATCGCGACCATTCCGCAGCAGTACTGGATCGCGAAGGAACGCCAAAAGGTCCAGGCCCAGAGTCCGATCAAGCTCAAGCGGAGCTGAGGCGACAGGCGCGAAATGGACGGGGCCAGGGACGGGCTGGAGGTCGACACGATAGCGGCGATCTCCACGGCTCCCGGGGTGGGGGCGATCGCCCTCGTGCGCGTGAGCGGCCCGCGTGCCGGCCAGGTGCTCGAGACGATCGCGCCCGAGCTGGGAGCGGTTGGGCCGCGCGAGCTGCGGCTGGCGGCGATCCGGGATCCGCGAACGTGCGAGCTGATCGACCGCGCGGTCATCGCGCGCTTCTCTGGCCCGGCGAGCTACACGGGCGAGGATGTGGTCGAGATCTCGGGCCACGGCGGCTGGTTGGGACCAGAGCTCGTGCTGGACGCCTGCCTGGCGGCGGGTGCGCGGCTCGCGGAGGCGGGCGAGTTCACGCGCCGCGCCTACCTCAACGGGCGCATGGACCTGGTCCAGGCCGAGGCGGTCGGGGATCTGATCGGCGGCCGGAGCCGTGCGTTGCGCCGGGCCGCGCTCCACCAGCTCGATCGTGGGCTCTCGCAGCGCGTCGCCGAGCTGAGGAGTGGGCTGATCTCGCTCGAGGCGCTCCTCGTGCACCACCTGGACTTTCCGGAGGAGGACGACCCTCCCGTGCCGGTCGCACGCATCGCGGAGCGCGCGGACGAGCTGGCCCGCTCGATGACCGCGCTGCTGGACACGGCCGCGGAGGGGGAGCTGCTCCGCGAGGGTGCCCTGACTGTCCTGGCGGGTCGCCCCAACTCGGGAAAGTCCAGCCTGTTCAACGCGTTGCTGGGCCAGGATCGGGCGATCGTGACCGCGGTTCCCGGGACCACGCGGGACGCGCTCGAAGCGGCCGTCTCGCTCGGCGGCTTCCCCTTCCGTCTGGTCGATACGGCGGGGCTCCGCGACGCCGGCGACGAGGTCGAGCGGATGGGGGTGGAGGTGGCGCAGCGCTACCTCGGAGCCGCGGACCTCGTGCTGCTCTGTGTCGAGGGTGTCTGCGCGCTGGACGAGGAGGAACGGCGCTTCCTCGAGGGCGCTGGTGCACCGGTCGTGGTGTTGCGTACGAAGCACGATCTAGGGCCGGACGCGGTGCCGGCCCCCTCGCCCGCAGGTCCGTGCGCGACGGTGCGAGTGTCGGCGCTCCACGGAGACGGGCTCGCGGAGCTGCGCACGCTCCTCCCGCAGCTCGCCTACCGCGGGCTGGTGCGGGCCGGCTCGGAGGTGCCGGTGCTCACGCGCGCACGGCACGCCCGCGCGGTCACCGAGGCGCTCGAGGAGGTGAGGAGCTTCGCGGGAGCGCTGCGAGAAGGGATCGGTCCAGAGGTCGCGGCCGCCCACCTGCGGCCGGCCGAGAGCGCGCTCGAGGAGGTGCTCGGGGTGATCATGGCCGACGACGTGCTCGAGCGCGTCTTCGCCGAGTTCTGCATCGGCAAGTGAGCGAGGAGGGACGCGGGTGGTCGAGGAGCGGACGGGATTCAGGGTGACCGGGAGGGTGCAGGGGGTGGGATTCCGGTTCTGGACGCGGCGCACCGCCCTCGAGCTCGGCGTGCGCGGCGCGGTGCGGAACACGGGCGACAGCGCGGTCGAGGTGAGCGTTGCCGGTCCGCCGGACACGGTCTCCGAGCTCGAGCGCCGCCTCGCACAGGGGCCGCCGGGCGCGCGCGTCAGCGGTGTGGTGCGCGCGCCCTCCGCGCTCCGCATTCCCGACCGGGGTTTCGAGATCGAGAGCTCCGCATGAGCCTCGTGCTCTCCTACGATGTGGTCGTGATCGGGGGCGGCCACGCGGGGGTCGAGGCGGCGGCCGCCTCGGCGCGGCTCGGTAGCCGGACGCTGTTGCTCACCCCGGACCTCGCGCGCGTCGGGCAGATGAGCTGCAATCCGGCCATCGGCGGAGTGGCGAAAGGGGTGGTTGCCCGCGAGGTGGACGCGCTGGGCGGCGTGATGGGGCGAGCCACCGACGCGACCCGGATCCAGTTCCGGATGCTCAACCGCTCGAAGGGTCCGGCGGTGTGGGGACCGCGCGCGCAGTGTGATCGGGCACGCTACCCGATCGCGGTCGGGCGGCTGCTCGACGAGCTGCCCGGGCTGTACCTGCTGCAGGAGATGGTAACGGAGCTCGTGATCGACGGCGGGCGGGTTGTGGGCGCGGTGGGGCGCAGCGGGCTCGTCGTACAGGCGCGCGCGGTGGTGGTGACCGCGGGTACTTTCCTGCGCGGCCGGATCCACGTGGGAGGCCAGGCGGGGGTCGAGGCGGGGCGCGCCGGAGAGGCCCCTTCCGTGGAGCTGGCGCGCGATCTGGAGCACCGGCTCGAGGTCCGCCGCTTCAAGACCGGGACTCCGCCTCGGGTCGACGGGCGCACTGTTGACTTCGGGCGGCTCGAGCGGCAGGACAGCGACGCCGTGGACTATCGCTTCAGTGCGTACGCGCGCGAGCGGATCCCCGAGCAGCGTCCGTGCTGGATCACCTGGGCGGGCGCGGAGCTCAAGGACGTCGTGCGGACGAATCTCGCGCGCAGCGCGCTCTACGGAGGCGCGATCTCCGGTCGGGGCCCGCGCTACTGCCCCTCGATCGAGGACAAGATCGTCCGCTTCCCGGACGCGTCGCGGCATCAGGTGTTCCTGGAGCCGGAGGGACTCGACACGACCGAGCTGTACGTGAACGGCCTCTCCACCTCGCTTCCGGCGGAGGTGCAGGAGGAGTTCCTACGCACGGTTCCGGGACTCGAGGAGGCGCGGGTCACGCGCTTCGGCTACGCGATCGAGTACGACTACTTCCCGCCGCATCAGTTGCGGCACACGCTGGAGGTCCGCGCGGTGCCTGGCCTCTACCTGGCCGGACAGGTGAACGGGACGACCGGCTACGAGGAGGCCGCGGGACAAGGGATCGTCGCGGGGATCAACGCCGCGCTCGCCGTGCAGGGCCGCCCCCCGCTCGTGTTCCGGCGCGATCAGGCGTACCTGGGCGTGCTGATCGACGATCTGGTCACGCGCGGGGTCGACGAGCCATACCGGCTGTTCACCTCGCGTGCGGAATTCCGGCTGCTGCTCCGTCAGGACAATGCGGTGCGCCGGCTGGGACCGCTCGGGCGGTCGCTCGGGTTGCTCACCCGCGCGCAGGAGGAGGCGCTGGCGCGCCGCCTCGAGCGGGAGGACGCGCTCATGGGCTGGTTCCATGCGACGCACCTCCCGGCGGCGCTGGCCGCGCCGGTGGCCGAGGCGGCGGGGTACGCGCCACCGAGCGCGCCGATCCGCGCGGCGGACCTCGCGCGCCGCCCCGGGATCGACGTGGGAGCGCTCGCGCGTGCGGGAGGCCTCGACGGCGAGAGCGTGCGGGACGGGGAGACGCTCGCCGCGATCGAGGTCGAGCTCCGCTACGAGGGGTACGTGCGGCGCGAGCGGGAGCGCGCGGAGCGCCTCCGGGCCCAGGAGGGATTCGTGCTTCCCGCGAGCCTTCCGTACGAGACGTTCGTCAGCCTGTCCACGGAGGCGCGGCAGAAGTTGGCGCAGCTGCGGCCGGAGACGCTCGGGCAGGCAGGGCGCATTCCGGGCGTCTCCCCGTCGGACCTGCACAACCTGGTGCTCGAGGTGCGCCGGCACGCACACGCCGGCGCGGGAGAGCGGACGAGGGCGTCCGACCCGCGTGGCTGACGCAAAACAGCGGCGGGCCCACGGATGTGGACCCGCCGCCCTCTATCCGCTACGTGCGTCGAGCGTCAGCGATTTTCGCCGTCTCCGTCCACGTCCGCGTCGTCCGTCCGCTCGATGCTGCCGGGCTCGATCTCGATGTCCGGCACCGGTATGGTCGTGCTATCGAGGTGCACGTCCACGTCCGGTAGGGTGACCTCGTATCCGGGCAGTCTGGAGTCCTCGGCCTCCGGCAGCGCGTCGTCTTCCGTGCGGTCGACGTCGCAGGCCGCCACCGGCAGCAGCGCTGCCAGGACTAGGATCCACCCGCTTTTCGATCGGACCACTCGTCTGCTCCCGTCGCAGTCTATCTAGCTCCGACAACTGTCGATAAAGCAAGGCACGTACCAGCCGGGGCCCTCCGGGAGCCGAGAGCCATGGGCAGGAGGATGGAAATTGTTGGCTGGATAACAAAACGTTGCACAGTGCTGGGGTGGCTTCCATTGGGGCCTCAGCGATGTTCCACGTGAAACATCACCATCAGACGAGCTCGGCAGATAGCGTGGCGGAGGTCGACGTACTGAGGTCGAACGGAAACTCCGTATCCGCATTCAAGAGGAGCTTGCCACCCGAGAAGGAGTAAGTCCCAGAATTGTCCCGCTCCGAGGGAATCGTCCGGTGGAGGACGAGTCGGCTGGCGCTCTGCACCTCGATCTCTCCGACCTCGGCAGGCAGGGGCGTTCCCTGAAAGTTGAGATGCGCCGTGTACGACCCGGACGGCTGAATCGCAATGAAGAACTCGCTCCCAGCGTTGAGCAGATCGACCGATAGCTCAGGGTTGGCCTTGCTGGTCACCACGAGGCTCCGGGCGTCCTAGGTGCCCACGAAGGGCGCCAGCTCCTCCTCGGGACCCACCAAGCCATCCTCACGACACCCCGCGGCACCGAGAATGATGAGGACCAGGATGAGGCGGCCGAAAGGTCGGCTCTGCAGCTTCATGAAGCGCCAAGATGCGAATCCCAGGAGAGCCGTCAACCCTTGCCGATCCGCGAGCGTTCCCAACCCCATGAGCGCCTTCTATATTCGGCCTCGCCGACCGGCTCTCCCCTCGCCGACGCCG
>CAUZJY010000007.1:0-31362 GCA_963580305.1 Gemmatimonadales bacterium UBA6960
TGGCCCCTGGTGCGGGTGAGCGGCGTGGCCGTGCGCTGTCTGCTGCTCAACGTGTGCTGGATATATTTCATCGCCGGGGTCTGGAAGCTGGATAGCGCCCTCTGGCACCAGGGATTCGGGCTCTACGCCTCGATGAAGGTGGGGATCGCGCGCCTGCCGGAGCTGTGGGGACCGGAGCACCTGCCGGTCCTGCGCGCGGTGGACTGGGTGGTGATGACGCTCGAGCCGGTGCTTCCCCTCCCCCTCCTGCTTCGCACCGGCCATCCCCTCAAGTGGATCGGGCGGCCGTGTTCGTGGCGTTCAACCTCTTCATCCTGGCCACGCTCGGGATCGGGTGGGCGATCGTGGGGCTGACGTGCACGCTCGTGCTCTTCTTCGCCGAGGAGCTGGCCGTCCGCTTCGCCCGCACCGATGCGTCGGTGCCCTCCCCTCCCCGGGCCCCGCGGGGGCACTGTGGACGCGCGCCGAGATCGTCTCCGTCGTGTTCCTGGCGCTCGTCGTGAGCGCGACCGCGCGCCATATCCGGGCCTTCGGCGCCCTCAACGAGCGGGCCTACGCTGTGCTCTGGATGGTGGGCGTGGGGCAGGATTACCGGCTCTTCAACTGGATCGACCGGGTCGCGTTCGACGTACGGACGGTAGTGCGCGTGACCCGTCCCGACGGTACCCCCGGACCGGCGCTGCCGCCGGATGCGCTACCGGACGGATTCCGTGCGCGGCTGCTGCGCGGCTACGCGCACGACGTGCGCTGGCTGATCGTTCCGGACGGACGCCTCTTCGACCTGCGGCTATCGCTCGCCCGCCGCCAGGCGTCGTGGGCGTGCTGCTTCGTCCAGGAGCCGGGCACGCGCGTGGAGATCGTCTCCACCGTGCACCCGATCCGTCCGGACAACCTCAAGCTCGCGCCGACCCGCCGGATCCGACTCGCGGAATTCCGCTGTGTCGCGCCCGGGTCGGTGCGCGAGAACGAAGGCGGAGTGGCCGTCCCCGCCGATTGGCCCTACCTCCAGGTCCAGCTCATCCAGGGGCTGATCGAGCTGGAGCCGTGACCCGCCCCTCAGGGACCGCCGAGGTCCGGACCCATGAGGAGGATGCGAGGCTCCTCGAGCGCGGCGGCCAGCTCCTCGGGTCCGATCTCCCATACCTCCTCCTGGAGCGGGCGCACCCGCCCGTCCCGCATGAGATCGAGCGCCATGCGGAACGCCGCCTCCTCGGACACTCCCTCAAGCAGCAGGATCGCGCTCCGGAAGCGGCGCCGCTGCCACCGGAAGAGCGCCTCGGCCGGCTCGTCCTCGAGGCGCGCCATAGCGGCCCTGATCCGGCGCTCCCAGGTGCCAGTGGCCTCGGGCATTACCGCTGCCTGCGCGACGATCACCGGGCCGCGGGGCGTGTCCTCGATGTTGACCGGTCGCGACGTACACGCCGGGATCGGGCGGGGAAGGATTGAGCGCCTCCTTGAGCTGGTGCGCGGGTGCGCCGGGTGTGCGGGGAAGGCGACTCCGATCCACGCGTTGGTGACCTGGCGCTCGACCTCGAGCCGGTCCTCGTCGTCCCAGGCCGGCGCGAGGCGCGAGGATCCGGTCGACGGCGGGGTGATCCCCAGTGGCTCGAGCGCCGCGTGGCCCTCGCGCTCCGTGATCGGGCCGACCACGGCCGCAGTGGCGTGGGCCGGCACGTACTGACGGGCGTGGAACGCCGCGAGCACGTTCAGACTGGCCCCGGCGAGCGCGCTCGGGATGCCCCGCGCGGATCGCGGCTCCACGGGTCTGACGTGCCGACGGCCTCTCGCAGGATGTAGGCGAGGTAGTCAAACTCCTCGGCGGGTCCCACCACCGTGTACGCGACCCCCCAGGGGGGTGCGGCTCCCCTCGACCAGTAGGTCAAGCGGTTGCGCCGCGCCGCGCGCGCGACCGAGCGCCAAGATCTGGAGGACGAACGCGGTTCCGGCCTCGATCGGGATCTCCTCGATGGGAACCGAGAGGCGGAGCGCGGTGAGTCCCGATCGAGGAGCGGAGAGGCGGATCACTCGGGGGCCTCCGGGGGGCATCAGCACCGTATCGGGGCGGAGCGCGTCGGTCGCTGCCGGGAGGGCGAGCTCGGGAGCGGGTGGGGTGGCATCCTTCTGCGCACCCTGGCCGGCGAGCGGAGCGAGCCAGAGTGCGCCCAGCGTCGGGCCGAGGAGGGCGAGGCGCGGGAGGCGCGCACGGGAGCGGTCGTCGACGGGATGCACGCGAATGGTTCCCCGCGAGGAGGGGAGGGGTTCCAACGTCCGGGGCGCTTGGAGCATCCCCCGTGCCGGAGTCATCCGAGGCGAAAAGAGAGGGCCGCCCGCCGGGCGGCCCTCTCTTTTCGCCTCGGGCTTCACCCATGCCGCGTGCCCTCAGGGCACCGCCCCGGCGATGACGTAGTTCATCGGGTTCTGCGGCTTGCCGTCCACCCGCACCTCGTAGTGCAGGTGCGAGGAGGTCGCGATCCCGGTGTTGCCGACGAGCGCGATGCGCTTGCCGCGCTGGACGGTCTGCCCGACGCGGACCAGGAGGCGGGACGCGTGCCCGTAGCGGGTCGTGTATCCGTAGCCGTGGTCGATCTCTACCATCAGCCCGTAGTCGCTCATGTTGACGGCGCGCACCACCTTCCCCTTCGCCGCGGCGAAGATGGGCGTCCCGTGCCTGGCCGCGATATCGATGCCCTCGTGCGGTAGGGGCCGGTGGTGGATCGGGTGGTAGCGCCGCTTCGAGAAGAAGCTCGAGAGCAGACCCGACGTCGGCAGGATGGACGGCGTGGACTCGAGCAGGTCGCGGTGCGCCATCAGCGAGTCGGTCGCTTCGCCCAGGCTCGACTTGAGCAGTTTGGCGCGCCGCTCGAGCACGTTCAGGTCGTACGCGATCACGAACGCGGTCTTGGAGAGCGTCGAGTCGACCGGCCAGAGCGCGTTCCCCTCTGGCCCCGACGTGCTCGGACCACCGATTCCGACCTGGAGCACCTCGACGTCGATCGAGTCGAGACCGGCGAGCAGGCGGAGCCGCGAGTCCATCTGCGTCAGCTGGCCGATCTGGCCCTCCAGGCTGTTCACGCGGCCCTGGATGGCGGAGAGCTCCTGGGTGAGCGCGCTGTTCTCGAGATCGAGCCGCCGCGCCTCGAGGTGGGCGGCCCCGTCTATTCCCACGGTGGCCGCGAACCCCGAGAGGCTCAGCACCAGCACGGTGAGCCAGCCGATCCCGAAGTGGATCGCTCGCGAGGAGAGAGAGAACTGCCGGATGGGGCTCCGCTCGCCTCTGAGCAGCAGGAGCGTCCAGCGGTCTCCGGTCATGATCGACGACTCCATCGCGAAAACGGACCATGCCCGTGCCGGATGCGAACCGGAACGGGGGCTTCGGTTATCGGGGGGACTGCCAGGACGCGTGTGCTGAGCAAATCAGAGTAACAATGGAAGCATTGGGCGGGGAGACGGCTCCTGTCAAGGATCATGCACCTTTTGGCACGATCTCTTGAGACGCGCCGCCGGAGCCGGGAATAAACGTTCCCTCCGACCCCCTATCCTTCGAGTTCCACGCGCGGGAAGAGGGGGGCTCCCTTTTGCACGTGCGCCCTCCCGAGCATCAGCCCGGGAGCCTCCTCCAGGGTGGGGACCCGCTCGAGGCCGAGGCGGGAAGCCAGCTCGCTCATTCTGGCGGGGCACACCGGCTGGAAGAGGGCGGCGAGCACGGCGAGGACGCGCGCCAGGGTGGCGAGCGTCTCGTCCAACTCGGCGCCGCTCGCCGGGTCTGTGGCCTCCGCCTTTGCCTGGGCCCAGGGCTTGCGCTCCTCGACGTAGCCGTTCGCCCTCCGCGCCAGATCCATGGCCGCGGCGAGCGCGTCGTGCAGCCGCAGGTCGGTCACCGCGGCCCGCACGTGGGCGAGCGTGTCCGCGATCTCCCGGTCGAGCCCCGTTCCTGGGGCGTCTGGGACGACGCTCTGCCGGTACTTCTCCGTCATTCCCAGCGCGCGGCTGGCCAGGTTGCCCAGCACGTTGGCCAGCTCGTTGTAGCGGGTGAGGAAGCGGTCGGGAGTGAACGAGGCGTCCTGGCCTGTCGGCATCTCGCGCAGGAGGTACCAGCGCACCGCGTCGGTGCCGAAGCGCGCGCGCAGGGCGAGCGGGTCGACCACGTTGCCGAGCGACTTGGACATCTTCTGCTCTCCCGCCACCCACCAGCCGTGCGCGAAGACGCCCTTCGGGAGGGGCAGGCCGGCGCCCATGAGCAGCGTCGGCCAGTAGACCGCGTGCGGGGTGAGGATGTCCTTGCCGATCAGATGTAGGTCGGCGGGCCACCGGGAGCCCGAGGTGTCCTGGAAGCCCTGCTCCGCCGGAGGACGGGACGGGTCGATCGCGCCCGACGCGGTCATGTAGTTGATGAGCGCGTCCACCCACACGTAGGCGACGTGCTCTTCGTCCCAGGGAAGCGCGATCCCCCAGGGGACACGCGTCTTCGGCCGCGAGATCGACAGGTCCTCCAGCGGCTGTGCGAGGAAGCCCAGGATCTCGTTCTTGCGCATCTCCGGGCGGATCCAATCGGGCTGGGCGCGGATTTGCTCGATCAGCCGCTCCTGATACGCGCTCATGCGGAAGAAGTAGTTCTTCTCCTCGATCTCGCGCGTGGGGCGGCCGCAATCGGGGCACGTGTTGCCGGGGCCGAGGTCCTTCTCGGTCCAGTAGCGCTCCTCGTACACGCAGTACCACCCGCGGTAGACGTCCGCGTAGATCTCCCCCCGGTCCCAGAGCCGCTGCAGGAATGCGGTAACGACCGCCACGTGCGCAGGCTCGGTGGTCCGGATGAAGCGGTCGAAGGAGATATCCAGCTCCTGCCACGCGGCGCGAAAGCTCGCCGCCATCCGGTCGCACAGCTCGCGCGGCGTGATCCCCCGGCGCTTCGCCTCCTCGTACATCTTCTGGCCGTGCTCGTCCGTGCCGGTCAGGAAGAAGACCTCGCGCCCCTCCTGCCGCCAGAAGCGGACGAGGGAGTCGGCCAGGATGGTGGTGTAGGCGTGCCCGATGTGCGGGTCGCCGGAGGCGTAGTAGATCGGGGTGGTGAGATAGCGGCGGGCCGGCGTCACCGCGTGGCCTCTTCCTCCTCGATGCGGGCATCCTCGACGCGACCCGCGACCTCTTCCTTTAGCATGTCGAGGTGGATCGTGCGGCGCGCCCCTTCCCCGTCCCGGAGCGTCACCAGGTCGCGCCAGATGTCGACCGTGACCACACGCTCCTCCCCCCGCGACGTGCGCAGGCTCTTCTCCTCACGGGGGAAGCGGCGGCGCGCCTCGACGTATGTGCGGTGCTCGTACATCAGGCAGCACATGAGACGGCCGCAACACCCGGAGATCTGGGCCGGATTGAGTGAGAGGCGTTGATCCTTGGCGAGCTGGAGGCTGACCGGCTTGAGCTCGGGGAGCCAGGTAGAGCAGCAGAGCTCACGGCCGCAGCGGCCGACGCCGCCCAGGAGCGCCGCCTCGGCGCGCGCTCCGATCTGCTTCAGCTCGATGCGCGTACGGAACGTGCGCGCGAGGTCGCGAACCAGCTCACGGAAATCGACGTGGCGCTCGGCCGTGAAGTAGATGATCAGCTTGTTGCGATCGAACTGCCACTCCGCCTCGGTGACCTTCATCTTGAGGTTGTGCCTCTCGACCAGCTTGCGCGTCTCGATACGGACGCGTTGCTCGTCCGTGCGGAGCGACTGCGCCCGGCCGAGCTCGTCCGGACGCGCAGAACGCAGCACGCGCTTCTCGGGGACCGGCGTCGCGCAGCCGCCCGAGGACGAGCACTTGCGCTCGGCGATGGTGCCGAGGGCGGTGACCTCGCCCAGGTCCTCGCCATGGTCGGCCTCCACGATCACGTGCTGACCGGGTGCGAGGGCGAGCGCCCCGTACGTGAAATAGTCCTTACGGGTCCCCTTGAAGCGAACCTCGGCGAATCCGGGAATCGCGACCATCGATCTATCACCTTCTGATTAGCGGGGCCGGATCCGTCCGGGATGCCGGCTCCGCGCGTTTTTATCGTTGTTTAGGCGCCGGCGGGCACGTCCGAGCGCAGGCGCTCCGTCGGCCGTTCGCGCCAGGCGCCCATCATTTCGAACTTGGCCTGGCGCCGCCGCACCAGCTCGTCCGGGTGCTGGCCGCGCAGTTCGGCCAGATGCCGGAGCAGCGCCTCCCTGAGCACCATCGCCGCGGCGTCCCAGTCCTGGTGTGCGCCCCCCGGCGGCTCCACGAGCACCTCGTCCGCGATCCCGAACTCCAGCAGGTCGCGCGACGTGAGCTTGAGCGCCTCGGCGGCCTGCACGCGCTGCTCCGCCGTGCGCCACAGAATCGCGGCGCACCCCTCGGGCGAGATCACCGAGTAGACCGAATGCTCGAGCATGAGGATCCGGTCGGTCACGCCCAGCGCGAGCGCCCCACCCGAGCCCCCCTCGCCGATGATGGCGGACAGGAGGGGAGTCCGGAGGCGCGCCATCTCACGCAGGTTCATCGCGATCGCCTCCGCCTGCCCGCGCTCCTCCGCGCCGATCCCCGGGTAGGCGCCCGGCGTGTCGATCAGGGTCACCACGGGGCGGCCGAACTTCTCGGCGAGGCGCATCAGCCGAAGCGCCTTGCGGTACCCTTCCGGGTGGGGCATGCCGAAGTTCCGGCGCAGGTTCTCCTTCATGTCCCGGCCCTTCTGGTGCCCGATCACCATGACCGTGTTGCCGTTCAGGCGCGCCCAGCCGCCGACGATCGCCTCGTCGTCCCGATAGCCCCGGTCCCCGTGCAGCTCGATCCAGTCCGTGAAGCAGCGCTCCACGTAGTCGAGGGTGTAGGGCCGGCGTGGGTGACGGGCGACCTGGACCTGCTCGATCGGCCGTAGGCTCTTGTAGGTGTCCTCCCGCAGCTGTTCGAACCGCTCCCGGAGCACCTCGAGCTCTCCGCTCGCGTCGATCCCCTTCCGGTCGGCCAGATCGAGCAGGCTCTTGATCCGCTCCTCGATCTCGGCGATGTCGCGCTCGAACTCCAGATGTGGCGAGGCGGCCAAGAACGGCCTCCCGGTTGCAGGAATGGCTCATAGTACCGGCCCTGGCCCGCCGGGAGAAGCCGCGGGCCGTCGCCCCGTGCCTCTCCGACGGGGGAAAACTACATTTGTCCTGCCTTGAGCCAACGGGTGGGCTCGGGGGGGTGGTAGTCCCGGAGCCGCCGGACGAGCACCTCTGGGTCCTCCTCGACCAGCACCATGTCACGGTGCGGTCGGGCCATGAATTCCTCCCGGGTCATGTGGTCGAGGAAGCGGACCAGCGGCTGGAAGTAGCCGGCGACGTCGAGGTTGGCGCAGGGCTTCCGGTGCAGCCCCAGCTGTGCCTAGGTGAGCAGCTCGCAGAACGCCTCCAGCGTGCCGAGTCCGCCCGGGAGGGCGACGAAGGCGTCGGACAGCTCCACCATCTCGCTTTTCCGCTCGTGCATCGAGCGCACGACGCGTAGCTCGGTGAGCTTCTTGTGGGCGAGCTCCCAGTTCATGATTGCCCTCGGGATCACGCCGATCCCGCGACCCCCGGCCTGGAGGGTGGCCGCCGCGATCCGGCCCATGATTCCCACGCGGGAGCCGCCGTAGACCAGATCGAGCCCCTCCCGGGCCAGGATCTGCCCGAAGCGGTCGGCCGTCTCCAGGTAGCAGCTGTCCTCGCCGGTCGTGGAGCCACAGAAGACGCAGATTCGGTTCACGCGATCGACGTACCCCCGTCGCGCAGCACCTCGAACGCTTCCGCGACTCTGAAGTCGAGGTGTCGCCCCCAGCGCCGGGTGGCGGCGAGGACGTACGCCTCCTCGAGATCCGGACGTCCACCGCCGCGGTACGCGGTGAGCAGCTCGAGCTTCTTGGTGAGATGGGGGCCGATGTCCACGAACCGCGTGGGATGGAACTCCGGCGTCGAGCTCGCCGTCTCGTACGCGAGCACGGTGGGGACGTCGCCCACCGCCGCCCGCGAGATCCGGTGTGCCTGCCGGCGGTCCCCATGGTGATCCGCGAGCGACGGGATCAGCGCCGTGTGCGGCTTGAACTCGCGCACGATCCGCTCGAGCAGGAGCTGGTGCTCCTGGGGATCGTCCGTGTGGCTCACGGACGTTCCCGTGACGATAGATGTGCGCGCCGATCAGCTCCGCCCCCTTCTGCTCGGCTTCCGCGGCGGCGTCTTCGGTGCCGCTCGAGAGCAGCAACAGCAGCACTTCGTCCCCGCGCCTCAGCAGCTCGTCGCGGTCGAGGGGCTTGGTGAGCACGTGTTTCGCCCCCGCGCTATACGCGTGGTCGGTGTAGTGGTTCGCGGTGTATGCGGTGATCGCGAGCACGAGTAGCTCCGGGTGCTCGTTCTTGATCAACCGGATCAGGTCGTAGCCATCGATCCCGGGGAGGTTGAGATCAGTGACGATCAGGTCGAAGGAGTGCTCCCGGATCAGGCGTGCCGCCCGCTCGCCGTCCTGCGAGGTTGTGACCTAATAGAGGCCGCTCTTCTCGAGGATGGAGCGCACCAGGTAGACCTCCTCGATGGCGTTCTCGACCAGGAGGATCTGGAGTTTCCCCGGGGGACGGCTCGTCACGGCGTCAGGAGGCGGTCGCCAGGACAGTCGCCCCGTCGCGGTCCGGCTCGGGGAGGAAGGTCCACACGACGAGCCCCATGGCCAGCACGCTCGTGGCGCTGAGCCAGAGCGCCAGCACGATCAGGTACGCGGAAGGGCGCTTCAGTCTCCGCCCTCCTTCCGTGGCTCGAAGACCATGAGGTTGCATTGCACGATCGGTATCATGACCACGTCGCGCACGTGCACGTGCGGGGGTCGCTCCACCACCCGCACCACGGCCTCGGGGGTGAGGGGCGTATAGCCACGGTAGAGGGCGGCGGCGCGCTCCCGGTCCCCATGGAAGCGCACATCGCTGAACTCCGTTTCGGTCATGCCGGGATCTACGGTGGACATGCGCACGCGGGTGCTTACCAGATCGACGTTGCCGCCGTGCGTGATCGCCCTCACGGCGAACTTGGTCGCCCCGTACACGTTGCCCCTCGGGTAGACCATGTGCCCAGCATCGCTGCCGATGTTCACGACGTCGCCCCGGTTCCGGGCCACCATGTGCGGGAGGAACGCACGCGTGACGTAGAGCAGCCCCTTCACGTTGGTATCGATCATCTCCTCCCAGTCATCGATCATTCCCTCGTGCAGCGGATCTAGCCCCCGGGAGAGCCCCGCGTTGTTGATCAGCACGTCTGGAAGGAGCTCGCGCTCGGCCAGCTCGCGCTCGAGGGCCGCCACCGCCGTGCGGTCCCGCACGTCCAGGGTGAAGGCGTGCACCTCCCCACACTTCGCGTGTGCCGGGCCCGCGCCGCTCTGCTCGAGCTGGGCGCACAGCGCGTCCAGCCGCTCGCGCCGCCGGGCGGCGAGCAACACCCGAGCCCCCCGCTCCGCGAGGGCGCGGGCGCAGGCCTGCCCGATCCCCGAGCTGGCTCCCGTGACCAGCGCGATCCTGCCCCGAAGCGAATCCATGCGGGCCGGAGGATCGCGACAGGCGCGGGTGCGGTGCAACGGCAGGGCGGAGTCGTCCGCACCGCGGGCGCCCTGGCGACCGCCGGTGGCCGCCGTTAGCGTGCCGCCCCGCCGTGCGTGCTTTCCCTCCAGCCCCCGACCCGTGAACCGGAAGCACGTCGTCTCCTGGGCGCTTTACGATTTCGCGGGCTCGATCTACTCCGCGGTGATCGCCACCGCGGTGTTCAGCGTGTACTTCGTCAACGTCGTGGTCGGGAACGAGGAGGGCAGGGGGGACCAGCTGTGGGGATGGGTGGTCTCCGGGTCGGTTGCGCTGGTCGCGTTCACCTCGCCCCTGATGGGGTCGATCGCGGACCGCGCCGGGGTGCGCAAGCGGCTCTTCGTCGTGTACACCCTGGTCGGAATCGCTTCGGTCGCGGGCTTCACGACGCTCGGGGCTGGCACCGTCTGGCTCGCCTTCGCGCTGGCCGTGGTCGCGAACGTGGCCTTCGAAGGGGGCGTCGTCTTCTACAACGCCTATCTTCCTGACATCGCGCCCCGCACGCACCATGGTCGCATCTCGGGGCTCGGCTACGGGCTCGGCTACGCCGGCTCGGCGGCGGGATTGATCGCGGCCATACCGCTCGCCCGCGCCGGACGCTTCGATCTGATCTGGCTCGTGGTGGCCGCCTGGTGGCTCGTCTTCTCCCTGCCCGCCTTCTTCCTGCTCCCCGAGTCGCGCGGCCTCGGCGAGAGCGTGCGGCAGGCTGCGACGGGCGGGCTGGTGCACTTCCGCCGCATTGCCGCCGAGGTGCTCGGACAGATCCAGCTCCGCCGCTTCCTGCTCGCCTACTTCTTCTACATCGACGGCGTGCTCACCGTGATCACGATGGCCGCGCTATTCGCCACCGGCACGCTCGACTTCACCGCGAGCGAGGTCATCGTGCTCTTCCTGGTGGTACAGTTCTCCGCTCTGGTGGGCGCGTTCGCGCTCGCGCGGCCGACCGATCTGTGGGGTCCCAAGCGCGTGATCACGGGCACGCTGGTGCTGTGGACGGGCGTCGCGGTCAGCGCGTACTTCATCACCTCGAAGCCCGTGTTCTTCGCGGTTGCGGTGCTGGCCGGCACCGGATTAGGCTCGATTCAGGCCGCGAGCCGGAGCTTCATGTCCGCGCTGATCCCGGACGGCAAGGAGGCCGAGATGTTCGGCTTCTACGCGTTCTGCGGGAAGTCGTCCTCGATCGTCGGGCCGCTGGTGTTCGGCACCATCTCGCGTCTGACGGGCGGAAACCAGCGGCTGGCCGTGGTCGCGGTCGCCGCCTTCTTCCTGGTCGGCGGCGTGCTGCTCCAGCGGGTGGCCGATCCGGTCGTGGAGGCGCGGGCTGTCCGCTGAGGCCTCAGTCCGGATCCTCCCAGCCCCCGGAGCGACCGCGGAGGCCGAGGGGCGCCCCCAGGACCTCGCGGTAGAGCACGGCCTTCCGGAGGGCCTCGGAACCGCGACCGAGCTCTCCCACCAGGCCGGAGGCCACGGGAGTAGCGCGGGCGCGCCGCGGAGCGCGAGGGCGGAGCGGCACGACCGCGGGATCCACGCGCTTCACTTCCTCTTCCTCCACGGGTTCGGTCGGCGCGGGCGCGGCGAGCTCACGGAGCCCCTCCTCCCAGAGGGGCTCCGCCTCGACCACGAGCGGCGGCACCTCCTCGGCGGGCTCGCCGGCCCATTGCTTCTCCTCCTCCGCGAGCGGCGGCTCAGGGAAGGGTGAAGGGGCGTGCGACGGTCGTGGGAGCTCTCCGGTACCGGACCGCGGCTGCGCCTCCCGCTGCTCTCGCCGCCGCTGCTGGGCGCGCGCGCGGGCGTCCAGCAGCGACAGCAGCGCCAGCATTGCCAGGAAGAGGAGCAGCGAGCCGATGTCGGTCATCCGAGCGGCTCCGAACCGCCCTCCTCGCCCTCGGAGATCGACTGCCGCATGGAGGTGTCCGACTCGATGTTCCGATACCGCATGTAGTCCATCACGCCGAGATTGCCGCTGCGGAACGCTTCCGCGATCGCGAGCGGCACCTTGACCTCCGCCTCGACCAGATCCGCCTGCTTCTCCTGCACTTTGGCGCGGTTTTCCTGCTCGAGGGCGACTGCCATCGCGCGCCGTTCCTCGGCGCGCGCCTGAGCCACCCGCTTGTCGGCTTCCGCCTGATCCGTCTGCAGCTCGGCGCCGATGTTCTTGCCCACGTCGATGTCGGCGATATCGATGGAGAGAATCTCGAACGCGGTGCCCGCATCGAGGCCGCGCTCGAGCACGGTCTTCGAGATGTTGTCGGGGTTCTCGAGCACCGCCTTGTGGGAGTCGGCGGAGCCGATGTTGGAGACGATCCCCTCGCCCACGCGCGCCAGCACCGTCTCCTCGCCGGCGCCTCCCACGAGCCGGTTGATGTTCACCCGCACCGTCACGCGCGCGATCGCGATGAGCTGGATGCCGTCACGCGCCATCGCCGTGACGCGCGGGGTGGTGATGACCTTCGGGTTGACCGAGACCTGGACCGCCTCGAAGACGTCGCGGCCCGCGAGGTCGATCGCAGCCGCCTGCTGGAAGGACAGGCTGATGTTCGCCTTGTCGGCGCTGATCAGGGCGCGCACGACCCGGTCGACCGCCCCCCCAGCCAGGTAGTGCGCCTCCAAGTCACCGATGTCGAGCGGGATCCCGGCCGTGGTGGCCCAGATGAGGGGGCGGACCACGGCCGGTGGGTTCACCTTGCGCAGGCGCATCCCCACCAGATAGCCGATCCCCACCTTGGCGCCGGCCGAGATCGCCTCCACCCACAGGCGAACCGGAACGGCCCACAGGAGGAGCAGCAGGAGCGCGATGCCGCCGATCAGCGCGATCAGCGTGGTGGAGAAGAGGATCTGCTCAGGCATGAGCGGGCTCCGGGTGTGAAGGGAAGGCAGGGCGGCGAGTGGCCGGTCGAGGGGCGGTCATGGGCTCTCGGGCGCCTTCACCGGACGCACCACGTGCCGGTAGCCCTCCGACGCCACGATCCGGATCGGGCTCCCCCGCTCGACCCATTCGGATTCCGAGACCACGTCGATCCGCTCGTCGTCGAAGAGTCCTACCCCGGACGGCCGCAGATCCGTGAGCGCGACTCCCTCCTTCGACAGCAGATCCGTGCGCCGGGCGGCCGAGGCGTACCCGGTAGCGCGTGCGGTGTCGCGGGTGAGGAAGATCCCCGTGCGTCCGAGCGGGCGGCTGGAGGGGAGCCTGCGGATCAGGAACCACGACGCGATCCCCAACAGGAGCAGGGTCGTGCTCAGGATCGCGGCGCCGCGCGTGAAGTCGTCCATCGTGGGGAGCTGCCCGATCAAGCTCATGTAGAGTCCCCCCAGGATGCCGGCCAGCCCGAGGGCGCCGACCACGCCGCCCCCCGGAATCAGAAAGATCTCGAGCGCGAGGAGGACGACGCCAGTGCCGAACAGCAAGAGCGCTTCCAGCCCCGCGAGCCCGATCAGCAGGTGTGAGCCGAAGAACAGCGCGAGCGCGAGCACCCCGACCGCGCCCGGGAGGCCGAGGCCCGGCGACTGGATCTCGATGATCAGACCGAGAAAGCCCAGCGAGAGCAGGAGCGGCGCGACCACGGGATGCGTCAGGAAGCGCACCAGCTGCTCGGCCCAGTTCACCTTCATCTCCTGCACGGGTGCGCCGGCGGCCCCGATCGCGCGGAGGAGCGCGTCGAAGTCCTCGACCTCCGTGGCGTAGCCCAGCCCCACCGCCTCCTCGGTCGTGAGGGTAAGGAGCTTGCCCGCCTCGCTCACGCCCGGGATCTCGATGTCCTCGTCCACCATGGCTTCGGCCACGCGCGGGTCGAGACCGTGCGCCTCGGCCAGCGCCCGCATGGCGCTGCGCATCGCGGACACGATCTTTTCGGGGGCTTTCTCGCCGGTGCCTCCCACAGGAGTGGCCGCGCCGATCACCGAGCCCGGACGCATGTGGATCTGCCGGGCCCCGAGGGAGATCATGGCGCCGGCCGAGAACGCGCGCCGGTTCACGTACGCGTGGACCGGCACCGCCGCGTCGGAGAGCGCGTCCACGATGCGCTCCGCCGCATCCACGCGTCCGCCGGGGGTGTCCAGGTCGAGCACCACGGCCGCCGCTCCGGCGGCCGCGGCCTCGCGGAGGCTCCGCTCGATGAAGGGCGCGAGCCCCAGCTCGATCACTCCGGTGACCGGAACCCGGTAGACCGGAGCTCGATCGCCCCGAGGCTCCTGGGGCCGGAGGGGCGCGGCCGACGCGAGCAAGATGGTGAGCGCTACGAGCCTCAGATTCATTCGGTCGCTTCGTTGCCTTGCCCGGAGTTGGGACGCGGATTCCGGGCGGCAGCCCGCCGCGTCAGTGCGTGCGGGTGGCGATCACCCGCAGCAGTCCCCGGATCGCGAGGTGCAGCACGACATACGAGAGTATCGCCAGGAGGGCGGGGAAGTCCACGACACCGTCGTCGGCGCCGGGTTGCGTCAGGATTCCCTCGAAGGGGCCGTAGAACGGACCCGACACCGCGTGCACGAACCGCGTGAAGCCCGCGTCCTCCTGCGCGCCGAGCAGGGTGAGCAGGAAGCGCAGCGCCAGGATCCCGTACAGGACGTAGAAGATCCAGTCCACCGTTCGGCTCGCCACGAGCGTCCACTGCTCACGCCCGCGTGGCGAGGGTTGCGCCGGGCCAGCCCCCCCCGCCGATGCCGGCTGGTTCCTCCCCGCCGACCAGCACGTCCGTATCGGCGGCCAGCACTGCGCTCCAGACCGGCAGGGCGACGGAGCGCGCGACCTCAGGACGCCGCAGGAAACCGTGCACCTTGGACGCGTAGGGGAGGGCAACGAACGGCACCCCTGCCAGCGTGGCGAAGATCAGGAAGTGAAGCCGCATGCCGATCGCGAAGTCGAGGCGGCGCATCAGCCCGACGAGCTGCTCAGGGCTGTAGCGCCGCTTCAGCATGTGCGCCTGGTCCGCCCGCTTCATCTTCGAAACCACGGCGTGGCTGTGCTGCAGATCCTGGTGGCCGCTCTCGAGCGGCACGAAGACGGCCTTGGCCTCCAGGCGATCCACCTCGTAGTCGCCCGCGTCGGCGAGGAGGGCGTGGTACCGGTTCGGATCGATGTGAGGTGCGGCGGGGCCCGGCTCGCGCACCGAGAAGCCGATCAACTGCCGGTCCGGATCGAGTCCCTCGCGACCGAGCGTCTCCTCGTCCAGGGCTCCTCCTCGAGGACCCGCTGCGCCACGCGGTCCCGCACCGTGACGGCCGCGCATCCCACGAGTGTGTCCCTGACCAGATCGCGCGCCGAGGACTCTTCCAGGGGACCGGCGCTGACCGCGTACGCCATCGCGGGCACGCCCGGCTCGTGAGCGAGCGCGAGCTCGCGCAGGTACTCGTTCGCGCCATCGTACAGGAGGCCGCCCCCTCCCAGGATGAAGAGGTCGAGCCGCTCGATCTCGGCGCGGCTCAGCCGTGGACGATCGAGCGCGCGAACGGGTTTCGGGGAGGCCTCGGCTGGCGCACCGGGGCCGTCGTGGGGTAGACCAGCGCATGCCGCGTCGTGGCAGGATGGTCGGATCCGCGCTGCTCCTCGCGATCGGGGTGCCGTTCGTGGCCTGGCTCGCCCTCCCGTGGCCGATCGCGTATCGCTGGGTCGACCCGGAGACGACGGCCCTGATGCGCTACCGGATCGCCCAGGTCGAGCGCGCGGGCGAGCCGCTCGCACTCCGCCATGCGTGGGTCCCGCTCGGGCGAATCTCCGCCAACGTCGTGCGCGCCGTGGTCGCTGCGGAGGACGGACGCTTCCGCGAGCACGAGGGGATCGACTGGGTCGCGGTCGGCGAGGAGCTGCGCTACCGGGGGGAGGTGCCCTTCTCCTGGACGGATCCGGGCGACCTCCGGGCGTTGGTCGGCGCGGGGCGCTACTACCTGCGGAACCGGTCGGAGGTGCGGGGCCGGAGCACGATCACCCAGCAGCTTGCGAAGAACCTCTACTTCACGCCGGAGCGCTCGCTCGCGCGCAAGGCCGCCGAGCTGTTCATCGCGCGGCGGCTCGAGCGCTTCCTCGGCAAGGACCGGATCCTCGAGCTGTACCTGAACACCGTCGAGCTAGGGCCCGGGATATTCGGGTCCGAGGCCGCCGCCCGGGAGTACTTCGGCGTTTCCGCGGCCGAGCTCACCACCTTCCAGGCGGCCTCGCTCGCCGGAACACTCCCGCATCCGCACACCTCGAATCCCGCCGATCGGCCCGGGCGGATGGCGTGGCGGCGCGACCTGATCCTCCAGCGGCTCCGCGGAGGGACTCGCGACCGCTCGCCGATTCCGGTTGCTCCCGAGCCGATCATGCTTCCGGAGGATATCCGGATCGAGGCGCCCGACTTCGGGACCCCTGAGCCGCCCCTCGAGAGCCCCCCGGAGGAGGCGATGGAGGAGCCGGGAGAGCCGGGCGTCGAGCCGTCGCCGGCGCCGGTGGAGCCACCTCCGGTCGAGGAGCCCGCGCCCGCGACCGAGCGCACCGGGATCTGATGCCGGCCAATGGGGGCACGGCGCTTGCCCGCCTGACGTCTCGGACCTGTTCCCGGGGGCTGGATGAAGCACATCAGCGAAAGGATGCAGTGGAGCCTGGTCGCGGGCGCGGCGGGCGTGCTCGCCGTGCTGGTCGCGCGCAGGGGGCTCGCAGACGGCTGGCGGTGGTGGTGGGGGGACGATCCGCCGGAGAATCCCGCTACCCCCGATGTGACCTGGCCGCAGGCGCTCGCGTGGGCGGGCGCGACCGGGGCTGCCATGGCGCTCGCGCGGCTGCTCGCCCTCCGGGGAAGCGCGGCCGGATGGCGCTTGCTGAAGGGGACGCTGCCGCCGCTCTGAGAAGGCCGCGGCCCGGCCCGCTGTGACCGGTCTGTACGCGCTTCTCGCCAACCTGGTCGTCGGCGCGCACCTCGCCTTCATCGTGTTCGTGGTGCTCGGCGCACTCCTCGTGCTCCGCTGGCCGCACGTCGCCCGGGTGCACGTCCCTTGCGCGATCTGGGGAGCGCTGGTGGAGCTGATGGGGTGGGTCTGCCCGCTCACCCCCCTCGAGCAGGAGTTCCGCCAGCGCGCTGGGCAGGGGAACTACGGGACATCTTTCCTCGAGCACTACGTGATCCCGCTGCTCTATCCGGGCGCGCTCACGCGCGAGATGCAGCTCGGGCTGGGAATCGGGGTCGTGGTGCTCAACGCGGCCGTGTACATGTGGGCGTGGCGGCAGCTCGCGGCGCGGGCGGCGTGAAGGGGGCAGCTTGGCGGTTCGCCGATGTTAGGCCGTGGCGTCCCACTCCGCTATTGACAGCTTTTCAGGCGGGCTTCCCGGATCAGGAGTCGGTCGGCTTCTCGATCGCCAGGCCAGCACGCGGCAGCCCGCACGGCGGGGTCTTCCTCGACATCGCCTGGATCAAGGATCGTATCCCGAACGCGCCCGAGCACATCAAGGGCAAGCTCCCCGGGGTGTACCACCAGTTCAAGGAGCTTGCGGATCTGGACATCACCGAGGAACCGATGGAGGTCGGCCCCACCACGCACTATATGATGGGCGGCGTGCGCGTGGATGCCGATTCGCAGATGTCCACGGTGCCGGAGCTGTTCGCTGCCGGCGAGTGTGGCGCCGGGCTGCACGGCGCGAACCGCCTCGGGGGCAACTCGCTCTCGGACCTGATCGTGTTCGGGCAATGGGCCGGGCAGTACGCGCGCACAAGCGGTTGTCGTCACGGGGAACCGCGAATACCATCCCGGATGGTACGCCACGCTCGACCTGCACAACCTGCTCACCGTCTCCGAGGTGATCGCGCCGCGCTCGAGCGCACCGAGAGCCGCGGCGCACACACACGCCGACCACGCGAACAAGGATCCGGAGTGGGCTAAGGTGAACCTGGTGGTCGCCGCGAGTGCATCGAGTGCTACCTCTGCCAGGACGTCTGCCACGTGCTGCGGGAGCATCACTATCACGACCGCTTTATCGGTCCCCGCTTCCTCATCCACGCGGCCGCCCTCGAGCTGCATCCGCTCGACGTCGAGGATCGGCGTGCCGATCTCCGCGGAGAGCAGAGCATCGGCTACTGCAACATCAACAAGTGCTGCACCGACATCTGTCCCGAGCACATCACGATCACCGACAACGGCATCATCCCGCTCAAGGAGCGAGTGGTCGACGATGCCTACGATCCACTCACCAAGCTGGTGCGGCTCGTTCATGGGCGGGGAAGGGGGAAGCCGCCGGCCCGCCGTTAGGAGGATGACGAGGATGACCATGTTCACGTTGAAGAAGCTCAGCTGGGAAGGGATCGCGCGCGCGTTGCAGAAGGTGGAACGGTATCGACTTCTCAATGAGCCTTGGGAGGCGGAGAGCATCTGCCGGGACGTGCTTGAGTCGGAGCCGAACCACCGGGACGCGCTGATTTCGCTCCTGCTCGCGCTGACGGATCAGTTCAAGCACGAGGGCGCTCCCGGCGTCGAGAGCGTGCGCGCACTCCTGGCGCGCATCGAGGGCGAGTACGAGCGTGCCTATTACTCCGGGATCATCTGCGAGCGGAAGGGCTCGGCGCTGCGCGCACGCAACGCGCTCGGTTCGGGGCCGATCGTGTACGATTGGCTGCGCCAGGCGATGGAGTGCTACGATCGGGCCGCGGCGCTCCGCCCTGCGGGCAACGACGACGCCCTGCTGCGGTGGAACACCTGCGCCCGCTTGATCATGTCGGATCCGAAGGTGCAGCCCCCCGCACCGGCGTCCGCGATCGCGATGCTGGAGTAGCACATCAGCCGATCAGCTCGCGGGCGCGCGCCCACACGCGGTCGAACATCTCCTCGGTGAGCGTTCCGGTGAACGTGTTCTGCTGGCTCGGGTGATAGGAGGCCAGCAGCCGCACCGGTTCGGTTGCTTCGTCCTCGGGTCGGGTCGCCTCGCTCTCCACGCCGTGCGCGAAGGCAGGCCGTGGCTTCTGCATGCGCCAGCCCCGCCCCTCGAGCACGCGCAGCACGTGGGTCCAGGCGAAGCCTCCCAGCGCCACGATCACGCGCACGCGCAGGGTGAGCGCGAGCTCGGCCTCGAGGTAGGGCTGGCAGTTGGCCCGCTCGGCCGGCAGCGGCTGGTTCCCGGGCGGGGCGCAGTGCACGGCGGCGGTGATCAGGCAGTCGCGCAGCGTGAGGCCGTCGTCCCGCGCGATCGACTCCGGTTGGCTGGCGAAGCCGGCGCGGAAGAGCGCGCGGTAGAGCCAGTCACCCGAGCGGTCGCCCGTGAACATGCGGCCGGTGCGGTTCCCACCGTGCGCGGCGGGAGCGAGCCCGACCACGAGCAGGCGTGGGTCCGGATCGCCGAACGCCGGCACGGGCCGGCCCCAGTACGTCTGGTTATGGAAGGCCGCGCGGCGGGTGCGCGCGACCTCCTCGCGCCACGCGACCAGCCGCGGGCAGCGGCGGCACTCGATCATGACCGGATCGACCTCTACGATCGAGCGGAAGGCGGGGAGATCGTTCACGGGGCGCGCTCGACGGCGCTCGCGGAGGGGGTCACCCGTCTGGCGACGCTGCTGGCGGAGGGGTAGCCGCTTCCCACGCGACGGGAGCACCCACCGCGATCGCGCCGCCCTCGAGCACCACCGCGTAGGCTCCGCCTCCCCAGTCGGTCTCGAGCGCGGCGCCCCGCGTGCGCCTCCTCCATGCGCTCGCAGGGGCGCGTTTCCCCGCCGATCTGGATGCGGGTGGGTCCGATCGCAAGCACCCGTCCGTGGCTGCCGGCGAGCCGGAGCCCGGAGACCATCAGGTTGGCGCGCCGCATGCTGGACTCGATCACGGGGCCAAGCTGCCGGCGCACCCGCTCGAAGGTCTCGCGCTCGATCAGGGTAAGCGCGCGCCGCCCGCCCCGGTCGGCGTTTCCCTCGAGCCCGCGCGCGTCCAGCACCGCCCGCTCGACCGGATCCATTCGTTCCCGCCGCACCGGCTTCACCCAGATCGCCTCGAGCCGCCCGACCTCCGGCGTTCCGCCCTCCTCGCTTATCTCTCCTCCGCAAGCCTCTTCCGCGAGTCTTTTCCGCTAGAGTTTTGTTCCGCTAGTGAGTCTGCAGCCGCGCAATCTAATCGCCGGGCGCCGCGCGCGTTCCCGATGCGGAAGGGGTTGCTCGGTTCGCCTCCTTGTGACAGCATGAAGGAGCGGCCCACAGCGGGACGCTCTCCGAGGCTTCAGCCCCAATCTCTTGAGTCATCGCCCCTTGCAGCGGGCGTGCGCCGCTCTGCCGGCGTTTGCCCTCGGGATCTGCCTCTGCGCCGCGCCCGGACGCTCCCGCGCCCTCGGTCGAGGCGGCCGCAGCCGCGGCGGGAGTGCCGCTACTCGAGCCAGCTCCGAGCGTGAACGGGTTCGCGTACTGGTTCCTGGACGACGTGGACCGGCTGATGGAGCGCTCGATCGCGCCCGGCCCGGCCGTCGTGATCGGGCACCGCGGGCGGATCGTGCTGGCCGGCGAGTGGGGAGCGACCGACCGCGCCCTAGGCGCTCCCGCCGTCAGCGAAGAGACGCTCTGGGACCTGGCGTCGGTCACCAAGGTCACGGCCACCACCCGCGCGGCGCTGGTGCTCGTCCAAGACGGCCGCCTCGACTTGGATGCGCCGCTCCAGCACTATATTTCCGATTGGCTGTCGGAGGGTGCGCGCGAGCCCACGCTGCCCGACGGCTGCCGGGCGGAGCGCGATCTCGCTCGCCTGCGCGAGGCGATGCGCACGTTGCCGCCCCTGCGCTGGCTCCACTAGCGGAAATCCCGCGCCTGCCGTCCGCCCGGCCGCGGGGTAGCCGCTCCGCATGATTGCGATCGTGGGCGGCGGCATCTCCGGGCTCGCGCTCGGCCGCGAGCTCGCCCTGCGCGGGGTCGACTTCACCCTGTTCGAGGCCGCCCCGCGCGTGGGCGGAGTGATCCAGAGCGGCTGGATCGACGGCCACCTGCTCGACTGGGGGCCGCAGCGCGCGCGGCTCACCCGCCCCTTGGCGGCGCTGATCGACGAGCTGGGACTGCGCGCGCAGCTCGTAACGGCCCCGCCCGACCTCGACCTGTTCGTCTACCGGTCCGGCAGCTTGCGCCGCGTGCCCTTCAGCGCCGGCGCCTTTCTTGCGGCGGATCTGGTCTCACCCCGCGCCAAGCTGCGCGCCGCCCTCGAGCCGCTCACCGCCGGGCCCGACCCGGACGAGAGCGTGGCGAGCTACTTCACCCGCAAGCTCGGGCACGAGCTGTACGAGACGCTGGTGGGGCCGCTGTACGGGGGGCTCTACGGCTCGGACCCCGCCGACATGCGGGTGGGGCTCTCGCTCCAGCACGTGCTCGACGAGTTCGGGGTGGGACGGAGCCTCCTGCTGCACCTGCTGCGCCGCGGCGGGGCCGTACGGCCCCCGGCAGCCTGCTCCTTCAGGGATGGGATGCAGGCGCTTCCCGACGCGCTCGCGCGCGCGCTCGGTCCGCGGATTCGCACCGGAACGCCGGTGCTGGGCATTCACCCGCACAGTACGGAGGGAGCGCCGGACGGCCCCGCCTGGGTGGTCGAGATCCCAGGGGAGACGCTCGAGGCTTCGCGCGTCGTGCTCGCCGTGCCGGCTGCGGCCGTGGCACGGCTGCTCGATCCGGTCGCTCCGGCCGCGGCCGTCCGCATCCAGCGTCTCCACTACAACCAGCTCGGTGTCGTGCACCTGCACGCCGAGACCGAGCTGCGTGGGATGGGCTTTCAGGTCTCCTTCGCCGAGCCGCTCGCGCTGCGCGGAGTCACCTACAATCACAGCCTGTTCGGACGGACCGACGTCTACACCGCCTATCTCGGCGGCGGCACGCGTCCCGAGATCGCGGAGCTGGACGACGATTCACTGGCGTGGCTGGCGATCGACGAGTTCCGCGGCTGCACCGGTTATCAGAGCCGTCCGCTCGCGGTCGCGCGTGAGGCGATGCCGGCCTGGGATCACACGTGGAGCGCGCTCGCGGGACTGGCGCTGCCCCGGGGGCTCTACCTGGATGCGAATTGGGAGAGCCGCCCGGGGCTCCCGGGGCGGTTCGCACGCGCGTTCTCTCTCGCGGAGGAGCTGGCGGCCGGATCCGGAGGCGCGTGATGGACGAGCATCCGAAGGCCGAGGAAGAGAGGGGCGGGCTGGTGGGCAGGCGGTCGCGCGCGCCCACGAGCTGCTCGAGGGCGCGGGCTGACCCGTCAGAGGAGCAGGAGGATCGCCAGGCCGAGGAGCATCCCCATGCTCGCGACGTCCGTCGCGGTCGTCAGGAAGATGCTCGAGGCGGTCGCCGGATCGAAGCCCAGCTTGCGCATGGTGAGCGGGATCAGCGCCCCCGAGAGCCCGCTCACCAGGCAGCTCCCGATCATCGCGACCATCACGATGCCCCCGAGCGCGAGCGCCTGTGGGTGCTCCTGTGCGATCGCCACCAAGTACATCCCGATCCCCGCGGTGACGCCCACCAGCGCTCCGTTTAGTACGCCCAGGTGGGCACGGAGCGTCCACCATGCGGTCGTACTGCACGGCGGGGAAGCGGCGCGGGCGCGCGCAGCCTACGAGCGGCTCGCTCCGGTGGACCGCGCCGCGCTGCTCGCTTTCGTGGAGAGCCGGTGACGCGGCCAGGAGTCCGATCGACCTCGACCGGCGCCGCTTTCTGGCGCTCTCGGCCGCCGCGGCCATGCTGGGAGTGCCCGCGTGCACGGCGCTCGCGACCGTGACCCTCCCGACCGACGGCGGCCGCCTCCGCATCCTCCCCGCGCAGCACCCCGGCCTCGACGGCCCCCAGAGCTTCCTCAAGGTCCGCCCCGAGGGATGGGAGCTTCCGATCTACCTGGTCCGTGACGAGGCCGGACGGCTCATCGCGCTCTCGCCCGTGTGCACGCACCTGGGGTGCGTGGTCGATCTGGAGGGATCCTCGCTCGTCTGCCCATGCCACGGCTCGACCTACGCGCGGAGCGGCGCGGTGGTGCGCGGACCGGCGGAGCGTGCGCTGCGCCGCTTCCCTACTACGACGGCGCGGGACGGCAGCGCTGCTGATCGACGTCCGCGGAGGCGAGCGGTGAGGCGGGCGTGCGCTGCGGCGGCGGTCGCGATCGTGGTCGGCGCGCTCCCCGCGGCCGGCCAGCAGGACACGCTTCCCCCCGAGCGCCCCTTCGTCGCCGGAGGCGTCTACGACAAGCCGTATCTGACGACCCTACTCGGACGCACCGCGCTCGGCGGCTACGCGGAGGCGCACGCGCGGCTGGAGCGCGTGGATGGCGTCACCGAGGTGCTCGGCTTCGAGGCCAAACGGTTCAACCTCTTCACGGCCACGCGGGTGAGCGACTTCGTGCGCATCGGCGGCGAGTTCGAGATCGAGGAGGCGGGGGAGGAGATCAAGCTCGAGTACGCCGCGATCGACCTCCTTCTCCACCCGGCGCTCGTGCTCCGCGGCGCGATGGTGCTCGCGCCCCTCGGGCGCTTCAACCTCGCCCACGACAGCCCCCGTAACGAGTTCACGGATTGCCCGCTCATATCGACCGACATCCTCGGCGTCGTGCTCTCCGAGGCGGGCTTGGGCCTGCTCGGCGTGGTGCCGCTGGGCGGGGCCGGGCGCGTCACCTACGAGCTCTACGTGGTGAACGGATTCGGCGAAGGGATCGTGCTCGATTCCCCGGGTGGCACGCGACTGCCGCTGGGGCGGCAGAGCTTCGAGGACGAGAATCGCTCGCCGGCCCTCGTGGGACGCAGATCGGCGAGCCCGCGAGTGGGATGGGAGCTCGGGCTCTCCGCGCACCCGGGCGCCTACAACGTCTTCGAGGAAGACGGCCTCGCGGTGGACGAGCGGCGGGAGCTGACGATCGCCGTGCTCGACCTGGAGCTGGAGCTGGAGCTGGCCGGTGTCCGTATCCAGGGGGAGGCCGCCCACGCCTGGATCGAGCTGCCCCCCTCGCTCGATGGACTATTCGCGCAGGCGCAGTCCGGCTTCTACATCGAGGCGGTGCGCAGCTTCGGCCGCGGGTGGGTGCGCACGATCCCCACCTCGTTGTTCGACTGGAAGGTGCGACTTGACGCCGTCGATTTTGACGCGGATTGCCGCGGCGACGCGCTCCAGCAGCTCTCCGTCGGGATCAACTTCGTCCGACCGCCGACACCGCGGTCAAGCTCGACTACGTACGGGGGCGCGGGTTCGACCCCTTCAACACGCGCGCCGATCACGCGGCGCTGCTCTTCTCGCTGGCGACCTACTTCTGACGGGCGGGCGCGTGCGATCAGCGGTCCGCGACCCAGGCCGTCACGACCAGGTCGGGCTCCTCCTGGCGCCCCCGCTCGGACGCGAGGAAGTCGTAGTAGCCGCAGCGCGAGCTCCCGGGATAGGCGCGGCAGGCGTGCGGGCGGTGCTCGTACACCGTGCAACGCCGCGTCTCCGTGTGGAGGAACCGGCAGGCGGTCTGGAAGAGATCGTCGGACCGGTGCCGCATCACGCGCCCCTTCCCGTCGTCTGCCGCCTTGGTGAAGCGCTCGCGCGCGACCGCCGGCCGGATTTCGAAGCGGCGTGCGAGGCGCCGAATGTCCGCCTCGCTGACCGGGATCTGCGGGTACGTGCAGCAGTATCCGGGGCACTTGGCGCAGTTGTAGAAGACGGGGAGCTGCGTGGGCATTGCTCATGTTAATGTGCCGCCGCCCCGTCCGGAAGCGCCTCGAGCGTGGCGACCTCGACCTGCACGTCGATTCCGCCGCGCACGCTCTCGGTCACGATGCAGTAGTCCTCGAACAGATCCGCACAGCGAGCCAGCTGCGCGCGCTGCTCGACGTCGAGCTCCGGCTCGAGCCGCACGTGCAGGCGCTCGAGCCGCAGCCGGCCCCGCTCGTTCCGCGCCATCTCCCCCTCGACGACGGCGCGCATCCCGCTGGGCTCAACGCGCGCGCGCGCCAGGCAGTAGAGCAGGCTCGCGCTCAGGCAGTTCCCGGTCGCGCTCGCGAGCACCTGCGCAGGGGACGGGCCGGCACCGTCACCCAGCGGAGGCGGCTCGTCCATGCGCAGCGGGGGGAGGGAGGAATCCCCGAAGTCGGAGCAGAAGCGGTAGCCCGCTTCGCGCGTCACCGTCACCTTGAAGCGCTCGACCACGAATCACCTCTCGGGCAGGGGTGAAGGACATCCGCCGGTGTCCTACGATCGCGCCCGCGTCCGAGGGTCGCTGTGAGGGCAAGCCAGGAACGCATGTCGGGGATCTCCCGCGGTCGGGAACTGGGCACCCGCAGGGAGCTTCCCCGAGGCCACGCGCACGGGAGCCGAAACATGATGAAACGCGCGGAGGACGCCGTCTTCAGGGGCGGCTGCTTCTGGTGTCTGGAGGCGATCTTCCAGGAGGTGGAGGGCGTCCAGTCGGTGCAGTCGGGCTACGCCGGCAGGACGACGTCGAATCCCACCTACCATCAGGTGTGCTCGGGGACCACGGGGCACGCCGAGGTCGTCCGCGTGCGCTTCGACCCCGGTGCCATCGACTACGCCGATCTGCTGCGCATCTTCTTCACCATCCACGATCCCACCACGCGCGATCGGCAGGGAAACGATGTGGGCCCGCAGTACCGTTCGATCATCCTCTATTCCGACGACGCGCAGCGCGAGACTGTGGCCGCGGCGATGCGGGAGATCGAGGCCGCGGGGCTCTATCCCGATCCGCTTGTCACCGAGCTCGTGCCGCTCGGCGAGTTCTGGCTGGCCGAGCCGTACCACGACGACTACTTCCGGAAGAACCCGAACCAGCCCTACTGCCGGATCGTGATCGATCCCAAGGTCGCCAAGTTCTGGAACCGCTTCCGGGATCGGCTGCGGAGCGGCGGCTGAGCCCGGCGGGTTGGTTCTTCGCGGCCGCCGTCGCGATGCAGGCGGCGCACGTCCTGCTCCCGGGACCGCGGTGGATCGGGTCGCCCTCGAGCTGGCTGGGTGCGGTGCTGATCTGCGCGGGCGTCTGGCTCCATGCCGCGGCGCTGCGCACGCTGCGGAATGCGCGCACGACCGTCGATCCGGACGGACGTCCCGCACGGCGCGTACGCGCGTACGCGGAACCCGATGTACCTTGCTGGCCTTCCGATCCTCGCCGGCTGGGCGACGCTGCTCGGCACGAGCGTGCCTGCGCTCGCCCTGCTCGGGTACGGCGCGGCCGCGGCTCGGTGGGTCGCGTACGAGGAGCGTATCCTCGCGAAGTGCTTCGGGGAGGATTGGGCGGTGTACCGCGCCGCCGTACGGCGTTGGGTTTAGCGCCGAGGCGCTGGCTGGTTATGAATGTCCGCCGAGGCGATCGGGGGACGGGGGCAGGGGTATCAGGAATGTGTGGACAGAGCCGAGAGGAGAGCGTGATGTCGGTCAGGAGCGCGAGGGATGTGGCGGCTGAGCCGGTGGGGGCAGGGCAGGGTACCACCCGCCAGGTGTTGATCGGCCCGGACGAGGGACCCAACTTCGCGCTCCGGCGCTTCATCATGGAACCGGGGGGCGGGATGCCGCGCCACACAAACACGGTCGAGCACGAGCAGTACGTGCTGCGCGGGCGGGCGCGGATCGGGATCGGCGAGGACGTAATCGAGGTCTCTGCCGACGACGTGGTATTCATCCCGGCCGGTACGCCGCACTGGTACCAGGCGTTCGGCGACGAGCCCTTCGAGTTCCTGTGCGTGGTTCCGAACGCGCCCGACCTGATCGAGGTGCTGGGAGATCCCGGCTGCTGAGCCTTTTTTTCCTGCCCGCTCTTGCTCTGCGTGCGTGCAGATCTTATAATCTAACTATCCCTGCCACAACCTTCTCCTGCTCGTCCCGACGGAGTCGCGCCCGGGAGAGGCCGGAGTGTGGTTGGGGACCACACTTTCGCCACGGGGCCATGAGCCAGTTGTACGGAGCGCCTGGAGTCGGCCAGCGATGAAGCCGACCGATACCACCGACCCGCAGTACTATCATCGCGTCGTGGATTGCCAGTGGGGCTGTCCGGCCCACACCAACGTTCCCGAGTACATCCGGTTGATCGCGCAGGGACGCTTCACCGAGTCCTACATGCTCAACCGGGAGTCGAACGTCTTCCCGGGCATCCTCGGCCGCACCTGCGATCGTCCCTGCGAGCCGGCGTGCCGGCGCGTGCGGCTCGAGGAGAAGCCGGTGGCGATCTGCCGCCTCAAGCGGGTGGCCGCGGATCACAAGGGGGACCTGACCGGCCAGCTCCCGACCGCTCCCGACGAGAAGAACGGGAAGCGGATCGCGCTGATCGGCTGCGGCCCCGCCTCGCTCACGGTGGCGAACGATCTCGCCCCACTGGGCTACGACATCACGATCTTCGAGAAGCACGGCGAGACCGGCGGGCTGATGCGGACGAACATCCCCAAGTTCCGCCTGCCGCCGCACGTGCTCGACGAGGAGATCGACGTCATCCTCGACATGGGCGTCGATCTGCGCCTCGGTAGCGAGATCACGTCGTTCGCGGCGTTCCTCGACGAGAACGACTTCGACGCGGTGTTCATCGGCAGCGGCGCACCCAAGGGCAAGGACCTGGACGTCCCGGGCCGCCAGGAGGCGGAGCCGTTCATCGAGATCGGGATCACCTGGCTCGAGTCGGTCGCCTTCGGCCACATCACCGAGATCGACGAGACGGTCCTGGTCATCGGCGTGGGCAACACCGCCATGGACTGTTGCCGCACCTCGAAGCGGCTCGGCGCAACCAGCATCAAGGTGATGGGACGGCGCGGCCGGAAGCACTTCAAGGCCTCCCCGTGGGAGCTCGAGGACGCCGAAGAGGAGCTGATCGAGATCGTCGAGGACCACGCGCCCAAGGAGTTCGTGTTCGAGAACGGTCAGCTCAAGGGCATGACGTTCGTGGTGCACGAGTGGGAGAAGGGACCCGACGGGAAGGAGAAGCAGAAGCCGGTCGGCGAGGTCTTCCTCCCGGCGGAGCGGGTGATCCTGGCCCTCGGGCAGGACGCGGCCTTCCCCTGGATCGAGCACGACATCGGGATCGAGTTCGATGAGTGGGACATGATGAAGGTCGACAAGACCACGTTCATGACCACGCGTCCCGGGGTGTTCGCGGGAGGAGACGCGGCCTGGGGGCCGGAGAACATCATCTGGGCCGTCGAGCACGCGCATCAGGCCGCGATCTCGATCCACCAGTACTGCCAGGGCCTGCCGCTCACCGACCGCCCGGCCGTCGGCATGAACCTGGTCAGCCAGAAGATGGGGCTCGCCCAGTGGAGCTACTCGAACGACTACGACCCGGTCCACCGCACCAAGATGCAGCACGTGGACCTGGAAGCTCGCTTCAAGTCGCTCGACATCGAGGTGGAGATGGGGTTTGACCTCCAGGAGACCATCAGGGAGGTCGAGCGCTGCCTCAACTGCGACATCCAGACCCACTTCACCGATCATCTCTGCATCGAGTGCGACGCGTGCATCGACGTCTGCCCGGTGCAGTGCCTGATCATCACGCCGAACGCGGAGGAGGCGGAGCTGCGCCTCCAGGTGCCCGCGCCCGCACTCAACCATGACCAGCCCCTATTCGCATCAGGCGAGTTGCCGCAGACCAACCGTATCATGGTCAAGGACGAGGACCTCTGTATCCACTGCGGCCTGTGCGCGGAGCGCTGTCCGACGGCGGCCTTTGACATGCAGAGGTACGACTTGCTGCAGCCGTACGCCGGACGTCCCGTCGACGTCGGTGAGGAGCTGACGCACGCTTGAGCGGGAACGGGAGGCCGGCGCGTTCCAAAGCGTCGGAAGAGGAAGTACCGAACCGGGTGAACGACTTCGCGTTCAAGATCGCGACGGTCAACGGGACCGGCTCGGCGAGCGCGAACGGGCTCATCCTGAAGGTGATCTACCGGATGGGGATCCCCGTCTCGGGCAAGAACGTCTTCCCCTCGAACATCCAGGGTCTGCCCACCTGGTACGAGGTCCGCGTCAACAAGAGCGGCCACGTCGCGCGCATGCCGCGCTTCGACCTGATTGTGGCGATGAATCCCTCAACCTACAGCCAGGACGTCAGCGCGGTCGAGTCCGGCGGGTGGATTCTGTACGACGACTCCTGGCCGCTCTCGAAGTCGCTGATCCGGCCGGACGTGACCTACATCGGCGTGCCGCTGGCGCGAATATGCGTGGAGAAGTTCGCGGGCGCGCGCGCGCGCATCCTGATGAAGAACATCGCGTACGTGGGCGCGCTCGCCGCGTTGATCGGCATGGACAAGGAGATCATCAAGCAGCAGCTCGAGGAGACGTTCTCGCACAAGAAGGCGATGCTCGACTCCAACTTCAAGGCGCTCGCGCTGGGGTACGACTACGCGCGGGAGCACTTCGCGCCGCTGCCGATCCAGCTCGAGCAGGTGGAGCCGGACGGCGAGTACATCATGATGGACGGCAACACCGCCGCGGCGCTCGGGTGCGTGTATGCCGGGGCGACAGTGGGTGCGTGGTATCCGATCACGCCCGCCACCTCACTGATGGACAACTTCAGCGACCTGTGCAAGCGGTTCCGCACCGAGCCCGACGGCACCCGGCGCTACGTCTTCCTCCAGGCCGAGGACGAGCTGGCCGCCGCCGGCATGGTGATCGGCGCCGGCTGGATGGGCGCGCGCGCCTTCACGTCCACGGCCGGGCCTGGTATCGACCTGATGAGCGAGTTCATCGGGCTCGCGTACTACGCCGAGATCCCGGGCGTCTTCTTCGACATCCAGCGCACCGGGCCCTCGACCGGGATGCCCACGCGCACCCAGCAGGGTGACCTGCTCTCGATCGCGTACGCGTCCCACGGCGACACCATGCACATCGCGCTCTTCCCGTCGAGTCCCGAGGAGTGCTTCTATCTCTCGGTGCAGGCGTTCGATCTCGCCGAGCGCTTTCAGACGCCCGTGTTCGTGGTGAGCGACCTGGACATCGGGATGAACGACTGGCGCACCCCCCGGCTGCGCTGGGACAGCGCGTACCGCTGGGACCGGGGGAAGGTGTTCCGCGAGGCGGAGCTGGCGCAGATCAAGACCTTCGCGCGCTACCTGGATGTGGACGGCGACGGGATCGCTGCCCGCACGCTGCCCGGGGTGAGCGCCAAGGGCGCCTACTTCACGCGCGGCTCCGGGCACGACAAGTACGGGCGTTACACGGAGGACGAGGACGGGTATCAAGAGGTCGTGGACCGCCTGGTCAAGAAGCTCGAGACCGCGCGCGCCGTTCTGCCGGGCCCGGTGATCGAGCGCAAGGCTGGTACGGTGGCGGGGCTGGTCTGCCTGGGCAGCTCGGAGCTGGCCTGCCGCGAGGCGATCGACATCCTGGCCGAGCGCGGCCATCCTGTCGACCTGATGCGTTTACGCGCCTTCCCGTTCTCCGCGGAGGTGGACGCGTTCCTGCGTCAGCACGAGATCGTGTTCGTGGTCGACCAGAACCGGGATGGCCAGCTGCGCACGCTGCTGGTGAACGACACCAGCGTTGAGAAGGCGAAGCTCCGCTCGGTGCGGCACTACAGCGGCACCCCGCTCTCCGCCGACCACGTGCTGAAGGGGGTACTGCCCGTGCTCGAGCCCATCTCGGACGACGCCGCGGGCACGGATGTGAGCGAGCCTTCCCGCCTGCCAGCCTGAGGACTCGGATCCGTGTCTTCGATCGCCAAACCCAAAATCCTGACCCAGAAGACCGAGCGGAACGCGCTCGGTCTCACCCGCCTCGACTACGAGGGCGGGATGTCCACGCTGTGTGCGGGCTGCGGCCACGACTCGATCACCGCCGCGATCGTGCAGGCGTTCTTCGAGATGGCCCTCCCCCCGCACCGGGCCGTGAAGCTGTCCGGGATCGGGTGCTCGTCCAAGACCACCGCGTACTTCGTCTCGCAGGCGCACGGCTTCAACGCGGTCCACGGCCGCATGCCTGCCGTCGCCGCGGGCGCGAACGCTGCGCATAAGGACCTCACGTACATCGGGGTCTCGGGCGACGGGGACTCACTCTCGATCGGACTCGGGCAGCTTTGCCACGCGATCCGACGCAACGTGCACATGCTGTACGTGCTCGAGAACAACGGCGTGTACGGCCTCACCAAGGGGCAGTTCTCGGCTTCCTCGGATCGCGGGTCCAAGTCCAAGTACGGAGTGCCCAACCAGGAGGGGCCGATCGACTCGATTTCGCTCGCGCTCGCCCTCGGCTGCTCGTTCGTGGCGCGGAGCTTCTCTGGCGACAAGGAGCAGCTCGTGCCGCTCGTGATGGCGGGGCTCAAGCATCGCGGGTTCGCCTTCATCGACGTGCTCTCGCCGTGCGTGACCTTCAACGATCACGAGGGTTCGACCAAGAGCTACACCTTCATCCGCAAGTCACGGCACGAGGTCACGGCGGCCGGCTTCGTCCCGATCCAGCCCGAGATCGCTGCCACGTACGCCCCGGGCTCGGTGCAGTCGGTCACCATGCACGACGGCACCACCATGTACCTGCGCAAAGTGGCCGAGGGCTACGATCCCACCAACCGGGCCGGCGCCTTGGGGTATCTGCGCGAGCACGCCGACCGCGGCGAGGTGCCCACCGGTCTACTGTACATCAACGAGAACGATCCCGACCTACACGAGCGCGAAAGGACCGCGGCGACGCCGCTGCGCGATCTGCCCTTTGAGAGTCTCTGCCCCGGGGGCGAGGCGCTCGATCGGATGATGGACGAGTACCTCTGAGGCGGTCCGCTACCGATCTCCTTTCCGCTGCCTTTCTCGATCGGTCGCGCCGCTACCTGATCGAGGATTTCCGCATCCGCACCGCGCTGGACCGCCTCCCCGACACCGACCTCTGGTGGCGTCCGAACGAGGCCTCCAACAGCGCGGGCAACCTGGTGTTGCACCTCTGCGGGAACGCGCGCCGATGGATCGTGGCCGGCGTG
>CAUZJY010000008.1:0-30747 GCA_963580305.1 Gemmatimonadales bacterium UBA6960
GCCTGCGGTGGGCGTCCCCCGGCCCCAGAGACGATCAGACCTTCGCCATGGTTCCTCAGGATGCCTCAGCTCCAGGGGCCCCCGCTGGCTCTCAGTCTAACATAGGAAGTGGTACCGTACCTGGGGGCACGTCACGAGCAGCTGACAGAAGCGGATCAACTCGTCGGGATCCTTCGAGTTCACCTCGATGTCGAAGACGTCGATCCCGGCGAACCGCTTGAAGAGGACACCCTTCCCCTCCATGACCGGCTTGGCCGCGAGCGGCCCGATGTCGCCCAGCCCCAGCACGGCGGTCCCGTTGGAGACGACGGCGACCACATTCCCGCGCGCGGTGTACTTGTAGACGTCCTCGGGGTTCTGGTGGATCTCCCGGCAGGGCTCGGCGTCGCCGGGGCTGTAGGCGAGCGACAGCTCGCGCGCCGTAGCCACCGGCTTGGTGGGCACCACCTCGACCTTGCCGGGCCGCCCCTCCGAGTGGTAGTCGAGGGCAGCTTGTTTGCGTGCATCCATTTTTGCGTCGGTTCGGCGGGGTTCCTGGCCGCGGCCAGGAACCAGGAATAGGTCCGACCGTTGCTGAAACGAGGAGCCGAAGGTCGGCGCAAGGGCCGGCCCCCGGCGGTTTCGGAGCCGCGCAATCTACCAGCCCGGACCGATTCTGGCTCGACCCTGGCGCTGGACGTGTCTAAGTTGCGGCCCGCTATGACCTTCCGTCGACCCTGGGCCACCTTCCTCCTCGCCCTGGCCACCCTCACGCCCCGGGAAGGGGGCGCCCAGGCAATCCCGACCCAGGCCTCGCCTCCCCCACCGGAGTGCCCCGACGGGCGGATTTCGCAGATCTTCGTCGACAACCACTCGATCTTCGACGCCCAGGAGCTGGCCGACGAGCGACGCTTCCAGTGGGCTTACCGGCTCGTCAACGCGCTCCACGTCCGCACCCGTCCCCGCTTCATCCGGCGGGAGCTTCTCTTTGGCCCCAATTCGTGCTACGACGCAGCCCTCCTCGAGGAGTCCGAGAGACTGCTGCGCGAGTACCCCTTCATCGCGCAGGCCGACGTCTACGGGCTGCGCCAACTCGACGGGAGCTGGCACGTGGTGGTCGATACGCAGGACGAGTGGACCACCAAGCTCAACGTCGGCCTCCGGTTCGATGAGTCGCTTCGCCTCGAGAGGATCGACCTCACGGAGGAGAATCTTCTCGGGCGCGGCATCCTGATCGGGGGCTTCTTCCGGAACCGGGAGGAGCGGCGCGACCTGGGCGCCCGGCTCGGGCTCCCGCGGCTCGGTGGGACCCGGACGGACGCCACCTTAACCTGGGGGCGCACCCGCAATGGCAACTTCATCGGCCAGGCGCTCCAGTACCCGTTCGTCGGCGAGATCGGACGGATAGCGGGTCGCGAGCTCTTCCTGCGCCAGGAGACCTTGTTTCGGTACTCGCTCGGGACCCCGCGCGATCGCCCCAGCGGGACGGTGACGCATGTCCTCCTCCCGATTGACGAGAGGCGCTTCGAATTGACGCTCGCGGCGCGCGTAGGCCGTCCCGGCAACCTCACTATCTTCGGCGCCGGGGTCTCGCACGAGACCGTCGACTTCCCCGGATTCCCCGAGGCAGTCGAGGTCGCCCTGGACGCGAAGTTCGGGGATCTGCGGCCGGCAGACTCCGCCGCGGTCGCGGCGGTGCGCCATCAGACCCTGCACTCCGCGGGGACCCGAGTGAATCTCCTGGTGGGTCAGCGCAACGTGCGCTTCCAGCAGTTCCGCGGGCTCGATGCGCTGCGTGGCACCCAGGACGTCGCGCTCGGGAGCAACCTCGCGCTCACCCTCAGCCGCACGGCCGCGGCGCTGTCCGATCGGGAGGGACAGGATCAGCCCGACGACCTCTACGTGCGCTTCCGCATCTCGGCAGGTGCGGCGCCGGGGCCCTTCCTGCTCCTGCTCGCCGGCGGCATCCAAGGGCGCCAGGTCTTCTCGGGAGGGGCAGCGGACGACGGCTGGACGGACGTACTCTCCGACTTGACCCTGATGCTCTACTGGCAGCCCCCGGACTGGCCGCGTCACACCTTCTTCACCCGGCTCACGGGCGCCGGAGGGTGGCAGGTGACCGGGCCCTTCCAGCTCACCCTCGGTGGCGAGACCGGCGTGCGGGGTTACGACGTGGACGATTTTCCCGCGGGGCGGCGGGTGGTGTTCAGCGCGGAGGACCGCATCTACCTCGGCTGGCCCTTCCCGAACCTCTTCGACTTGGGGATAACGTTGTTCGCCGACATCGGGAATGGCTGGGCGGGCGATGTCCCCTTCGGAGCCAACACAGGGTGGCGCGGAACGCTCGGCGCCGGGCTCCGCTTCGGCTTCCCCGCGGGATCGCGCGGCGTCGTGCGGGCGGACCTCGCCTGGCCGGTCGAGGGCTCGGGGCTCGGCACTCCCCTCCTGCGCGTGGCGTTCGGGGACCCGATCGGGCTGGTGGCCGGATTCGTCGACCGGCAGCTCCTGCGCAGTCGCAGGCTCGAGGTCGGGCCCGATCTGTTCACGGTGCGGCGGTAATGAGCGAGCGGAGCCGGCACTGAACGGGGTGGAGGGGGAGAGGACGGCGGGTGGCGCGCGTCCTGCGCGGCGTGCTCTGGGTCAACCTGGCCGTCGTGGCGCTCAAGCTCCTGGCCTTCGTCTCCTCGCAGGCACTCTCGGTTGTCGCCGAGGCGGTGCACTCGTCGCTGGACGCGTCCAATAACGTGTTCGCACTCTGGATCGCGCGGATGGCCGGGCGCGCCGCGGACGAGGACCACCCGTACGGCCACGCCAAATTCGAGACGCTCGGCACGCTCGCGCTGGTCGGCTTCCTCTCGGTCACCGTGTTCGAGCTGCTCCAGCGGGCGATTCTGCGCCTCCTCTCCGATCAGCCCACCGCGGTCCGCGGCACGCCGCTGGCGATGGGGGTGATGGCGATCTCGATCGTGGTGGGGCTCGCCGTCACGCTCTGGGAGAGCCGCCGTGGCCACGCGCTCGGCTCCGACATCCTGCTCGCCGCCGCGGCCCACACGCGTTCGGACGTGCTGACCACGGCCGCGGTGTTGGGTGGGCTGATCGCGATGCGGCCGGCTATCCCACGGCCGACCCCTGGATCACGATCCTGGTCGCGCTGATCATCGCACGCACGGGGTGGATCATCGTGCGCGAGACCGTGCCGGTGCTCGTGGACGAGCGGGCGGTCGATGCTCGCCGCATCCGCGAGCTGGCGGAGTCGGTGCCGCAGGTGAACGCCGCCTACGGGATCCGCTCGCGCGGGCGGCCCGGACAGATGTTCGCTGAGCTGACAATCGCGGTGGCAGGCGAGCTTGACGTCAAGCGATCGCACGAGATCGCCGACGAGGTGGAGCGCCGCGTGGGCGACGAGCTGGGAGCGCGCGAGGTGGTGGCGCACGTGGAGCCGGCATGAAGCAGCGCGCCTACGACGCCGAGCTGCTGGACGGCCATCCGCTCGATCCGGACGTCCTGGAGCACTCGCTCGCCCAGGTGGCGGGGGTGAATCGCTGGCTGGGTGGGGACCGCGGGCTCCGCCGCGCGCTCGCCCCCCTCCTCACCAAGGCCGGCGAACAGAGGCTGCTCGACGTGGGCGCGGGCAATGCGGAGGGCGCGCTCGCTCTCGCACGCTGGGCCGCGGGACGGGGGCACCGCTGGCGTATCGTGGCGGTCGACTACCACCCGCAGACGGCGGCGCTGGCGGCCCGCCGGGTGGGGCGCGCCTCCGGCGTGCGCGGCGCGGTCCACGTGCTCCGCGCCGACGGGCTCGTGCTCCCCTTCCGCGATCGCGCGTTCGACGCGGCGTTCAGCGTGCTCACCCTGCACCACCTGGGGGATCACGCCGCCGTCGGACTCGTGCGCGAGATGGCACGGGTCGCGCGGCAGGTCGTGGTCGTGAGCGACCTGGAGCGGAGCCGGCCCGCGCTACTCGGCGCGCAACTGCTCGCGGCCACCGTGTGGCGCTGGAACCCGCTCACGCGCCACGACGGGCCGCTCTCGGTGCGGCGCTCGTTCACCCCGGACGAGCTGCTCGCGATCGGGCGCCGGGCGGGGCTCGGGGAGCCACGCGTGCACCGCCATCCCGCCTTCCGGCTGTTGCTCGAGGGCTCGCCGTGAGGGTCGCGCACACCGCGCGAGGACTCGCGGCCGGGTCCGAGCCCTGCGACGTGCTCCTGGTCGGCGGGGGTCCGGCCGGCAGCACCGCGGCCCGCCTGCTCGCCCAGCTCGGCTGGACGGTCCGGCTGCTCGACCGCGCCCGCTTCCCGCGCCCGAAGCCCTGCGGGGAGTGCCTGAACCCAGGTGCGGTCGCCGCGCTCGAGCGGCTCGGGGTGCTCGAGCGGGTGCTTGCGCTCCAGCCCGCCTCCCTGGATGGATGGACGGTGAGCGCGGAGCGCGCCGTCGCGCGGGGGCGCTTCCCGCACGGAGCGGGCGGGCTCTCGCTCGACCGCGCGCGGCTGGACGCCGCACTGCTCGACGCCGCCCGCGCGGCCGGAGTGGAGGTGGTCGAGGGAACCCGGGTGACCGGGCTCGTGCACACAGCAGAGGAGAAACGTGCGGGGACGGTCGCGGTCTTGACGGCCGCACCCGGCCACCCCGTCCACCGCGCGCGCATCGTGGTGGGCGCCGACGGGCTCCGCTCGGTGGTCGCGCGCGCGCTCTCGGCCTACCGCCGGAGCCCCCGGCTGCGGAAGCTCTCGATCACGCTGCACGTGGAGGGCGCCGGACTCGATCCCCGGCGGGGGCACCTCTGGATCGACGGGGAGGGAACCGTCGGCCTCGCCGCCCTCGACCCGGACGGGCGGAGCTGGAACGCGACCGCGGTGGTGGACGCGGACGCGCGCGGACGCGCGGTGGCGGGCGACCCGGTCGGCTTCACCCTGGCGCGGCTCGCCGCCCTGCTCACCGGATCGGCCCCGAGGAGCGCAGCGGCGCCCCGGCCGGTTGCCGGCCCCTGGGCGAGCGGTCCCTTTGACTGGCCCACCCGGCGCGCGGTGGCCGACCGGGTCGTGCTGGTCGGCGACGCGGCGGGCTACTTCGATCCCCTCACTGGACAGGGTATCTATCGCGCGCTCCGCTCGGCCGAGCTCGCCGCGCAGGCCATTGACAGGGCGCTCCGCGCTGATCGAGCCTTCAGCGCCGACCTCGCTGGCTATGAGGCCGCACTGCGCGACGAGCTGCGCGCTCCCCTCCTGGTGCAGCGCGGCGTGGAGGCGGTGATCTCGCGGGGACCGCTCCGGAGAGGTGCCCTCGCGCTGCTCGGCCGGCGGACCCACCCCATGGACACCCTCATTGCCATCACCGGAGACCTCGCTCCCGTCCGCTCGCTGCTCCGTCCGACCGTCTGGCTGCGCCGCACGAGGTCAGTAGAAGCGCGAGCCCGAGGACGCCCTTGAGAACCATCGACGAGCACGTGGCCCACGCTCCTGCGGACGTCTGCTTCCAGGTTGCGGCAGACGTCGAGCGCTGGCCGGAGATCCTCTCCCATTACCGTCGCGTGCGCTTCTTGCGGCGCGATGGCTTCGGCGAGGGGCTGGTCGAGATGGCCGCGTGGCGGCCCTTAGGTCCGGTCGGATGGCCCACCTGGTGGATCTCCGAGATGCGCCACGACCGGACCGCGCGTACGATCGCCTACCAGCACGTGTACGGGATCACCCGCGGGATGGACGTCCTCTGGGAGGTCATGCCGCTGAGCGACGTGCGCACGCACATCCGGATCCTGCACGAATGGCGCGGGCCCGCCTGGCCACTGATCGGCGGCCTCGCGGCCGACGTGGTGATCGGGCCGCACTTCGTGAAGGCGATCGCGGGACGTACGCTGGCTGGCGTCGCCCGGGAGGCGGAGCGGCGCGCCGCGGCGGACGCAGCCCACGCGGACACGCGGTGGCACGCCGGAGGCGTCTAGCAGGTCGTTTCCATGAGAAAGCCTGGTTGTCAAGGGCAACGTGGAACCCACCGAAGCGCTCCGAACACTCATTCCGGAGGGGATCGACTCGCTCGAGAGGGTGCATCCGCGGCTGACCAGCTGCCGCGTCATGGTGGAGGAGGTGACTCGCGGGATCCCATCCCGCACGTGCGCGTGGACGTCGGGATCCCGGGAGGCGAGCTGGTGGTGAACCGGGAGCTGCCCGTCGACGCACCCACGCGCGAGATCCCCCAGGCGGTGCGCGAGGCCTTCGACATCGCGCGCCGCCAACTACGCGAGCATCGCAAACGCCGCTCGCTCGACAGCAAGCGCCGCGAGCTGCCGCCCCACGGACGCATCGTACGGCTCGTCATCGACGCCCTGGCGACCGCTACGGATTCCTGCTCACCGGCGACGGCCGGCCAGATCTACTTCCACGAGAACGCGGTGCGCGAGACCTCCTATGCGGAGCTGGAGGAGGGAATAGAGGTCCGCTACGTCGAGGCGGGGGGGCAAGGAGGGGCCCCAGGCGAGCGTGGTGGCGCCCCTGGGCCCCAGTGAGCTCCTGTCGGCCGACAGGACACGAGGTCCCGCTCTCCGAGCGCGGATAGGAGGCATTGAGACACGCCGCAGCGGCGCCTCTCCGGTCCGTAAGCCGCAGTCCGAGAGGGTGGAAGGGCCGGCGTAGGGCCCCATCGCTCGCAAGGCGGGGCCGGCCACCCGGACCGCACCCCTACATTTTCGTGCGCGGCTCCGTCGCGGTCTGGATCGCGGTGGCCACCTCGGGGATGATCCCCAGCCGCTGGCAGATCGGGCGCACCACCTCGCGCAACTCCGGGGTCGAGCACGACGAGCGGTCCTCCGGGGAACGACGGGGTAACGGCCAGGGCCGCGTACCCGCACCAGCGCGAACGGCACGCTTGCCGCCGCGCTTGCTGCGTCCACACGGCCCCGGCCACTATGGGCGCGACGCCGGCGATCCCCTACCGAGAGCGAGGCAGCGGTCTTGGAGACGCGACCCTCCCCCGCCACCACCCCTTCCACGCCACGGAGCCCCCCGACCCAGGAAAGCCCCGGCGACCGGCGACTCGCCAGGGTCGGCCTCATCGGCGGAGCAACCGCGTTCGCCCTCATGCAGCTCGTCCCGGGGCCGGCGGCACTTCCCCCCGAGGGATGGGCGGCCGCGTCCGTGGCCGTCCTGATGGCGAGCTGGTGGCTGAGCGAGGCCGTGCCCATTCCGGTCACCGCCCTGCTGCCCCTGATCCTCTTCCCGACCCTCGGGCTGACGACGATGCAGCAAGCGGCCAGCCCTTACGCCAACGAGGTGATCTTCCTCTTCATGGGAGGATTCTTCATGGCGCGAGCGATGGAGCGGCGGGGACTCCACCGCCGGATCGCGCTCTCCATCGTGGCGCAGATGGGCGCGAGCCCGGGGCGGGTCCTGCTCGGGTTCATGGCCGGCACCGCCTTCGTCTCGATGTGGATCAGTAACACTTCGACGGCGGCCATGATGCTCGCTCCGGCGCTCGCGGTCGCGGCCATGCTGCGCCCGACGGAGGGGCCGGGGTCGAGCGGCAGGTACAACTTCGGAGTCGCGCTGATGCTCGGGATCGCCTACTCCGCCTCGATCGGCGGCGTCGGCACTCTCATCGGCACGCCCCCGAATGCGCTCTTCGCCGGTGCCTCCCTCGAGCTCGCGGGCGTCCGAGTGGGATTCCTCCAGTGGATGCTGGTGGCAGTCCCGATCTCCTGGGTGATGCTGCTCGTCAGCTGGCTGGTGCTGCTGCGCGTCTATCCGCCCGAGACGCTGCGCGGGGATGCGGCGGCGCTGCTCGCAGAGCAGCGCCGCGAGCTGGGGCCGATGTCACCGGGTGAGCGCACGGTGAGCGTCATCTTCGCGCTCACCGCGTTGGGCTGGCTGATGCGCGAGCCCAAGGACCTGGGGGCACTCACGATCCCGGGGATCGCCACCTGGCTTCCCGGAGTGACGGATGGGACCGTGGCCATGATGGGCGCGCTCGCGCTCTTCCTGATCCCGACCGACTGGAGGCGGGGCGAGGTTGCCCTCGACTGGAGCACCGCAGTCACCATCCCGTGGGGCGTTCTGATCCTGTTCGGGGGCGGCCTCTCGCTGGCGGCCGCGATGTCGGAGACCGGGCTGGCAGTCTGGATCGGAGGGGGGATCGGCGCGCTCGCCGGCTGGCCGACCACCGCGCTGATCGCCGCCTCGGCCACCCTGTTCGTTTTCCTTGGAGAGATCACCTCGAACACCGCCATGACCGCGATGGGGATGCCGATCATGGCGGGAGTCGCGGCCACCCTGGGAATGGACCCCGTGGTCCTGATGGCCTCGGTCGCGATCGCCAGCTCGCTGGGATTCATGCTCCCGGCCGGAACCCCCCCGAACGCGATCGTCTTCGGCTCCGGCTATCTCACGATCGGCCAGATGGCGCGGGCGGGGATCTGGCTCAACCTCGTCGGGATCGTGCTGGTCACGCTGGCCGGCTCATTCCTCCTCCCGCTCTTCCTCTGAGTATGGCGTACTAAAAGGGAGGGCGGCCTCACGGCCGCCCTCCCTTTCCATCTGGCCATCCCTCCGGCGAATCCTACATGCCGGGGAAGGCTTCACCCTCCTTCGGCAACACTGCGCCGATCACCTCTACTCCGGCGCCCCGCGCCATATCCATCGCGAAGATCACGTCCCCGAATGTGATCCGGCCGTCGGCCTTGACGAAGATCACCTTGTCCGGACGCTGGCTGTACACGTCGTTCAGCCGGGCCAGCAGCTGGGTGCGCGGAATCGGCGACCGATTGAGCTCCATCGTCCCGTTCGGGAACAGCTCGAGCACGATCGGCGCGATGTTCGACTGGCTCGGAGTGTCCTTCTCGATTGGCAGCTGGACGTCGATGCTCCGCTGGAGGAGCGGCTGCGCGATGATGAAGATCACAAGCAGCACGAGCAGCACATCGATGAACGGCGTCATGTTCGGTTCGTTCATCGTGCTGCTGTGCTTGGCGCCTACGCTCATTCCCATTAGAAGAGTCCTCCCTCATCGTCCGGAGTCAAGGACTCGGAGACCGACGCCAACACGAGCGCACCCGCGTCACGACCGATGTCCATCATGTACATAACCTCGCGGTACGCAATCTCGTAGTGAGCCTTGAGGTAGAGGACCTTGTCCTCGGGTCGGTCCGCGAACGCCTGCGTCAGCGTGGGCAGCATCTGGTCACGCTCGATCGGCCTCTTGTTGAAGTACCAGTTGCCTTCCACATCGATGCCCACGACGACGCGGGTATCGTCCTCCGCCCGCTCCAGCAGGTTGTCTCCCACGGGGAGGGTCGCCTGGAAGCCCTGGAGCAGCGTCGGCGTCACGATCATGAAGATGATCAGCAGCACGAGCATCACGTCGCACATCGGCACGACGTTGATCTCGTTGTTCAGTGCCGGCTGATCGTAGTCGATGTCACCGCCTCCGGCCGACATGACTTACCTCCCGGCGCCCGCGGGCGCCCGCTTCTCGCCGCTGTGGAACGGATCGAGACCGCGCGCCATCCGGCTCTCGATCGCGAGCAGGAAGTTCATGAACTCCTTCGAGCCGTAGTCGATCTCCATGCTGATGAGCTCGACCCGGTTCGTGAAGTAGTTGTAGAGCCACACCGCCGGAATCGCCGCGGCCAGGCCGATCGCGGTCGCGATGAGCGCCTCGGAGATACCGGCCGAGATCGCGCCCAGACCGCCCGAGCCCGCCGTCGCCATACCAGTAAACGCGTTCACCACGCCCATGGTGGTGCCGAGCAGACCGACGAACGGCGCCGTCGCACCGACGGTGGCCAGGATGCCCAGACCACGGCGGAAGCGCGCGAGCTGCTCGAGCTTGTTCAGCTCGATCGTACGCTGAATGGCTCCCACCTCGACCGCGGAGAGGTTCCGCTCCTCGACGTGCTCCTTGAGGCTGGAGAAGACGCCCTTGTATGCGCAGGCGAGGTGACCCTTCGGGTAGTTCTGTACAGCCTGATCGGCCGCAGCCAGGTCCGTGGCCTCGAGAGCGCTCGAGAGCTCGGGGGCGAACTTGGTCGTCTGCTTACGCGAGGCGATGAGATCGTACCAACGCCGGATCGCCACAGCAATCGAGATGAACGACATGAAGAAGAGGAGGTACACGATCCCCTTCGCGAACCACCCCATGTGGCCCCACAGTTCCACCAGATCGACGCCCATTGTCGCTCCTGTTTGTTTATGGCGACCGGCCCTTCTGGAACGGTCGGCGGGTGAATCAACCGATCCGCTTCAGCGGACCTGGAAACTAACCGGGACGGAAACCCACACAGGCACCACCTTATCCCGGTTCATCGCCGGGCTGAACTTCATGATCTGGCCGACCCTGAGGGCCGCCTGGTCCAGCGCCGGGTGTCCGCTCGACGTGTTGACCTGCACGTCCTGAACGATTCCCTGCTCGTCCAGCCGGAGCCAAACGATCGCGCGGCCGCCAACGCCGGCGTCGCGGAGCACCGGCGGATACTCGCTCTCCAGCATGCGCGACACCTCTTCCCGGTTCTGGACGCGTGGCGCGACGGTGAACGGCGTGAAGGAAGGCGTCTCACCGATCGCCACGACTTCACCGCTCTGCGCCGTGTCGCGCGCCGCGGCCATGATCTGCTGCTGGTAGATGTCATCGGCGGTGATCGCCACCTGGCCCGGAGGCGGGATCTCCGCCGGAATCAGGTCAGGCACCGTGAACTCGAGGTTCGTGACCTCGGCCGGCGGCGGCGCGTCGGTCGGGGGCGGCGGGGGCGGCGGGGGAGCCGCCAGCTCCTGCGTCAGCTCCATCACCGTCACCTCCTCCTCGGCCACCTGCACGTTAGCGCCGACCGTGCTCGTCACCAGAAACCCGATCACCACCAAATGGAGGATTCCGGAGACGAGGGTGGTGTGAAACTTCCCTTTGTCCTTGGTCGGCAGGCTGGCGAGCAGCCCGTTGCCGAACGCCGGCTTGTGTGGAGTGGCGAGCGGGGACGCCAGATCACCCTGCTGTCCTTCGGCGCTCATCTGATGCGATCTCCCGTTGTCGTGCGTCCCACGCCGCCTTGGGCGGAGGCTCCTCGCAGCGGCGGTAGGGCAAGATGGAAACAGAGCGGTGACATGATGAAGCCTCGGGGAGAATTCGACAAGGGGCCCGTCGGGGCCGGCGGGTCTTCCGTCCCGGACGTTCGGGACACCACTGATGTGACGTTCGAGACGCTGTCCGACCTTCTATCGATGGCGGGGTCACCGCCACGTCCCCCGAGGGTCCGCAGCAGAAACCTGTCACGAAGGCCGCCAGCAGTCAACGACCCAGCTGCATTCCACACCGGGGCCCCGTCGAATGTCACGACGGGTCGGACAAACGTCCCTTCGACGCGTGTCAACCGAGCACCCTTGAGAACGGCCCTGACGGCGCGCTCGCCGCTGGCCAACGCCCCCTCCACGGTCCCGATCCGCTCGGGGTCCGTCGCCTCCCCGGCGAGGACCTCCTCCGATGACCGGCCACGCCAGATCCACCCCGCCCACGGCGCGTCCCCGTCCGCGTCCCTGCCCCCACCGGAGCCCCGGCATCTCGTGTCGATCACCGAGCGAGGGAAGGGCGTCCGGCGGCGGGTCGCCGAAGGTCGCCTCGACGTCCCCGACCAGGGCGAGATGCCACTGCCCGACGCGTTGATCGACCGAGCCCCGGAGGGTGGCGCGCACGTGCTCCAGCACACCGCGACGCAGCTCGACCTCGGGCCCCGCGGGCACGCCCCACGACCCCGCTCCCCCCAGCGGAGGAGATCCTGAGCAGCGGCCCCCATGTCGTTCCCTCCTCGCCTCCCTCCACGTCCACGTGCTCGGCCAGCCCTGCCAGTGCCCGACCGCATCCACACTCCCCGCGGACGCGGGGCGTGTAGAGGCGTCCCGCATCATCCCGCCTATCTACATATGGTGTACTCCTGAATCAACTCGCTCATGCACCCTCCCCAGGGGTGGCGGCACCGGGCAGCGGGGTGCTGGAGCAACCGCCGTGCCGCTTTCCGGCTGCTCGCGCCGGGCCCGCCGGTGAGTTGACCGGAGCCGTCCCAGGGTGGAGCTTACGGCGCTTTCTCGGCCCCCGTCCCCAACGGAGACTTGCCTTGACCCAAACGGTGACGGACTCGTCCGCAGCCGCTTCGGACCAAGATATTATCTATCCCGCAGCGATCCCCTTCGTGGTCGCGCATCTGGCGTGCTTCGCGGCCATCTGGACGGGCGTGACGCTCCAGGCGCTGGCGATCGGACTCGTGCTCTACTGGGTGCGCATGGTGGGGGTCACGGGCGGGTACCACCGTTACTTCTCGCACCGCACGTACAAGACCAGCCGCATGGGCCAGTTCATGATCGCCATGCTCGCCCAGAGCTCGGCGCAGCGGGGACCGATCTGGTGGGCCGCCGTGCACCGAAACCACCACAAGCACTCCGACACAGAGCTGGACCACCACTCTCCGCGGCACAAGGGATTCTGGTACGCGCACATGGGATGGATCTTCGCCAAGCGAGGCCAACGGCCGGACTACTCGGACGTCTCGGATCTCACGCAGTCCCCGGAGCTGGTCTGGCTCGACCGGCATCAGTACTTCCCGGCCTTCGTGCTGGGATTCGCCGTGTGGTGGTTTGCGGGCTGGACCGGGCTGGTGGTGGGGTTCTTGTGGAGCACCGTCGTGCTCTGGCACTGCACGTTCTTCATCAACTCGCTCGCGCACGTGCACGGCTCGCAGCACTACCTGACCGGTGACGACTCGCGCAACAACTGGTGGCTCGCGGTGATCACCTGCGGCGAGGGGTGGCACAACAATCACCATGCATACCAGAGCTCCACCCAGCAGGGCTTCCGCTGGTATCAGGTGGACTTCACCTACTACGTCCTGAAGGCGCTCTCCTGGACCGGGCTGGTGTGGGACCTGCGCGCTCCGCCGGTCGAGGTGGTGAACAACAAGCGGCGGTTGGGACGGCTGGTCGTCGAGCAGGTCGCCCATCAGATCGCCGAAAGCTTCCCCGCCGAGCGCGTGGCGGCGCAGCTCCGCCACGCGTGGGAGGGCACTCCCACCTGGCCGGAGATCCAGTCGCGACTCCGCACGGAGAGGGCGGCGCTGCGCTCCCACTTCCATCTGCCTGAGCTTCCCACCCTGGACGAGATCCGGGGGAGGGCTGCGGAGCGGTTCCGGGTTCCGGAGGTCTCGCTCGACGAGGTCGCGGAGCGGGCCCGGCAGCTGGTCCTCGACGCGGTCCGTCTCCGTCTGGCGGGCGATCCGGCGCTCCTCCCGGCCTGAGCGGAGCGCACCGGGCACGCAGGCGCATCTCAGGGTTTTCTTTTCCCCGGCCCCCGCGCTATCTTGGGTTGAAACTAGATCTCATTCTCAAGGAAGCCGGATGAGTTATGCAGGGACCCAGACTGCGACCCCAGCACGGGAGCTATGGCTCGCCGACGTCCCCCTGCGGGAGATGGTCGAGCTGATCCGGATCGACCTTCCCGCCGACCAGATGGAGCTGCTCCTCGAGCGCGGTGTCCTTCCCGGCTGCCAGCTGTGCCCCGTTCGTCGCTCCCCCGCCGGTGATCCCATCGTCATGGTGGACGGCTCCATGTTCGCGATCCGCCGCGAGATGGCGGGGTGCTTGTGCGTGAGGCGCGGCGGGAACCAGGCCGCCTGACGGGCGGCCGACGTCGGATCCTCTGGTGGCCGCCCTGACCGACGGGTGCCATTCCGATTCCTCCGGCGACGCGGCTGCCGGCGTTCTCCTCGCCGACGCGCCTGAAACCTCGGCCGTTCCTCTGGTCGCGTTGGTCGGGCCTCCCAACTCCGGCAAGTCCACCCTCTTCAACCGGCTGACCGGGCTGCGGCAGAAGGTCGCCAACTATCCCGGCGTCACCGTCGAGAAGCACGTCGGCGTGGCGCGGCTGGACGGCGACCGCAGCGTGGAGCTGGTGGACCTGCCGGGGCTGCACGGGTTCTCGGCCCGCACCCTCGACGAGCGCGTGACGCGCGACGTGCTCGAGGGCCGAGTCGAGGGGCTGCGCGCCCCCGATGCACTCGTGCTGATCGTCGACTCGACGCGGCTCGAGACGCAGCTCATGCTCGCCGAGCCCGTGCTCGAGGTGGGCATCCCTACCCTGCTCGTCCTCAACATGGCGGACGAGCTCGAGCAGCGCGGAGGCCGAGTGGACGATGAGGTGCTCGCCGAGCAGCTGGGAGTCCAGGTCATGCGCACCAATGCCCGGCTCGGCGAAGGGGTGGAGGGCGTGCGGCGATTTCTCGCCTGTACGGCCGACCGCGGCCTGCTTCCCCCGCGCCCGTGCGCGGCGCTCTCGAACGGAGGCAGGAACCAGCCGCTGCCGATGCTCGACGTGTTCGCCGAGCGGAGGCTGAGAATCCAGGAGCTCGGGCGCGAGGCCGGCTTCATCCAACCGGTCACCTCCAGGCTCACCGAGCGGCTCGACGCCCTCTTCCTGCACCAGCTCTGGGGGCCGCTAGCCTTCCTGGCGCTCGTGATGGTCGTCTTCCAATCGATCTTCACGTGGGCCACTCCCCTGATTGACGGGGTCGAGGGGCTGGTCGCAGGATCCGGCGAGTGGCTCGCGGGACAGCTCCCAGACTCGTGGCTCCGCTCCCTCCTGATCGACGGCGTCTGGTCGGGCGTGGGATCGGTGATCGTCTTCCTGCCCCAGATCCTCGTGCTCTTTCTCTTCATCGGACTGCTCGAGGACTCCGGCTACATGGCGCGCGCGGCGGTGATCGCCGACCGCATGATGTACCGGGTGGGGCTGCAGGGACGGGCGTTCCTTCCCTTGCTCTCGGGCTACGCATGCGCGATCCCCGCGATCCTCGCCGCGCGCACGGTCGAAGACGAGCGCGACCGGCTCGCGACGATCTTCATCACGCCGTTCATGACCTGCTCCGCCCGGCTGCCGATCTACGCGCTGCTGATCGCGGCCTTCATTCCCGAGCAGCCGCTGCTCGGTCCCTTCTTCGGGACCCGCGCCGCGACCCTGCTCGGGCTCTACGTCCTGGGCGCCCTCGCGGCGATCGTCACCGCGTTCCTGCTCAAGCGCACACTTCTGCGGGGACAACCCTCCTCGTTCCTGATGGAGCTGCCGCCGTACCGGATTCCCTCCCTCCGCTCGATCGGAATGCGACTGTACGACCGCAGCAAGATCTTCCTCCGGCGCGCGGGCACCACCATCCTCGGGGTCACGGTCGTGCTCTGGGCGTTGACGCAGATTCCGCAGAGCGGGGACGGTCCCCCTCCCATGGACGCGAGCGTGCTCGGCCGCATGGGACAGGTTCTCGAGCCGGCCATCGAGCCGCTCGGCTTCGACTGGCGGATCGGGGTGGGACTGATCTCGTCGTTGGCCGCGCGCGAGGTGATCGTGGGTACGCTCGGCACGCTCTACAGCGTCGACAATCCCACGGAACGCTCCCTCGCCCTCCAGGACGCACTCAAGAGCCAGCTCGATCTCGGGTCGGCCGTGGCCCTGCTCGTCTTCTTCGCTTTCGCGCTGCAGTGCATGTCCACGGTCGCGGTCATGCGGCGGGAGACGGCGGGGTGGAAGTGGCCGGCGCTGCAGTGGGCCTACATGCTCACGCTGGCCTATGGGTTCGCTTGGCTGGCGAACACGGTGATCTAAGGGGCTGTCAGGCCAAGGTCGCTCAAATTCGGCTGAGACCAGGAAGGCGAGTACGGCTCGGAACCTGACGCCGCATCAGGCGAATGTCAGCGGCCTCTACCGCAATAGCTCGTATCGGTAGGCCGTCGCACGATCGGCGTACTGAACCTCGAAGGTCGTGCTCTCACCGTCCGGCGGCGCGAACACCGTCACCAGCGAGCTGCCCAACTCCCTATCGTCGCTGTAGAAGGTGAAAAGCAGGGTGAGCGGAAAGCCGGTCACGGCGCCGTTGCCGATGGCGCGCCCCTGGATGCGCGTGGCGCTATCCAGCCGCCGCATCTGAAGGTTCTCCACGTAGATCGGCACGGCTTCCACGCGCTCGACCCCGGCGAGCGCCCCCTCCCGATCCCCCATCTCGAGCAGCGCCCGGGCCACGATCAGACCGGATTTTTCGCCCAGCGGATCCACCTCGAGGAGCCGGCTTGCCGCCTCCGTCAGCCGGCCCCAATCGCCCGCGCCGAACAGGGTGTTCGCGTAGTTGAACCACACGTCGCGCGAGTTCGGCCGCAGTTCGGTGAGGCGGGCGAAGGCCTCGCTCGCGCGCTGGTAGTCCCGCACCCGGAAGAGCGCGACGCCCAGCTCGAAGAGCTGTGTCGACTCGACCTTCTCCCCCGCGAGCAGCCGGGAGTAGATCTCCGCCGCTTCGTCGGCGCGTCCCTGTCCGGTGAGCGCCGAGGCCAGGTCGCTTTGCACCTGTACTCCGGTCGAACCGCGCGCGAGCTGCCGCCGCAGCACCACCTCAGCTTCCTTGTACCGGCTGGTGAACAGCAGCATCTGCGCGAGCGTCGCATCGGTGGCCACCACCGCTTCCTGGCGAGCTTTCACCGCGAGCGAGTCGAGGATCCGGGTCGCCGGCTCCTTCGCGAGGCCGGCGAGTGCGAGCTCGGAGACACGGATCGCGTCCTCGTACATCGACTCCCTGAGATACAAACTCGTCAGGTTCCGGGGTGCCTCGGGCGCGAGATCGTAGATCAGAGTCGCCTGCTCCCAAACCGCGATCGCCCGTTCGATCTCGCCGTCGTCGTAGGCCTCCGTGCCGGCGTTGTAGAGGTCGATCCAGGCAGCCTCGCGCTCGGGCTCGATCACCAGCTCGTATGCCGGGTAGATGCGCTGGGCGATCGTGAAGTTCTCGTGGGCGTCCTCGTAGAGCCCGAGTCGCACCTGCACCAGCCCGGCGACGAAGTAGTGAATCGGATTGGCCGAGTCCGCGGCGATCCCTTCCTCGGCGATCTCGAGGGCACGGTCCAGGACGCCCTGCCTGAGTAAGAGGGCCGCGGTCTGCGAGCGGCGGCTGCGAATCGGGGGCGTGCCCAGCTCGTAGATTTTCCCGGTCGGCGACCGCACCGGCCCGCGCGGGCCGCGCGACCCGCTCGCGCAGCCGGCGAGCGGAAGCGCGATGGCGAGGAGGAGGGCGGCCCGAACCACCAGCCCCGAGACGCGCGCTCCCTTCCGACTCACCCGATCAGAACCAGAAGAAGCTGACGGAGAAGATCGCCGACATGGGCATGAGGACCCCGGCGAGCCGGGCGGGACGGAAGCGTGTCACATCGTTGAAGAGCTGGAGTGCGAGTCGATCCATGTCCTCGCGGCCGCTCGACTGGATGATCTCGGCCCACTCGACCGAGCCGCGTGTATCGATCCACAGTGCGACTGCGACCGCTCCCTCCGCACCCGCATCCGCCTCCTGGCGGATCGAATGCTGGCCCATGAAGCGCTCGACGTCGCGCGGATTCCGGAGCAGTACCCAGCTCGAGGTCGCCTCGAGCGCCACCTCGGGAGTGAACCCCGCGAGCCGCTCGAGCGCGAGGTCGAGCGCGCTGAGTCCCTCCAGGTCGCTGTCGGTCGCGGAAGGATCTCCCGTTTGCGGAGTGCGCGACTCGCCGAGACCGGCCATCTCGTTCAGGGCCAGCCCCTCCCCAGTCAAGCTCTGGAACTCGAGCCCGGCCAGTCCGGAGCCCGCCAGGCTGGGTCCACCTGCGGTGCGGCGCAGCAGATCCTCGAACGAGGCCTCCGCGCCCACCCCCTCTCCCTGGTTCGCCGCCCCCGGACCTTCGACCAGGATCGGCTCGCGGGCCTCCACCGCGGTGGTCATTCCCTCCCCCTCGGCGGCCGGCAGGAGGACAGGACCGGAGACGGTGATCGCGTCGATCCCTAGCCCGGTGTCGCCGCCCGGCTCGTACGGGGTGATCCAGACCAGCTCGTTCATGGCGAACGGAGGCTCGACCTCTGCCCGGGTTGCCTGGGAGAGGGGCCAGAGTCCGAACAAGGAGCCGTGCAGGACGCCGGCGAACAGCAGCGACCAGGACATCCGAATGCTCCAGTGGTCCGTGATCGGATCATCGAACCGCGACGTGGCAGCGCGCCCCGGAGCCCCTTCTCCTTCCTCGATCGCCATCGACCCGCCTCCCGCTGGCTTGCGGTATCTCCCGGTGGCGCGCTACTGATAGCATGGCGCAGACCACTCCACCGCGACGCCCCGGATCACCCTTAGATTAGGGACAGAGTACCCGAACCCACAACCTCTCGTCACCCTTGGCCCGTCGAATCCTCCCTCTGGCGGCGATCGCCTCGATCCTGGCGATGGTGGCCGGCTTGTATGCAAACCGGCCCTTGCAGTCCGAACGTCCCGTACCGGAACCGCCGCGGCGCCAGGCCACGCCCCCGCCCGACACGGGCGGCTCGGCGGAGCCGTGCGCCTTCCCCCTGCGCTGGCACGTCGCCCGGCTGGACAGCCAGTTCGGCCTGAGCCGCGGGGAAGCGATCGCGGCCGTGGCGGATGCGGCCTCGCTCTGGAACGACGCGACCGGCCGCTCGCTCTTCCTGCGAGACGAGGCCGAGGGTTTGCCGATCGCGTTCGTGTACGACGGACGCCAGGCTGCGGCCCAGGAGCGTATGCGCCAGCGCGCACAGTTCGAGGAGCGTGCCCGCCGCATCGACGTGGAGCGTGCGGAGCTGGAGGCGATGAGAGAGCGGCAGGCCGCGGCGCGCGCGGATTACGAGCGGCGGCTCACCGCGTTCAACGAGTGGTCGGAGCGCCACAACGAAGCGGTACGTCAATGGAACCGCGATGGCGACGTGCCCGAGGAGATCCTGCGCGAGCTGCGCGCGAACGACGAGCGGCTCCGCATCGAGGAGCGCCAGCTCACCGAGGAGAGGCACGAGATGGAGGCGGAGGGGCAGGCGCTGGCGGCGGAGATCGAGCGGTTGGGGCGGATGGTAGACGAGCAGGACTCCATGGGCGCCGCCCTCGGCCGCGTGTTCGGATCTGGATCGGTGCTGGCCGGGCGCTACGTGGAGGCCCGCACGCGGGACGGACGCATGATCGAGGGCGCCAGAGAGATCCACGTCCTCCAGTTCGATGACAGCGACCACCTCAGGCTCGTGATAGCGCACGAGCTCGGGCACTCGATGGGATTGAGACACACCGACAACAGTGTGGCGGTGATGAGGGCCGAGCACGAGCTGGCCGGCGCCACGGCGACCCCGGTTGTGGCATCCGGCGACGTCGCGCTCCTCAGGGCACGCTGCCCGGAGCTCTAGCGTTCGGAGCTCTACCGCGCCGCGAGCCGATCCGGTACGCCGACTCGGTGTATCGGATCAGGATGCAGCGGCGACGACCGTCCGATTGAAGCCGAAACGCCTGCTCTTGCGGTGGGCCAGGATCAGGCTGGTCAGGGCGCGCACGTTGTCCTCGGTCTCGTCGGCACGCTTGGTGAAGGCGTTGTAGGCCACTACGGCGGGCAGCGCGACCGCGATGCCGAGCGCGGTCGCGATCAGTGCTTCCGCGATCCCGGGGAGGACGACGGAGCCTATCGCGGCGCCCGAGCTGACGCTCAGCTCCTGGAACGCCTTGACCACGCCGAGCACCGTGCCGAGCAGGCCGAGGAAGGGCGCGTTGTTGCCGACCGTGCCGAGGAAGGCGAGCCCCTTCTCGAGCTCGATCCGCTGCTCGCGCAGCGCCGCCTCCATCGCCTCGGACATCGACTCGGGGCCATCCTCGAACCACTCCATGGTGCGCAGGATCACGACCGCCTCCGGCCCGGCCGTGCTCTCGAGCAGCGTGCGGACCGAGCCCAGGTCGTCGGAGCGGAGCGCCTCCTGGAGATCGCGCGTGAGCCGCACGACCGGGAGGCGGCGGCAGCGGAAGAAGATCGCTCGCTCGACGATGGTGGCCACGGAGACCAGGGATAGCACCAGCAGCCCCCAAAGCACCCAGATAGGCCCGATCGCGGCCATCTGCATCAGACGGTCGATCACGGAACTCCCTCCTGTAAGGCGGTCCTGCGAAGGCGGGTCCTGTGCCCCTCCACCCAGTGCCGGCGGCGAGCCCACCTGAGGGAGGACGAGGAGAACTTAGCGGACCCGGGAGCCCGACGCACCTGAGGCGGAGCGCCCCCAAGCCGCCACGGCGCAGGCCTCACGACGGCGGTCGCGAACTGGCCCGGATACTGCAGAGTGCGATGCCTCCATGCGGGCGCCCCGCCCAGACGTACCACCTCAACACCGAGAAGGTCGCATGAAGGCTCGACATCTGTTCGCACTGGCGACAATAGTTCTGACGGTCGGAGCGTGCAATGACGACGACGACGATATCACCGGTCCAGGGGGCGCGCTCGAGTTCACGGCGACGCTGAGCGGGGCCAATGAAGTGCCCGTGGTCAGTCAAGCGGGCAGCGGGACCGCAACATTCACGCTAAACGAAGCGGAAACGTCAATGAACTGATCGGTCACGGTGAGCGGGATGACCAGCAACATCACGAACGCGCACATCCACCTCGGCCGAGCGGGCGGCCTGGTCGTGGGGCTCACGGGGTTTCCCACCGCGACCACCGGGACCTGGTCCGGCACGCTCACGAGCACGGCAAACGCGGATCTCAGCCAGGGATTCACGTGGGAATCGCTGATCGCGCTGATGCGCACCGGCGACGTCTACGTGAACGTGCACACGTCGAACAACCCGGGAGGCGAGGTCCGCGGGCAGATCATGCCCACGTCGTGAGGCGCGACTGGTCCGCGTAGTTTCTGGAGCCCCGGCCGCGAGGCTGGGGCCCTTTTTCAATTCCGGAGGCTGCCCCTCATCGCATGCAGATGCCAGCCGCTCGAGCGAGAGCACCAGATGCGCCCCGCGCTTGGTGGCGGCCATCGCGTGGCTCTCGTCGACGATGATCCACCGCGTGGTGAGAAGCGTCTCGCGTGCCTGGGAGCCGAGCAGGAGGAAGAGCGACTCGGGCGTGGTAACCAGGATCTCACCGGGCGCGCGAATCTGCTGCCGCCGGTCATGCGCGCTGGTGTCACCGGTGCGGACGTCGACGCGCGGAACGAGAAGCGGCTCGCCGAGTGCCGCCGCCATGCGCTGCATCCCGCCGAGCGGCACGCGCAGGTTGCGCTCGATGTCGTAGACCAGCGCTTTCAGGGGCGAGACGTAGACGACGCGGACTCCCGGCTCGTTATTATTTCCGAGCGCCGACCTGGGCGCCGAGAGGCGGTCGAGCGCGTACAGGAACGCCGCGAGCGTCTTCCCACTTCCGGTGGGCGCGATCAGCAGCGTGTGCTCGCCAGCCGCGATGCGCTCCCAACCCCGCCGCTGCACCTCGGTGGGCGCGGCGAAGGCGCGGGTGAACCAGTCGCGGGTGGCGGGACGGAAGTGATCCAAAGCGGGCTCGCGGAGTTCGCGCGGGACGGGCGGCTCCTACCCCGTGTGCGCGCGACGTGATCCGAGTAGACTTTCCACGTTGAACCCGTGCGATTGCCCGCGTCAACGCACGTTGCTCTCCACCATCGATCGACGATCCTCGATGCCTTACACGGCCCTCGACCTGATCGAGCTGCTCGCCCTCGAGCCCCTGGAGCTGAACATCTTTCGGGGCTCCAACCGGGACATCGGCACGGGCCGGATCTTCGGCGGGCAGGTCCTGGCACAGGCGCTGGTCGCCGCGCGGCGCACGGTGGAGGACGACCGCCCGGCCCACTCGCTGCACGGCTACTTCATGCTCGCGGGCGACCTCTCCGCGCCCGTCGTCTATTTCGTGGACCGAATCCGCGACGGGAAGAGCTTCACGACGCGCACGGTGCGCGCGATCCAGCACGGCAAGGCGATCTTCGCGATGACCGTCTCGTTCCAGCGACCCGAGGAGGGCCCGTCGCACCAGCAGGTGATGCCCGACGTCACGCCGCCCGAACAGCTCCCCTCCGAGCTGGATCTGCTGCGCGCGCACGCAGACGAGCTGAACCCTGAGCTGCGCCGGATCCTGACCCAGGACCGTCCGCTCGACTTCCGCCCCGTGGACGCGCTGGCGCCTGGTCAGGAGCCGCGCCGTTACGTGTGGATCCGGGCAGTGGGGGAAATCGGAGGCGATCCCCTGCACCACCAGGCCGTGCTCGCGTATGCCTCGGACTACGGGCTGCTGGAAGCCGCCCTCCGGCCGCACGGGCTCAAGTTCCGCGATCCGGACCTCATGCTCGCGAGCCTGGATCACGCGGTCTGGTTCCACCGGCCGTGTCGGGTGGACGACTGGCTCCTGCACGTGATCGAGAGCCCGACCTCCGCAAGCGCACGCGCGTTCGCCCGGGGAGCCTTCTTCACCCGGGACGGTACCCTGGTGGCCTCCACCACCCAGGAGGGGCTCCTGCGCGTCCGGCGTCCGCCCCGCTGAGGCCGGCCGGGGCGATCCCCGCTCTCCAGTCCCGGATCAGGCAGCGCGGCGTAGTTGCAATCCGGAAGCCCGGGCTCCATCCATAGATTCGTCGCGCGCCGCGGACCGGAGCGCACCCGGCGACGCAGCACGATTCCTGCACTGATCCGGTTGGTTGGCGCCGACCAATCCCAGAGGAGAGAATTCGCATGGCTAGTCAGACCGGCACCGTCGCCCGTTTTCTGGATGACAAGGGGTTCGGGTTCATTCAGCCGGACGGCGGCGGCAAGGATGTATTCGTCCACCACTCCGCGATCGAAGGCGCCGGCTTCAAAACACTCGCGCCGGGCGAGCGAGTCGAATTCGACATCGTTCAGGACGTCAAGGGACCGCGCGCCGACCGCGTCACCCGAATCGAGGGCTGACGCTTCCCCGCACGGGCTCAGCCTCCAGCAGTACACATGTGCTGCGGATCCTGCACGGGGCGCGCCCGGCCCCACTCCCGACCCTCGAGATCGGGTCGGGGATGATCGAGCGGACCCCCGGGATCACGCGACTGCTGGACGGGCTGGCGAGAAGGGGGCTGGTCGAGCGAGAGCGGAGGACCGGCGGACCGTGCTCTGCCGGATCACGCCGGCTGGACTCGAGCTCCTCGGCGCGCAGGTCAGTCTCGTGGAGGCGTCGGACCGAGGCGCGATCGCAGACCTGTCGGACGAGGAGACCGCGACCCTGACGGCGCTGCTCGCGTGCGTCATTTGACAGAGGAGGCCGCCGGCCTCAAGTTTTCTGGATTCGTGCCTCGTTGAGGCCCGGCAAACCCCCGAACACCGACATGAGCGAAGCTCTCGCCTCCACTGCCGACCGCACGACCGTTCCGCGAGCGGCCGCCCGCATCGATCGAAAGACCAACGATCGAAAGGCGGCGAGCCCGATAGCCAAGCGCGCGGGGATTCCGTGGACGGGGCGGGGGTTGGAGATGCGATCGGCGTAGCGCAGCAGATCTCGCCTGAGGACTCCGCCCCTGCACCCGCCCCGGGATGCAGGGGCGGAGTCGTTTCGGGAGTCCGGGAAGTGGGCCGGGACTTGGACGAAGAGGGAAAGACCGGGCCCGGAATGGCTCGGACGGATCTCAACACTGGTGCGGGAGAGCAGTGCCGTGGACGTAACCTCGATGGACGGAACCGCGCTTGCCGGCTTCTCGGTAGCATTCTACCGTGGTGGTTTCCCCCGCGGCTCTCGCGTGACCCCCACCCGCCGGGTGCTCCCGTGAGCGACAGTGGCTCCACAGTTGAGCGGAGCCTCCCCGTGTTAGGGGCGGAGCCCCAGGAGCCGCCGCACGCCCCGGCGGCGGCTCCGTACGCGGGCACGCCGGAGGCCCAGGGGCTCTACGATCCGAGCCATGAGCACGACGCCTGCGGAGTCGGCTTCGTCGTGGACGCAAAGGGCCGCCGGTCGCATGCGATCGTCAGCCACGCGCTCGAGGTGATGAACAACCTCCTGCACCGAGGCGCGTGCGGGTGCGAGCCCAACACCGGGGACGGCGCCGGCATCCTGCTCCAGATGCCCGACCGCTTCCTGCGCAAGACATGCGGGCCGCTCGGCATCGATCTCCCACCTGAGGGAGAGTACGGGGCAGGCATCGTCTTTTTCCCCCACGATCCGGCCGAGCGGAGCACCATCCAGCAGCTGATCGAGTCGGTCGTGCGCGAAGAGGGGCAGTGCCTGCTCGGGTGGCGCGACCTGCCCACCGACGATCACCTGTTGGGTGAGACCGCCCGCTCGGTCGAGCCGTACTTTGCACAGGTCTTCATCGGGCGCACCCCGGACGTGGTCGACCAGGCGCACCTCGAGCGCAAGCTCTACGTCATTCGCAAGCGCATCGAGTGCGCGGTGGATGCGCTCCCCGGCGAAGGGAAGAGGTTCTTCTACATCCCGAGCCTCTCCTCGCGCACGATCATCTACAAGGGGATGCTCTCGGCGGACCAGGTCGACACGATGTTTCCGGACCTGCGGGATCCGGACTTCGAGTCCGCGTTGGCGCTCATTCATCAGCGATTCAGCACGAACACGTTCCCGTCCTGGCCGCTCGCGCATCCCTACCGCTACATCGCGCACAACGGAGAGATCAACACGCTGCGCGGCAACATCAACTGGATGCGTGCGCGCGAGGCCCTCTGCCACTCCGAAGTCATGGGCGACGATCTGGCCAAGATCCTCCCCGTCATCCGGGAAGGCGGCAGCGATTCGGCCACGTTCGACAACGTGCTCGAGTTCCTGGTGATGAACGGCCGCTCGCTGCCGCATGCCGTCCTGATGATGATCCCGGAGCCGTGGAACGCGCACGAGTCGATGAAGCCTGAGGTGCGCGCGTTCTACGAGTACCACTCCTCCCTGATGGAGCCGTGGGACGGTCCGGCGTCGATCGCTTTCACCGACGGGACCGTGATCGGGGCGGTGCTGGACCGCAACGGGCTCCGTCCGTCGCGCTACTACGTGACCAAGGACGACCTGGTGGTGATGGCGTCCGAGGTGGGCGTGCTCGACATCCCCCCCGAGAACATCCGGCTCAAGGGGCGGCTGCAGCCCGGCCGCATGTTCTTGGTGGATACGGCGCAGGGCCGGATCATCGAGGACGAGGAGATCAAGGACACCCTCGTGGCCGAGCACCCCTACGGACAGTGGCTGGCGGACAACATCGTGAAGCTGGAGGAGCTGCCGGACGCGCCGGTTCCCGATCCGGACCACCAGACGGTGCTGACGCACCAGCTCGCCTTCGGCTACACGCACGAGGATCTGCGCATCATCCTTGCCCCTATGGCGCTGAACGGCGAGGAGCCGCTCGGCTCGATGGGCACGGACACCGCGCTGGCCGTGCTCTCGGACCGGCCACGCATGCTGTACGACTACTTCAAGCAGCTGTTCGCGCAGGTCACGAATCCGCCCCTCGATGCGATTCGCGAAGAGGTGGTGACCGCGATGGAGAGCACGATCGGGCCCGAGAGGAACCTCCTCGAGGCCGAGCCGGCGTCGTGTCACCAGATCAATCTCAAGTATCCGGTGATCGACAACGCGGAGTTGGCCAAGCTCCGCCACGTCGACGTGCACGGGTTCAAGGCGATCACGATCTCGACTCTGTATCCCGCCGCGGAGGGAGGCGAGGGACTGGCGCGCGTGGTGGACCAAATCCGGCAGCAGGCTAGCCAGGCCATCGCGCACGGCTACAACATCGTGATCCTCTCCGACCGGGCGATCGACGAGGTGCACGCGGCGGTGCCGAGCCTGCTCGCCACCGCCGCCGTGCATAACCACCTGGTGCGCGAGGGCACGCGCACGCTCTGCGGATTGGTGATCGAGACCGGCAACGCCCGCGAGGTCCACCACTTATGCCTGTTGATCGGCTACGGCGCGGGCGCGGTGAACCCGTGGGTCGCCTTCGATACCCTGGACGACATGATCCGCCAGGGGATGCTCGAGGACCTCGATCACGCGACCGCGGTCAGGAACTACATCAAGGCCCTGAACAAGGGCGTCCTGAAGGTGATGTCGAAGATGGGGATCTCGACCCTGCAGAGTTACTGCGGGGCGCAAATCTTCGAGGCGATCGGCCTGGATCCCGCCTTCGTCGACCGGTACTTCACTTGGACCGCCTCGCGGGTCGGCGGGATCGGTATTGACGTGATCGCCGAGGAGGTGCGGCGCCGGCACGAGCGTGCGTTCCCAAAGCGCGAGCCCGGCCAACCAGACCTCGAGTGGGGCGGCGAGTACCAGTGGCGGCGCGACGGGGAGTACCACCTGTTCAACCCGGAAACGGTCTTCAAGCTCCAGCACGCGACCCGGGCCAGGCAGTACAAAATCTTCAAAGAGTACACGCGCGCGGTCGAGGACCAGAGCGTCCACCGCGCGACGCTGCGCGGGCTGTTCCAGCTCAAGAAGGCCGCCCAGCCGATCCCGCTCGACGAGGTGGAGCCGGTCGAGTCGATCGTCAAGCGATTCGCCACCGGGGCGATGTCGTTCGGCGCACTGAGCCAGGAGGCGCACGAGACGCTCGCCATCGCGATGAACCGGATCGGCGGGAAGTCCAACAGCGGGGAAGGGGGCGAGAATCCCGCGCGCTACATCCTGGACGCCAACGGGGATTCGCGCCGGAGCGCCGTGAAGCAGGTCGCGAGCGGCCGCTTCGGGGTGACCAGCGAGTACCTCGTCAACGCGGACGAGCTCCAGATCAAGATGGCGCAGGGCGCCAAGCCGGGTGAGGGCGGCCAGCTCCCGGGCTCGAAGGTCTATCCCTGGATCGCCCAGGTGCGGCACTCGACGCCCGGCGTGGGGCTGATCTCGCCCCCGCCGCACCACGACATCTACTCGATCGAGGATCTGGCCCAGCTCATCCATGACCTCAAGAACTCGAATCCCAGCGCGCGCGTGAGCGTCAAGCTGGTCGCGGAGGTGGGAGTGGGCACGATCGCGGCCGGCGTCGCCAAGGCACACGCCGACGTCGTGCTCATCTCGGGCTGCGACGGCGGCACTGGCGCCTCCCCGATCACCTCGCTCAAGCACGCCGGCGCGCCGTGGGAGCTGGGCCTCGCCGAGACCCAGCAAGTGCTGGTGCTCAACAAGCTACGCGACCGGATCATCGTGCAGGTGGACGGGCAAATGAAGACCGGGCGCGACGTGGTGATCGCGGCGCTGCTCGGTGCGGAGGAGTACGGCTTTTCCACGGCTCCGCTGGTGGTGATGGGCTGCGTGATGATGCGGGTCTGCCACCTGAACACCTGCCCGGTCGGGGTCGCGAGCCAGGATCCCGAGCTGCGCAAGCGCTTCACGGGCCAGCCGGAGTTCGTCACCAACTTCTTCCGCTACATCGTGGAGGAGGTGCGCGAGTACATGGCCGAGCTCGGGTTCCGGACTGTGGACGAGATGATCGGCCGCGTGGACCGGCTCGACTTCGCCCCCGCCCTGGAGCACTGGAAGGCGAAGGGGCTCGACTACTCATCGATCCTGTACGAGCCCGACATGCCGGCCTCGGTGGCCCGCCGGCGCGTGTGCGACCAGGACCATGGGCTCGAGAAGGCGCTCGACAATCTGCTGATCCGGCGGTGCGCCCCGGCCCTGCAGCAGCGGCAGCCGGTGGAGCTGACGGTGCCGATCCGCAACGTCAACCGCACGGTCGGCACCATGCTCGGCTCCGAGGTGACGCGCCGGTGGGGGGCCAAAGGGTTGCCGAACGACACGATCAAGCTGCACTTCACCGGATCCGCCGGGCAGAGCTTCGGCGCCTTCCTGCCGCGGGGCATCACCTTCACGCTGGAAGGCGACTCGAACGACTACTGGGGGAAGGGGCTGTCCGGCGGGAAGCTGGTGGTGTTCCCGCCGCGCGCGTGCACCTTCCGCCCCGAGGTAAACATCATCGTCGGGAACGTGGCGCTCTACGGTGCCACGAGCGGCGAGGCGTACGTGCGCGGGGTGGCGGGTGAGCGCTTCGGCGTGCGCAACAGTGGCGCGCACGCGGTGGTGGAGGGCATCGGTGACCACGGCTGCGAGTACATGACGGGCGGCCGGGTGGTGGTGCTGGGGCGCCCCGGCCGCAACTTCGCGGCCGGGATGTCGGGCGGAATCGCGTACGTGCTGGACACGGACGGCGACTTCCGGAGCCGCTGCAATCTCGAGATGGTGGACCTGGAGCCGCTCCTCCCCAAGGACATCTCGCTCGTGCGGGCGCTCGTGGAGCGCCACGTCGAGCACACGGGATCCGAGTACGCGGCACGCCTGCTGGAGGAGTGGGCGGTCGTGCTCCCCACGTTCGTGAAGGTGATGCCGAGAGATTATCGGCGCGTGTTGACAGCCACGTCGCACGCCCTGGCCGAAGGGCGCGAGCCGACCTTCGCGGAGCTGGCGGGTGCGAGCAGTGGGTAAGCCCACCGGATTCATCGAGATCAAGTACAAGAAGTGGCCCACCCGCCCAGTCGAGGAGCGCATCCGCGACTGGCGCGAGGTCTACCTCCCGTATTCCGAGAACGAGCTGCGCCGGCAAGGGGCGCGCTGCATGGACTGCGGCATTCCCTTCTGCCATGAGGGATGCCCGCTCGGGAACCTGATCCCGGACTGGAACGACCTGGTCTACCGGGGCAACTGGAGGGAGGCGATCGACCGGCTCCACGCCACCAACAACTTCCCGGAGTTCACGGGCAAGCTCTGCCCAGCACCGTGCGAGGGATCGTGCGTGCTCGAGATCAACGACGACCCGGTCACGATCAAGGCGGTCGAGGCGGCGATCGTCGATCGCGCCTGGGAGGAGGGCTGGGTCACCCCGCGGCCGCCCGCCACGCGCACCGGCAGGCGGGCTGCCGTGGTGGGCTCGGGCCCCGCCGGGCTCACCGCCGCCCAGCAGCTGAACCGTGCCGGCCACCACGTCACCGTCTTCGAGCGGGACGACCGGATCGGCGGGCTCATGCGCTACGGGATTCCCGAGTTCAAGATGGAGCGGCGCTTCCTCGACCGGCGGCTCGTGGTGATGGAGGAGGAGGGCATCGAGTTACGCACGAACGCGCACGTGGGGCAGAACGTCCCGGTCTCCGAGCTGCGCGAACGCTACGATGCGATCGTGCTCGCAAGCGGGGCCTGTGCCCCCCGCGACCTGCCGATTCCCGGCCGGGAGCTCGCCGGCATCCACTTCGCTATGGAGTACCTCACCCTTCAGAACCGCCGCTGCGAGGGGGACGCGATTCCCGAGCCCGAGTTCATCAGTGCGGCCGGACGCCGCGTGGTGATCCTCGGCGGCGGCGACACGGGGGCGGACTGCCTCGGCACCGTGCATCGTCAGGGTGCCGAGTCCGTGCACCAGCTCGAGCTGATGCCGCAGCCCCCCTACACCCGGGCGCCGGACAACCCGTGGCCGCAGTGGCCTAACGTCTTCCGGATCTCGCCGGCCCACGAGGAGGGCGGGGAGCGGCTCTACGCGATCTCGACCCACCGCTTCATCGGTGACAAGAACGGCCGGGTGCAGGCGCTCGAGGCGGTCAAGGTCCAGGTGGCCAACCAGAACGGACGCACGGAGGTGCGCCCCGTGCCCGGCAGCGAGTTCATCCTGCCTACCGATCTCGTCCTGCTGGCGATGGGCTTCACGGGACCGGAGCGGCCCGGGATGCTGGCCGACTTCGGAGTCCGGTTGACCGAGCGCGGGAACGTCTGGCGGAACGGGCAGTGGATGACCAGCGTGCCCGGGGTGTTCACCTGCGGGGACATGCAGCGCGGCCAGTCGCTGATCGTGTGGGCGATCGCGGAGGGACGCTCTGCGGCGCGAGGCGTGGACGCCTACCTGATGGGGAGCTCAAGCCTGCCGGCGCCGCTGCCGTAGCGGGCGCTGAAAGCGGGGCTTCGAGCGCCCTTACCGTGGGAGTGGGCACGCGACGGGCGCGCCCCTGGGATAGCCCGGGAGCGCCCGGGAGCGCCCTGTCGTGTTCGTATGCTGGAGGAGGTTTGGAGCCGGGACCGTCAGAAGGAGGGACCGCCCAGCTGGGCCTCAGTCACCATGCGGTCGAAGACCGCCCGCTGATCTACGTCGGTGCTGATCAAGAAGAGCATCTGTTGGTACTCCTGCTCGGTGAGGCCGTGCTTCACAAAGATCTCGGCCTTCTCGCTCTGGAAGTCCTCACGGGCTACCAGCTTCGCCTGCGACTCATGGATCGCGGCGACCGCGGTACCGAACTCGTCCCCTACCGCCCTCAGCTCCACCTGCAGCCGCGCCAGCACAGCAATCGCTTGCTCCGACGGGGCGGACTCCACCGCCTGCGCCTGAAGCGTCGCAGGGGCAGCCAGGTTAAAGAGGGCGAACGCCGTCAGCAACCATCCACGGCCTACCATGCCAACCTCCTCTGTCCGTCCGCGGGGGACACGCTCCCGAGGGCTGGAGAAACTTACGTGGGACAATGGGTAATCTCTACAAGAGCGCCCCGCCCCGCAACGTTGGGGTTTCCCCTTTCCCGTGTAGGGATTCTCCCGCCTCCCGGACCGCCGGGCTCACCGGGCGGCCCGATCGCAACAGGATCGACGCATGTCCCCGATGCCCCGAACCGATCGCCTTCCCGTGGCCGCCCGGCGGCGCCCTTCCGGCCTTCTCGCCATCCTGATCCTGGCCGGCTGCGCCAGCTCCGGCGCCGAGGTGGGCGCTCAGGATCTCGCGCGCTGCGTGCCGGCCGAGCGCTACCTCACCGAATCGCTCGGCATGGTGGCCGAGACCGGTCCCGATACGCTCGACGACTGGCGCACCGACCGAATGCTGCCCGGCTGCCGGGTCACCGCCGCGGGGAGCACGGCACTCGAGATGGGCGACGTCGCGGAGAACCTCTATGCCGGGCTGTTCGCGACCGCCTGGGAGCGCACCCCAGACCCGCAGGACGCCCCGAACGAGTCATCCTACCGGCTCCGGCAGGGAGAGACCGACTGCCTCTTCAGCTTCTATCACAACATCGTGATCGGAACACCGGCGGAGTTCCGA
>CAUZJY010000009.1:0-29879 GCA_963580305.1 Gemmatimonadales bacterium UBA6960
CCGCACTTCTCGACCAGGGCGTCCCGGAACTCGAGCGTCTCGGGGAAATTGTGACCGGTGTCGATGTGGAGCAGCGGAAAGGGGAAGCGCGCGGGCCAGAAGGCCTTTCGCGCCAGGTGGACCATCACGATCGAGTCCTTGCCCCCGCTGAACAGGAGGAAGGGCCGCTCAAACTGGCCGGCCACCTCCCGCATCACGTGGATGGCCTCGGATTCGAGCAGGTCGAGGTTGGTCTTGTGATACGTCGTCATGTCATCTACAGGCTTCGAAAGGGCACCGACGGCACCCCTCCGCCGGGCTTGAATGGATTCGAGTAGAATAGCGGGGCGATCGGCGGGGAGGTAGTGAGACTCAGGGCTCCTGACGAGGTCAACCGGCCGATCCGGCCATCTCGGTGCTCGTCAAGACCTCTCAGCCGCGCCCGGATTGCTCCAGGTGCATGGTCGTGTATTTTCTGTGCATAGCTACCAAGACGATCTCAGTGCGGCTCGAGGCCTACGAGCGCCTCCGACTCGCGCGCCGCCGGCCGGGCGAATCCTTTAGCGACGTGATCATGCGCGCCATGTGGTCGGACGTCGGCGTGACCGCCGGCATGCTCCTGGAGATCCATCGCCGCGAAGGCCCCTTCCTTTCGGAGGCCGCGCTCGAGCGTATGGAGGCCGCCAAATCCGCCGACCTCCCCCCCGAAGACAAATGGGCGGCACGCTAGTCCTCGAGACGACCTTCCTCGTCGACCTCGAGCGGGAACGGCACCGTAAAATCGAGGGACCGGCGCACCGATTTCTGGAGACGCTGCCGGAGGACCGGTTGTCCGTAACGATCGTCACGGCCGGCGAGCTGGCCGCAGGCGCCGGTGAGGACGAGCGCCTCGGGTGGGAACGACTCGTCGGGAGCCTCGACGTGCTCGAGATCGATCTGGACGTCTGCTGGTCGTACGGAAGGGCCTATCGGTATCTGCAGGCGAACGGGCTGCTCATCGGCACTAGCGATCTCTGGATCGCGTCCATCGCACTCACGAGGAACCTGCCGCTCGTCACCCGAAAGGTGAAGCATTTCCGGCGGGTGCCGGGACTTAGAGTGATCGGGTACGCGGACGAGGAGACGATGCCCTGACACAGATTGCGTGAGGGGGCGCGACTTCATCCAACGGGGCAGACCGGCCTATCCCGCCGCCCCGTGGCACTTCTTGTACTTCTTGCCGCTGCCGCAGGGACACGGGTCGTTTCGCCCTGGAGCCGCCTCGACCTGGACGGGCGTCTTCGGCCGCTCCTCGCCACGGTTGGTGGCTAGCTGGCGCGGATCCGGAGCCGCTGGAGCCGCCACGCCGCCGGCCGCCAGTGGGGCCGCGCCGATCTCGGTCCGGGCCCGCCGGCTCACCCCCAGCGGGTCCACCGGCGCCTCGTCTACCGGGCGCTTGCGGCGCTGGGCCACGTCCTGCGCGCCGACCGGGGTCTCGGAGGGGCCGGTCAGCACCAGCCGCTGGCGCGGCTGAGGCCGGGCCTGGGGCGGGGCCCCGATCTGGGCCCGGAAGAACATCTGCGCCACGGTCTTCCGCAGGTCCGCCATCAATCCGACGAACATCTGATAGGCGTCCTGCTTGTACTCGACCAACGGATCCTTCTGCCCCCAGCTCCGGAAGTGGATGGACTGCTTCAGGTGGTCCAGATCGTACAGATGGTCCTTCCACTTGTCGTCGATCGTGCTGAGCAGGACGTAGCTCATCACCCGCTCGGCAAACGACCCGAACCCCTCGAGCTTCCGGTGGAAGCCGTCGCGGCCAGCCTCCAGCACCGCCACCCGGACGTCGTCGCGGTCCAGGTTGTAGTCGGGATCATTGGTCGTCGGTAGCTTGTCCGCGGCCACGAAGAAGTCGAGCAGTAGCCGCTGCCGCAGGCCCGTGAGGTCCCATCCCTCGGGGGCCGCGTTCGCCGGGAGCAGCTCGTCGATCGTGGCGGCGAGCACCGTCTCGATCATCTCCCACAGCTCGCCCTTCAGGTCCTCGCCACCCTCGAGCGCGAACAGCCGGAGGTCGTAGATCACCTCTCGCTGCTGGTTCATGACGTCGTCGTAGTCGAGCAGGCGCTTGCGGGACTCGAAGTTGTTCATCTCGACCCGCTTCTGCGCGCGCTCGATCGAGCGGGTGACCAGTGTGTGGGTGATCACCTCGCCCTCCTCGGCGCCCATCTTGTCCATCGCGCTCGCGATCCGCTCCGACCCGAACAGCCGCATCAGATCGTCCTCAAGCGAGAGGAAGAACTGCGTGGCCCCGGGGTCCCCCTGGCGACCCGCGCGGCCGCGGAGCTGGCGGTCGATGCGCCGCGACTCGTGGCGCTCCGATCCCAGGATGTGGAGCCCGCCGTCATCGATCACATAGTCGTCGCCGCGCGTCTCGAGCTTCTCGTCGTAGATGGTGGGATCGACCGGCTGCAGTTCGGCGACCGGGAACCCCTTCGCCTTCGCCCATCCGATGGTGCGTGGCTCGATCACGCCGCTCCCCAGCTTGATGTCCGTCCCGCGCCCGGCCATGTTCGTCGCGATCGTGACCGCCCCCGGCTGCCCGGCCTCGGCCACGATCTCCGACTCCCGCTTGTGCTGCTTCGCGTTCAGGACGTTGTGCTGGGTCCCGCGCCGCTTGAGCATGCGCGCCAGCGTCTCCGACACGTCCACGTTGGTGGTCCCCACCAGCACCGGCAGCTCCATCCGGTTGAGCCGCTCGATCTCGTCCAGGATCGCGTTGTACTTCTCGCGCTTGGTGCGGAAGATCAGGTCGTCGCGGTCGTCGCGGACGATCGGGCGATTGGTCGGGATAACCATCACGTCCAGGTCGTAGATCTGGTGGAACTCGTTCTCCTCGGTCTCGGCCGTGCCGGTCATCCCGGCCAGCTTGTCGTACATGCGGAAGTAGTTCTGGATGGTGATGGTGGCGAGCGTCTGCGTCTCGCCCTTCACCTCCACCCCTTCCTTCGCCTCGACCGCCTGGTGGAGTCCGTCGCTCCAGCGCCGCCCCGCCATCTGCCGGCCGGTGAACTCGTCCACGATAACGATCTGCCCGTCCTCGCCGACGATGTACTTCTCGTCCTTCTGGTAGAGCGCGTACGCCTTCAGAAGCTGGTGGATGACGTGGATCTTCTGGCTCTTCTCCGCATACTCGGCCTCGAGCTGCTGGATGCGGGCCCGCTTCTCCTCGGCGGGAAGGTTCTCGTCCCGCTCGATCCGGCCGAGCTCCTCCGACAGGTCCGGAACGACGAACGCCTCGGGATCGTTGGGCGCAAGCTCGTCCAACCCCTTGTCCGAGAAGTGGACGTTGTGCCCCTTCTCGTCCATCGCGAAGTAGAGCATCTCGTCCAGCTCGTGCAGCCGCTTCTCGCGCATGTAGTCCGCCTCCACCCGCTGCACCAGCTTCTGCAGTCCCGGATCGTCGGCGAACAACTTGAGCAGCTTGCGGTGTGTGGGCGTGCCCCGCCGCACGGCGAGCAGCTTCTCCCCCGCCTCGTCCTCCCGTCCCTCCTTCAGATCCTTTTCGGCCTCGCCCACCAGCTCGTTAGTGAGCCGGAGCTGCTTGTTGAACAGGCTCCGCACGACCGGGTTGTACTGCTTGAACGGGGTGGACGTATCGCGCCCGACGGCGCCCGAGATGATGAGCGGCGTCCTGGCCTCGTCGATCAGGATCGAGTCCACCTCGTCGATGATCGCGAAGTGGTGCCCCCTCTGCACGCGGTGCTCCAGCATGTGCACCATGTTGTCGCGCAGGTAGTCGAAGCCAAACTCGTTGTTGGTCCCGTACGTGATGTCAGAGCGGTAGGCCTCGCGCCGCTGCGGGGTGCCGGGCTCGTGCAGGTCGATCACGTCGATCGTGAGCCCGAGGACCTTGTAGATCGCCCCCATCCACTCCGCGTCGCGCTGGGCCAGGTAGGAGTTCACCGTGACCAGGTGGGCACCGCGCCCCGCGAGCGCGTTCAGGTAGAGCGGCATGGTGGCTACCAGGGTCTTCCCCTCCCCCGTCGCCATCTCGGCCACCTTCCCGTCGTGCAGCGCCATGGCGCCGATCAGCTGCACGTCGTAGGGGACCATGTCCCAGGTGAGCTGGTGTCCGGTGACCATGATCTGCGTGCCGACCAGCCGGCGGCAGGTCTCCTTCACCACCGCGTAGGCCTCCGGGAGCAGCTCGTCCAGCGCCTCCTCGATCGCGCCGAGCAGATCCTTCTCCAGCCGGCCGATCTCCACCGAGAGCCGCTCCCGCTCGCCTGCGTCCTCGGAGTGCCGCTTCTCCTCGCGCAGCGCCGCGATCCTATCCTCCAGGGGCCGCGTGCGCTCCCGGATGCGGCCCTTGAACTCCTCGGTCTTGGCGCGGAGCGCGTCGTCGGAGAGCGAGGTCAGGGTTCCCGCGATCCGGTTGATCTCCGCAACCACGGGATGGAGCCGCTTGGCTTCCCGCTCGTGCCGGGAGCCGACGACCTTCTTGATCAATGTCTTGAGCATGGTCTGCCGCTCTATGCGTTTTGCGCGGCCCGGGCCGGCTGCATGGCCGGAGCCGCGTACAGGGAATTCCGCTCGACGATCGCGCGCACCGGTTCGGGAACCAGGTACCGGATCGACCGCCCCTGGCGCACGCGCTCGCGCACCTCGGTGGCGGAGACGTCGATCCGCGTCACCGGGCAGGTGCGCCAGTCGAAGCCGAGGCCATTGTCCGCGGGAGCCTCACCCGCGCGCGCCATCACCGCGAGCGAGGCCAGCGGCGCGATCCGCTGCGGGTCGCGCCAGTTGGGGAGGTCGCGCCACTGGTCGACGCCGATGAGCAGCACCAGCTCGGCGTCCGGCTCGCGGCGGCGGAGCTCGGCCAGCGTGTCGACCGTGTACGACGGCCCCGGGCGGCGGACCTCCAGATCCGACGGCTCCAGGACGGGATCGCCCTGCGTGGCCGCCACGAGCATCTCGAGCCGCAGCTCGGCAGGGGTGATCTCGCCCAGGGGCCGGTGGGGAGGGTCCGCGGAGAGCACGAGGAGGAGCTGGTCCAGCCTGAGCTGCTCGGCCGCGTCCCGGGCGACGATCAGATGTCCGACGTGAGGCGGGTCGAAGGTCCCCCCGAAGACGCCGATCCGTCGGGCGCTCACCGCCCTCCGTTCGCTTGGGCCGCGCCCACCAGCCCGCGCGCCTCCTCGGAGTTCGGATAGGTGTCCAGAATCTTCTGCCGGGTCTCCTGGACCAGATCCTGATAGCCGATCTCGTCGTACGCGTTCATGATTCCGAGCAGCGCCTTGGGCGCCCAGCTCGTGTCCGCGTACTGCTCCTCGACCATCTCCCAGTAGATGATGGCGGAGTCGTTGAAGTTCCGCCGGAAGTAATACTCGCCGATCTCGTACAGCTTCGCCGCGAGCTTGAGCCGCATCTCCCCTGCGATCCGGGCCGCCTCCGCGGCGGCCGGCGTGCCCACGTAGTCCTCGGTGACGTTCCGGCATACCTCCTCGGCCTGCTCCGTGTACGACTGGTCCCGTTGCACCGTGGGTGAGAGCGCGGCGGAGCCGCGGCACCTGCCGAGCGCCGCGTCGGACGCGGAGGGGTGCGTCGGATGCCGGTCGAGGAAGCGTTGGTACTCGGAGATCGCGGTGATGTACTGCTCGTCCTGGAAGTAGAAGTCGGCGAGCATTATGCGCGCCTCGGTAGCCCGCTGGTGCGTCGGAAACGAGATGATGAACCGGTCGAGCGCCCGCTCGGCCTCGCCGTGGTCGCCGGTCTCGAGTGCGCGCTGGGCGATGGCGAACAGCTCGTCCGCCTCCACCCCCTGATAGGGCGGAGCGGAGCTACACGAGGCGAGCAGGAGGGCGGCCGCCAGGGCGGAAGCAAGGTGCATGGACATCCGAAACAGGTACACGGCGTGCCCGTGGGGGTTTCCGGAATTCACGCCTTGTAGAACCTTCGGATCGCCCCCGCCACGAGCCGCACACGCTCCTCCCCCAGCTCCGGGTAGATGGGCAGACTCAGCACCTCCCCGCACAGCCGCTCCGCGACCGGGAAGTCGCCCGGAGCGTAGCCGAGCGTCCGGAAGCAGGGCTGGAGGTGGAGGGGGGCCGGGTAGTAGACGCCCGTCCCGATCCCCTGCTCCGCCAGCCCGGCGCGCAGCTCGCCCCGCCGCTCCGCCCGGATCGTGTACTGGTTGTAGGTGTGCCAGCTGCCCTCGGCCACCACCGGGGTCCGAACGGGCTCGACGTCCGCCAGGAGCTCGTCGTACAGGGCCGCGTTCCGCCGCCGGGCGTCGAGCCAGCCGTCGAGGTGCGGCAGCTTGGCGAGCAGCACGGCCGCCTGGAGGGTGTCGAGACGGCTGTTCGTGCCGACGAACTCGTGGTGGTACATCTTCTGCCCGCCGTGCACGCGCAGCTTGCGCAGGCGATCGGCGAGGCCATTGTCGTTCGTGGTGATCATCCCGGCATCGCCGAACGCGCCCAGGTTCTTGGTCGGGAAGAAGCTCAGCGCAGCGGCGTCCCCGTACATGCCTGCGGGCACCTCGACGGTCCCGACCCGACGGCGCGCACCGGTGGCCTGGGCGCCGTCCTCGAGCAGGAAGAGTGCCACGTCGAGCGCACCACGAATACGCTCCACCTCGGCCATCTGGCCGAAAAGGTGGACGGGGATGGCCATGACCGTGCGCGCGCTCACGCGCGCCCCGATCGTGTGCGCCGTGGCGTTGAACGTCTCCTCGTCGATGTCGCAGAACGCAGGCCGGAGCCCCGCGTTCCAGACCGCGCCGGCCGTGGCGAAGAAGGTGAATGCGGGGATTACGACTTCGGGGGTGTCGCCGGACGGTGACATCGGACCGCTCACCCCGTGCCGGCTGGCGAGATCGCGGAGAACGAGCAGCAGCGCATCGGTTCCGCTCGCACAACCGACCGCATGCCGCACCCCGAGGCGCTCCGCCACTGCCTCCTCCAATTCACGAACTTCCGGCCCCAGGATGAACCTCTGCGAGTCGGTGACACTCCGGAGGGCGGCATCGAGCTCCGCCGCGAGCGCGTCGTGCTGCTCGTGGAGATCGAAGAGCGGGACGGGGATGGCGGCCACCGCGCGGCCCGTCACACGGGCAGTGTGCGGGCACCCGCACTCCGCTCCTCGACCAGCTTTCTGAAGTATGGGATCGTGCGGCGCAGTCCCTCGCGCAGCGAGATCTTCGGCTCCCAGCCGAGGAGCCCGCGCGCCACCGTGATGTCCGGGCGGCGCACCTTGGGATCGTCGGTGGGCAGGGGGCGGCACTCGATGGCGGAGTTGCTCCCGGTCTCCTCGAGCACCAGGTCCGCGAGCTGCTGGATCGTGAACTCGTCCGGGTTGCCGATGTTGGTCGGGTCAACCCGGTCTGAATGGAACAGGCGATAGATTCCCTCGACCTCGTCCTCCACGTAGCAGAACGAGCGGGTCTGCGATCCATCCCCGTACACGGTGAGCGGCTCCCCGCGCACCGCCTGTACGATGAAGTTCGAGACCACGCGGCCATCGGCGGGTCGCATACGCATCCCGAAGGTGTTGAAAATGCGAACGATGCGCGTATCGAGTCCGTGATACCGGTGGTACGCCATCGTCAGCGCCTCCGCGAAGCGCTTGGCCTCGTCGTACACGCCGCGCGGCCCCACGGGATTCACGTTCCCCCAGTAGGTCTCCGGCTGCGGGTGCACGAGCGGATCGCCGTAGATCTCGGAGGTGGACGCCAGCAGGTAGCGGGCGCGCTTGGCCTTGGCGAGCCCGAGCGTCTTGTGCGTGCCCAGGCTTCCCACCTTGAGGGTCGGGATCGGCAGCTCGAGGTAGTCCACCGGGCTCGCGGGCGACGCGAAGTGGAGAACGCCCTCGACCGGGCCCTCCACATGGATGTAGTTCGTGACATCGTGCTGGATGAACTGGAAGTCAGGATGCGCCATCAAGTGAGCGATGTTGTCAGGGCTGCCCGTGATAAGGTTGTCGATCCCGGTTACCTGGTGGCCATCGGTCAGAAACCGGTCGACGAGGTGTGAGCCGAGGAAGCCCGCGGCTCCCGTCATGATGACCCTCACCCGCCCACGCCTTCCGGAATCACGGGGGGCCGACCGACCGTGTAGTACTCGAATCCGAGCTTCTCCAGCTCCTCGCGCTTATAGAGATTGCGCCCATCGAAGATCACCGGCTGGCGAAGCAGCTCGAGCATGCGCTCGAAGTCCGGCCGGCGGTACGGGTGCCACTCAGTGTGGATCACCAATGCGTCGGCGCCCTCAAGCACGTCGTAGTTGCGGTCGCGGTACTCGATTCGATCATCCAGGTGACGCCGCGCTTCCTCCATTGCGGCTGGGTCGTGAGCGACGACTCGCGCGCCTCGCTCGAGCAGCCTCTCGATCGTGACGAGGCTCGGTGCCTCGCGCATGTCGTCGGTGTTCGGCTTGAAGGCGAGGCCCCAGACCGCGAAGGTCCGGCCGCTCAGATCCTCACCGAACCGCTCCACGACGCGGCGTAGGAGTATCTGCTTTTGGGTCTCGTTGACGGATTCGACGGCCGCCAACATGGAGTTGTCCAGGCCCATGCCTCCGATCGTGCGGGAGAGAGCCTTCACGTCTTTCGGTAAACAACTACCACCGTAACCGATCCCCGGGAAGAGGAAGCTCGGACCGATCCGCGCATCCGTGCCGATTCCCAAGCGCACCTGATCGACATCCGCGCCGACGGCCTCGCACAACCGCGCGATCATGTTCATGAAGCTGATGCGGGTGGCAAGCATAGCGTTGGCCGCATACTTCGTGATCTCCGCCGACGCGACGTCCATCAACAGGATCTGGTGGCCGGTTCGAACGAAGGGCTCGTAGAGAGACCGGAGCACCTCCGCGGCGCCCTCGTCATCCACGCCGAGAACGACCCGGTCTGGCTTCATGAAGTCCTCGACGGCGGCGCCTTCCTTGAGGAACTCCGGGTTGGAGCAGACGTGGACCGCATGGGTCGTGTGCTCCTGGATCGCGGCGCGCACGCTGGCTGCGGTGCCTACGGGCACCGTGCTCTTGGTGATCACGATCCGCTCGCCGTCCATCGCTCGACCGATGGTTCGCGCGACGGCGAGGACGTGCTGGAGGTCCGCTGAACCGTCCTCGTCCGGAGGAGTGCCAACGGCAATGAAGATGATGGTGGAGGCGCGCACCGCTTCCTCGACATCAGTGGTGAAGCGAAGTCTCCCCTCGGCAAGGTTGTGGGTGACGAGCAGCTCGAGACCGGGCTCGAAGATCGGGATCTCACCACGCTGGAGCCGCTTGATCTTGCTCTCGTCGACGTCGGCGCAAACGACGTCGTGCCCCGTCTCGGCGAGACAGGCTCCCCCGACGAGCCCGACATAGCCCGTACCGATCACCGAGACATTCACGTGGTGCTCACTTGATGGTACTCGAGATACCAGTCCACGAACCTCCGCACTCCGTCCTCGATGGGCGTGACGGGCCGATAGCTCACGCGCTCTTCGAGCAACGCGACGTCGGCCCAGGTTCCGGGAACATCCCCCGGCTGCATGGGGAGCAACCGCCGCTCGGCCTTCCTTCCCAGGCAGTCCTCCAGCACCTCGATATAGCGCAGCAGGCTGGCAGGCCGGCCATTCCCGATGTTGTAGATCCTCCACGGAGCACTGCTCGTGGCAGGACTGGGTACCGCGCCGTTCCAGGTAGGATCCGGCTCGGGGATCCGATCCGAGATCCGAACCACGCCTTCCACGACGTCGTCCACGTAGGTGAAGTCCCGCTTCATCCGTCCCTCGTTGAACAGGTCGATCGGCCGCCCTTCCAGGATCGCTTTCGTGAACAGGAATAGCGCCATGTCGGGACGTCCCCACGGCCCGTACACCGTAAAGAAGCGCAGCCCGGTCGTGGGAATCCGGTAGAGATGGCTGTAGGCGTGGGCCATCACCTCGTTCGCCCTCTTGGTCGCGGCGTAGAGAGTGATTGGATGGTCGGCCGCCTGCATCTCGGAAAACGGCATCGCGGTGTTTGCGCCGTACACGCTGCTGGTCGACGCGTACACGAGGTGAGTGACCCCGTGCTGCCGGCACCCCTCGAGGATGTGGAGGAATCCGGTCAGGTTGGAGTCTCCGTAGACGTGCGGGTTCGTGAGCGAATATTGGACGCCGGCCTGGGCCGCGAGATGGATCACGACGTCGGGCCGCCCCTCCGCGAACACCCGCTCGATTGCGGCACGATCCGCCAGCTCTGCGGCGAAACGAGAAGCCGTCGCACGACTGGAGACGGGCGAGGCGCACGTGCTTCAGCCGGACGTCGTAGTACTCGTTGAGGTTGTCGAGCCCGATGACCCTCTCGCCTCTGCGAGCAGGCGCTCCGCGGTGTGATAGCCTATGAAGCCGGCCGCACCGGTGACCAGGGTCTTGCGACTCATGTCGCGGAATCAGGACGACCGCGCAGAGAGGGCGCGTGTCTGCTCAGCTGCCGAGCGCGACCGGCACCTCGTCCTGCGGATCGCGGAGCGGCATGGGCGCCGCCGGAGCGACCGGAGCCGGCCTGCAGCACCATTCCCAGGCCGCCTCGAGCTGGGCCCGCATCTCGGGATCGCCGAGTCCGAGGCGCCAGCGGTCGATCCACGGCGTGAGGTCCTTTATCCCCTCCGCGTGCGAGCGGGCCACGAGGTTGACCTTCGTGACGGAGGTCGGAGTGATCTCCTCGCGCGGCGCGACCAGCTCCTCGTGGAGCTTTTCCCCGGGACGCAGCCCGACGTAACGAATACGTGTGTCCGGATCGCGATACTCCCCGGACAAGCGGATCAGGTTGCGTGCGAGGTCTAGGATCCGGATCGGCTCCCCCATGTCGAGCATCGCGATGCGCCCGCGAGCGTCGGGAAGGAGCGAGGCCTGGAGGACGAGCTGGCTCGCCTCTGGAATCGTCATGAAGAAGCGCGTGACCTCCGGATGCGTGACCGTGAGCTGATCCCCCTCCTCCAACTGGCGGCGAAAGAGCGGCAGCACGCTTCCCTGGCTGCCCAGCACGTTCCCGAAGCGGACGGCCATGTAGCTGGTGCGCGGATGCCTGTGCTGGGCCACCACGACGATCAGCTCGGCCATGCTCTTGGTCGCGCCCATCGTGTTGATGGGCCGCACGGCCTTGTCGGTCGAGATGAGCACGAACCGGTCGCACCCGTGCAGCCCGGCCATGTCGGCGACGATCTCGGTGCCGAGCACATTGTTCCGAACCGCCTGCCGAACGTTCGTCTCCATCAGCGGCACGTGCTTGTACGCCGCCGCGTGGAAGGTGCGGTGGATCGGCTGGCTCGAGAAGACGGACTCGACAAGGGCGCGGTCCAGGATGTTACCAACGATGGGCTCGACGTCGACCTCGGGGTACCGCTTGCGCAGCTCCAGCTCCAGAAAATAGAGTGCGCTCTCGGCCTGGTCGAGCAGGATCAGGCGCCGCGGACCGTGCCGGGCCACCTGTCCGGTCAGCTCGGATCCGATCGACCCAGCCGCACCGGTGATCAACACCGTCCGATCGCGGAAGTCCTCCGCCAGCTCGGGAAGCGACAGCTCGACGGGATCACGCCCGAGCAGGTCCTCGATCCGCACCTCACGGAGGTGGGTGAGGCGTATGTTGCCCTCGAGCACCTCCGCGATGCCGGGGAGCACCTTGAAGGGGACTCCGGTCGGATCGCAGAGCGCGACCAGCCGCCGCAGCCCAGCTGGAGGCACCGAGGGGAGTGCCGCAATCAGCTCGTCGGGCCGGAACTGGCGAACGATCGCGGCGACGTCCGAGGTGGCCCCGATCACCTCGACTCCGTGCACGCGCGTCCCCCACTTGAGCGGGTCGTCGTCGAGGAAGCCCAGAGGGATGTATCCGGCCGGGAAGGTGACCATCTCGTGGGCCAGCCGAGAGCCAGCCTCTCCGGCGCCCAGGATCAAGACCCGCTTGACCGAACTGTCGGAGGCCTGCGCCCGCTGCCGCACGGTCTGGAAGATCAGCCGGTAACCGAACCAGACCCCGCCGATCAGATAGGTCGTGAGCACCATCTCGATCAGGATGACCGACTTCGGCACGGCCGGAGTGGGGCGGAGCCCGAGCAGCAGGACTGCGAAGGCAAGCGTGCCGAGCAGGCTGGACCCCAGCAGCCGAAAGACGTCGGATACACCGACGTACCGCCACCGCCCGATCGCGAGCCGGAAGACCGCGTGGCTCAGTAGTCGGGTGGCGATCACTAGGGGGACGGTGAGTACGAGCGTCTGAAGATGCGACGGTGGGATCCGGAGCTCGAACCGCACCAGGAACGCCATTCCGTAGGCGGCGGCGGTCGCGGCCGCGTAGAACGCGTAGGCCACGACCTGGCGATGCCGCGAGAGGAAGCGGTAGGCCCGCTCCTCAAGCTGTTCAGACCTCGGTGTGGTCATGCGCTCCTGGCCCGGGTCCTGGAATGCCGAACATCGGGGAGCGTTGCGGCCGCGGCAAGGCTCGGTCGTGGGTGATGGCCACCAATCCTATGGGACCGGAAGCTCGCTGTCCCCGCGCCGGCCGTGGCCGAGCTGTCCCTCAGATCCCCTCCCCCAGCAGCGCACCCGTGCTTCGACGATCGCGCAGGCATGCGCTTCCCCGACGTCCAGGCTGGTCACGGACCCCCCGAGCCCACTGACGCGGCGGGGCTCGGGATGGTCTTCCGCCCAGCACCAGACGTCGCCCTCGGCGGCCGCGCAGCTCAGTTCGCCTCCGGCCGCGATCCGCTCGGGATCGGCAGCCGCCAGGTCGATCGGACGGAGCGGCGCGTCGTCCCCCCAGCACACCACGGCGCCCGACGCGATCGCGCAGGTCCGCGCTCGTCCGGCGGAAAGCTCCGCCGGCAGGACGTCCGGCACCCTCGTCGGAGGCCGGGAGAGGTCGGCCGGGCCAGGGCCGACCTGCAGCCGGTCGTTGGCCCCCCAGCAGAGGGCGCGCGCCGCGTCGCTGGCGCAGCCGTGACGGGCGCCGGCCGAGATAGCGCGCGCGCCCGCCACTCCGGGAACGAGCCTGGGAAGCACCGCCGTCGATCCGGGGGAGCCAAGCTGTCCGGAGCGGTTCGACCCCCAGCAGTGCACCTCGCCGGTCGTGGTGATCCCGCAGTTGTGCTCCCCCCCGGCCGAGATCGTCGCGAATCGCAGAGGGCCCGGGAGCACGGGGCGCGGGGCATCGCGCGGAGTCGTGGTCCCCTCCCCGAGCTGCCCGGAGCCGTTCGCCCCCCAGCACCACCCGCGGCCGTCCATATCCAGAGCGCAGCTGTGCCGCGCGCCCACGGAAATGGAGCGGAAGCGGAGACGGCCGTTCACCGCCACGGGCGAGAGCTGCCGCTCGTGGCGGCGGACCACCCCGAGCTGGCCGTCGCTGTTGGACCCCCAGCACCACGCGAGCCCCTCCTCGTCCAGCGCGCAGGTGTGGGCGTCGCCGGCCGCGACGGCGGCCCAGCGGATCTCCTCGGGAGGGTGGAAAATCGTCTCGGCGCACCCGGCCAGCGCGAGCGAGCCGAGCGCCGCCACAGCCAGGTGGGCGGGCCTCACGCAGCTCGGCCGGGGATCGTCCGATCAGGCCGGATCGAAATAGCCGTGCGCGGCATTCCCGTAGTAGCCCGGGCGCCGCTCGTCCACTCCGTTCAGCACCGTGCCCAGCAGCGACGCGTGCACCCGCTCGATCTGCTCGATCGCGTGGGCGAGCGGCTCCTCCTCGGTGATGCCCGCCCGCACGACCAGCACGACCCCGTCCGCGCGGGCGCCGAGTAGCGCCGCGTCCGTGACCAGATTGAGCGGCGGCGCGTCCATGACGACGGTATCGTAGCGCCCGCCGGTGTCGCGCAGCAGCTCGGTCATGGCCTCGGAGGAGAGGAGCTCGGCGGGGTTCGGTGGGCGAGTTCCGGCGGCGAGGAAGTCCAGCCGGCACCCTTCCGAAAGGCTGATCGAACAGACGGCGTCCGCCAGCTGCACCTGCCCGGCCAGCACGTTCGAGAGCCCCGGCTCGCCCGGCTCGCCGAAGACCGTGTTCAGAGCACCCCGTCGCATGTCCGCGTCCACGAGGAGGATTCGCCCCCCCTGCTGCCGGGCGAGGACCAGCGCCATGTTGGCGGCCGTCGTGGACTTTCCGTCCCCCGGCATCGGGCTCGTAAAGACGAGCGTCCGGGGCGGCGCGCTCGGGCGCGCGAAGTTGATGTTCGTGCGCAGCAGGCGGTACGACTCCGCCGCGGGATCTCCCGCCACCGCGCTGTGCACGAGGCGCGGGCGAGCCGCCTCACGCGGGGCGCGGCGCACCCAGGGGATCGGCAGGCGCCGCACCTTCTCGTCCGCGGAGATCGTCGGGATGAGCCCGAGCACGGCCGCGCCGCCCGTCGCCGCTTGGAGATCGGAGCGATCCCGGACCGTGCGGTCCATGTGCTCGGCGGCCACGGCGCCACCCACCCCGAGCGCCAGACCGAGCGCCAGCGCGCACAGCACGCTGAGCCAGGGGCGCGGCCGGATCGGCTTGGTCGGGTAGAGCGCGGGGTCCACGACCCGCACCGCCTGATCCTGGACGGCCGCGGCGATCTGTGCCTCCTTCTGCTTCGTCTGCAGCAGCGTGTACAGCTCGGCCAGGAGCCCCGCCTCCCGGCCCATCCGGACGTACGTCATCTGCTGCGCCGGGATGCGCGCCAGCTCGGTCTCGAACCCCTCGAGCCCCTGGCCGAGGCTGCGCACCTGCTCGCCCAGCCCCCGCCAGTACGTCTCCGCCATCATGCGGAGCTGCATCTCGAGCGCGGCGATCCGCTCGTCCAGGATGAGCACGTCGCGGTCGGAGGTTGTCCGCGTCATCAGGAACTCCGCGCGCTGGTTCTCCAGCGTCACTACCTGGGCGAGCATCTCGGCCACCGCGGTGTTCGTGATCAGCGTCGGGAAGGACATCAGCTTGCGGTACGGGGAGGGACCCTCCGCGGGGGGCACCTCCGAGCGCACCTCTTCGAGCAGCCGTCCCAAAGCCACGCGCTCGGCCACCAGTAGATCGCGGCGAGCCTGGAGACCGGCGAGCCGCTCCACCTGGGCGTCCGCTTCCGCCTCGATGCTCACGATCTGGTTCTGCTCCCGGAAGGAGCGGAGCGTCTCCTCCGCGTCCGCGAGCTGGCGGTCGAGCCCGCCGATCTGCTCGTCCAGGAAGGCCACCGTGCCGTGCGCCTCGGCCGACTGCGCCTGCTGCCTGCGGGCGAGGAAGGCGGCGACCAGCGCATTGGGCACGCGCTGCACCAGCTCGGGGTCGTTCCCACGGTATCCCACCACGACCACGCCCGCCTCCCGGTCCGGCCGCGTTACGGCCACCCTCTCCTGGAGGTCCTCGACCGCCTCCTGGAACGGGGTGACCGCGAAGGCGAGCGTCGGGGCATCGAGCGCCAAGGCGACGCGGAAGCGCACGCCCTCGCCGACGGCGACTCCCCCCGCCCGGACGACGCCGAAGTCGCGCGTCTCCGTGCGTGGCCGCTGGAAGGGACGGGGCTGGTCCACAGCGCGCGTGATCGTGGCTCGCAGCCGGTATCCTCCGCCGCTCGGTTCCAGCGTGTAGACGGCGGCGGGCGCGGCCGTGTCCACCTCCAGGTCGAGGAGCACCTCCGAGCGGCGCGTGCGGGCAGGGGCCTCGAGACCCACCTGGAGCGAGAGCGAGCGCACCACGTCCTCGGCCACGGAGCGGCTGCCGAGCACGGCCATCTCGGTGGCGAGCTCGCTCCCGCTGGAGAGGGCCGAGAGCATCTGCAGCATCGCCACGGGGGACTTGTCCTCGTCGATCCGGAGCGTGGCAGACGCCTCGTAGACGGGGCGCACTACCAGCACGAACAGCACCGTGAGGACGAGGAGCGCGAGCGGGGCGCCCACGATCCACCCGAGATGCGCGCGGATCGTCTGCCGGAGGTCCAGCCGACGGGCGACCGGGGCCGGCCGGGACCCGTTGGCCGACACGCTCATTTGCTCACCACGAGCGTGACCACGATCCCGAGCGTCGCGGTAACGGCACCGATCACCGTTCCCACGTTCCGAGCGATCCAGCCGCGCCGGGGCACGCGGATCTCGTCCCCAGATCGTACTGGAGAAAGCGCCACGGCCATATCCTCGGTGAGATCCACGACCCGCACCTGACCGTCCCGGTGGAGCAGCACGCGCCCTTCCTGCGCGAGGGCTGTGCCTCCCCGCGCCATGGCGACGGCGTCGGCCACCGTCATCGTCGGGTCGAGGTTGTACACCCCGGGCTCGTTCACCTCGCCGACCACGCGCACCCGCCGCAGGACGACCACCTCGATGTCCGGCCCGACCCGCACCTCGCGCAGCCCGGACACGACCTGGTCGCGGAGCGCGCGATGCGTGAGGCTGGTCACCTCGACCTCGCCGATCAACGGGAGGACGACAGTGCCGTACTGATTCACGGGGAAGTCGCCCGAGAGCGAGCTGTCGCGGAGCACGCTCAGCCGGACGACGTCGCCCGGATAGATGCGATCCGCGCCACCACCGTTGGTGGAGCCCGGATCCACCTGGGCCCAGACGGGACGTGCCGCGAGGATCGACAAAGCGGCGAGGACGAGCAGAGTCCCGCGCGGGATCAGATGTTTGGCCACGGTCCGGCGCAACTTAGGCGGCCTCTCCAGGGCGATCAAGCAGGCCCCCGGACAGGTAGTGGTACAGTTCTGTACCACACTACCCCCGGAACTACCCCCGGACGCGCTTGCCGCGTCTTCGCAAGCCCGGCTACCGTGCGGCGTGAAACGCAGTTACGGACCTCCGGGCGCCGTCGTTTCAGTGCTCCTCGCTCTGCCCGTCGCAGCGTACGGCGTGGCGACCACCCCCCTGCTCGCCACGGGGGTGCTGGTGGGAATCGCCCTGCTCGCCGCCACCATCGCCTGGCCGCTCGGCGTGGTGGGGGCCATGCTCTGCCTCGGCGCGATCGACCCGGAGTTCCTCACCGGAGGGGAGCGGGCGCTGCTCCCGGAGCTGGGTGGGCTCGACATGGGTGGGATCCGCCTGATCGGCATCACCGCCGGGCTCGGGATCGTGGTGGCCACGCGCCAGGACCTGCTCCGCACCCTCGTCGGTCCGGCCGCGCGGTGGTACGTCGTGGCTCTGGCCTGGGGCGCCTTCTCGCTGCTCGCGTCGCAGGATCCGATCGAGGGGCTACGGCTGCTGCTCAAGCTCGCCTATCCCTTGCTCGTGTTCCTGATCGTCTCCGCTCCCGAGCGGACCACCGGGGACGTGCGTCGGCTCCAGGACTGGGCGCTCGGGGGCGCCGCGCTGGTCCTGCTCCTGAACCCACTCGTGGTGGTGGGCGGCGGATATACGCTCTACGGTGGCGAGTTCCTGCGCGTCGCGGGCCCCGGAATCCACTCGAACCCGTTCTCGTTCTACCTGCTGGTCGTCCTGTTCCTCTGCCTCGCGCGGCTGCGCACGACGGGAGGCTTGCACTACGTGCTGCTGGGAGGGTTGGCCCTGATCTGGATGGCGCTCACGCTCACTCGGATCACGTTCCTGGCGACCATGATCGCCCTGGCCGTGATCACGTGCTACGTGCTGCTGGTGAGCCGGAACGTGCGCGCGATGATCGTCGTGGGGGCGCTGGGCAGCGCGCTCGCCGCCCTGGTCCTCACCGACGTGCTCAGGCGCACCTTCGGCTTCGTCCCCACGGTCGGCGAGCTCACCGGATTCCTGGCCGACCCACGCGGGCTGTACGAGGTGGTCCGCTGGGAGGGCCGGGAGGTGATCTGGGCCATCCTGTGGACCGTGTTCGAGCGCGCCCCTCTGCTCGGCTCCGGGCTGGGCACCTCCAGTGACACGCTCGAGTCCCTCCTTGGTGGAGGGGTCGCGCACAACGAGTACCTCAGGCTGACGGTAGACATCGGGATCCTCGGCTGCGTGCTCTACTTCGTCGCGATCCTGGGCTGGATCCGCGCCGTCGTGGACGCGATTCGGAGCGCGTCGTCGGGACGGGCAGCCGAGGAGTTCGCCGTGCCCGCCCTGGCGTTGGTGGCCGCCTGGGCGGTGATCGCGCTGACCGACAATCCGTTCGACTACTACGGGCCGTTCACCCAATACGTGGCCTTCCTGGTCGGCGCGAGCGTGGTCACGAGCCGGGAGGCACCTGCCCCCGTGCGCGAGCCCCGAACGACGGGAAGTCCGCTGCTCGTGGCCGATCCGCCCGTGCCGCTCACATGAGGAGGGTGGGGCGGCGCGCCGCCGTGCTCGCCGCCGCGCTCGCGTGCGCGTGCGACTCGGCGACGGAGCCGGTCCCGGTCTGGCTGGAGATCGCGCGCGGTGCGAATCAGGTAGGCCCGACCGGAGGCGCGCTGCGCGTGCCGGTCGCGGTCGAGGTCAAGGGTCCCGGGGGCCGGCTGCTGATCGCCGCCGAGGTCCGCTGGCGCGTCATCGAGGGGGGCGGTACGGTGGAAGAGCCGGTGACGCTCAGCGATTCCGGGGGCGTCGCTACCACACGCTGGACGCTCGGGACCGAGCCCGGCCCACAGCTCCTGCTCGCCACCGCGGGGCACGCGAACGTCACGATCCGCGCGACGGCCCGCGTTCGCATGCGCGCGGTGACGGCCGGGTATCGCCACACCTGCGCCCTGTCCACCCGGAACGAGGCGTTCTGCTGGGGGGCCAATGCGCGCGGACAGCTCGGGGACGGCACCGCGCGCGACACGCCCGTTCCGGTCCGGGTGACGGGCTCGGACCGCTTCTCCATGCTCAGCGCCGGATGGTCCCATACCTGCGCCATCTCCACGCTCGACCGCACCTTCTGCTGGGGAGACGACACGGCCGGGCAGGTCACGGCCGCGCTCGGGGGCCGCCCCTTCTACACCGAGCCGACGCCCGCCGCCATCTCCGAGTCCCTGGTCACGGTCACTTCCGGCTATATCCATACCTGTGGGGTCACGGCGGACGGGGACCTCACCTGCTGGGGTAAGAACGAGGTGGGGCAGCTCGGCGGTCCTGACCCCCTGCTCGTACAGATCGAGGGGACCGGGTTCCGGCAAGTCTCCGCGGGTGAGTTCCACACGTGCGGCCTCGCAAGCGACGAGAGGCTCTTCTGCTGGGGGTGGAACTCGCACGGCGAGCTCGGGACCGGAGCGCCGTTCGGGGCGATCGCGCGGGTCCCCACGGAGGTCTCGGGAGACGGACGCTTCACGGCGATCGCAGCCGGGGTGCGGCACACCTGTGCGCTGGCAACGGATGCGCAGGTGCACTGCTGGGGCCGCTCCAACGGGGAGATCGGCCAGGACGTGGGGTTCCACACGAGGGTGCCGGGCCCCGTCCCGGGCGCCGCCGGATTCGGCGCCGTGGGCACGGGAAACACGCACAGCTGCGGGATCACCGGCAAGCAGGCGTACTGCTGGGGGACGCTGCTCGGCAACGGCAGCACCGGGGTGAGCAGAGCCCCCGTCGCAGTGGCCGGTCCGCTCGCCTTCACCGCCATGTCGGTCGGCTTCGACCACAGCTGCGGCGTGGCCGACGGAGAGGTCTGGTGCTGGGGCTCGAACAGCCACGGCCAGATCGGGCAGCCCGGGACTTCCTTCTCGGCCGTGCCGGTGCGGGTGACGATCCCCGGGGTGGAATGATGCGCGTCGCGCTCTTGACCAACTTCGTCCCGCCTTACCGGGTCCCCGTCTTCCGCGCCCTCCGCGAGGAGGTCGGCGAGCTGCGGATCCTGATCTCGACCGTGATGGAGCGGGACAGGCCCTGGTCTCCGGACTGGGGAGATCTCGAGGTGATCGTGCAGCGGACCTGGACGCTCCAGCGCAACTTCCGACACGAGCGGTTCAGTCAGAAGTACGAGCTACACCTCCCCTACGACACCATTCCACAACTCGCGCGCTGGCGCCCCGACGCCATACTGACGGCCGAGTTCGGGACGAGAACCGCCCAGGCGATCGCGTACGCGAAGCTCGTGCGCGTACCGGTGGTGATCTGGGCCACCCTCGCCGATCACCTGGAGCGAGGACGCGGCTGGGTTCGGTACTGCGCCCGGCGTGCGCTGGTCCGCGCAGCGGAGCGCGTGATCGTCAACGGCGAGAGCGGCGCCCGCTACATCCGCTCCATCGGGGGCGCGGAAGACCTCGTCGCCCGCGTCCCCTATGCGATCGAGCTGGAACCGTTCACCTCCATTCCGCTGGGGCGGGAGCCGGCGCAGGGCCGACGCCTGCTGTTCTCCGGCGCTCTCACGGAACGAAAGGGCGCCGACCTAATGGTAGAGGGGGCCGCCCTCTGGGGCGCCCGAAACCCGGCCGAGTCGCTGTCGATCACCGTGGTTGGAGACGGTCCGCTCGGAGAGGAGCTGCGGACGGCTGGGCTTCCCTCCAACGTCACGATCGAGTGGGTCGGCAGCGTCGAGTACCAGCAGCTCCCGGCGTACTACGCCAGCTCCGGAATCCTGCTGTACCCGACGCGCGGCGACGAATGGGGGCTGGTCGTCAACGAGGCGATGGCCGCGGGGCTTCCGGTGATCGGCAGCGTCTACAGCCAGGCGGTCGACGAGCTGGTCGAGGAGGGGCGGAACGGCTGGCGCTTCACCCCCGACGGACCTGGGAGCGTTGCCGAGGCCATCACGCGCGCCCGGGCGGCGCCCGAAGCGGCGCTCGCGGCGATGCGCGCCCACGCGCGCGCGACGGCGTCGCGCATCACTCCCCAGCGGGTCGGCGCGACCATCGGGGCGCTTCTGCGGGAAGCGACGGCGTGAGCGCTCTTCCCTCCGCGAGCACCGGCCGGCCGGCCGCGCCGCCCTCGCTCCGCACGCAGGTGATGCGGGGAGGCGCGTACCTGACGCTCCGTCAGGCGGCAGGGACCACCGTCAACGTGGTCGGCGTCGTGCTGCTCATGCGCACCATCGGCCCCGGCGAGTACGGCGTCTACGCGGCCGCCGCCGGCCTGCTCGCCGCGCTCCAGCTCGTCGCGCAGATGGGGGTAGGGGTGTTCCTGGTCCGCGCCGAGCAGGCCGAGCGCGAGGAGGTCCAGCAGGTCTCCTCCACACTCCTCCTCGGGTCCGGAGTGGCCGGGGTGCTCCTGGGTGCGGCTACCCTGCCACTCGTCGAGCGATGGACCCGCATGGAGGAGCTCTCCGCGGTCGCCCTCGTGGTCTACGCCACGCTTCCCCTCTCGAATCTGGCGCAGGTCCCGATGGCGCGCCTGGAGCGGAGGCTCGACTACCGCCGAGTCGCGCTCATCGAGCTGGCGGGACAGCTGCTCTACTTCGGTGTGGCGCTGCCGCTGGCGTTCGCCGGTGGGGGCGTATGGGCTCCGGTCGCCGGCTACGTGTCCCAGCAGGTCCTGCTCTGGGTCGCGATGCACGTCGCCGCGGCGTACCGCCCGCGGCTGCACTGGGACCGCGCGGTCGTGGGTGAGGTCCTGGCGTACGGCGCAGGGTTCACCGGGTCGATCGCGCTCTACCAGCTGCGGAAGCTGGTGAACCCGCTGGTAGTGGGTCGCTATCTAGGTCCGGCGGCGGTCGGGATCGTCGCCGTCACGATCCAGGTGGTGACCCATCTCGCGTTCGTCTCGGTCGCCACGTGGCGCCTCTCGATGGCCGCCCTCGCGCGCGTGCAGGGTGACCGCGACCGCCTGCGGCGGGCCGTGAGCGAAGGCATGCGCCTCCAGACGCTCGCGGTCGCCCCCTTCCTGATCGCCTTCGCGTGGCTCGCGCCCGCAATCGTGCCGCTGATCCTGGGACGTGCCTGGAACGAGATCGCGCTCGTGTATCCCTTCCTCGCCGTCGCCGGGCTCGCGAACGCGCTCTTCAACCTCCACTCCTCGGCGCTCTACGTGATCAAGCGGAACGGCGCGATGGCGCTCTTCCACGTCGCGCACACGGGGCTCCTGGCGGCGGCGGCGCTCCTGCTCGTGCCGCGGATGGGGCTGATCGGGTACGGCGTCGCCGAGCTGGTGACGCTCGCATCCTACGCACTCCTGCACCGGCTCACCGCCCGCTCGATCGGCTCGCCCGCCTACGCGCAGACACTCGCGATCGCCTCGGGCGTGGCCGTGGCGCTGACCTGGCCCTGGATCGGAGGATGGAGTGCCGCCGGGCTTGTGGTCACGGCGATCGCGCTCAGACCCTGGCGGGACGCTGTGACGCTGCTGTCGGATCTGCGCAGGGTGGCCCATGACTGAGCCGCGGCCCCTGGCGAGCATCGTGATCGCCAATTACAACTACGGTGAGTTCCTGCCGGAGACGCTGGAGACCGTCCTGGCTCAGACCTACCAGCCGATCGAGATCGTCGTGGTGGACGACGGGTCGACCGACGATTCGCGCGAGGTGCTCGCACGCTATCCCCTGCACGCCATCTACCAAGAGAACGCGGGACAGGCGGCCGCACTCGATGTCGGGGTCGCGTCTGCGCGGGGCGAGATCATCTGTCTCCTCGACGCGGACGACGGCTGGGACGCGCGGAAGGTGGAGCGGGTGGTGCAGATCCTGACCCGGCACCCCGACGTCCAGTGGGTCCGCCACGAGCTCGAGGTCGTGGACCGGTGGCGCAGACCGCTGGGTCCGAAGCTGCCCCACATCCGCAGCTCGGGTCCGCTCCCGCCCTCCCCCGCCGCAGTGGCGGAGCGGGTCGTGGTCGCCAGCACCTCGGCCATCACGTTTCGCCGCGCCGCGGCGCGGAGCGTGTTCCCGCTGCCCGTCCGGACCCATCTTCGGTTCGACGCGGACGCGCTCATCGTGGCCGGGCTCGGGAGCCGCTTCCGCGGCTGGCAGCTGGCCGAGACCCTCGGCTTCTATCGACGCCACGAGCGGCAGCAGTACGCGTGTGAGGCCGACCTCGAGCGCATGATCGAACGACAGATCGAAGTGGGAACCCTGATCGCGGAGTCGCTCGGCCGTGCCGAGCCCGTGACGAATTACAAGCACCGAGCGATCTTGGCCGCGCTGCGGGGCAGGCCCCGCCGGGCCGAGGTCCTGAGGGGGCTCGTCGCCAGCCTGCGCCTGGTGTCCCATCCGATGATCATGGCCCGGCAGGCTGCGGCTCTGTTGTACGCGGGCACGGCTCCGGACCTGTGGCTCGGGAAGATCCGACGCTTTCAGGGGTTCCAGTGAGGACGCTCGGCGCGCTCTTCGCCATCCTGGCGATGGCCTCCTGCTCGGATCCGCTGGGCCCCAGCCAGGTGCGCACGTACGTCGCGCTCGCGGCGGGAGCGGAGCACACCTGCGCGGTCACCGACGAGGGCTCGGCGTACTGCTGGGGCCGGAACCGCGACGGACAGCTCGGGACGGGCGGAACGGCGGATGCCTTAGTACCACATCCGGTGAACACGGAGGTTCGCTTCACGGACGTGACCGCCGGGGATGCGCACACCTGCGCTCTGGCCACCGATGGACGGGCCTTCTGCTGGGGGTGGAACGCGTACTATCAGCTCGGGCGAACCTACTGGGCCGACAACCGGGTGCCACAGCCGATCGAGTCCGCCGCGCGCTTCGTGCAGATCAGCGCGGGGGCACACCACACGTGCGGGCTCTCCGCCGAAGGGCGCGTCCAATGCTGGGGGTACAACCGCTTCGGCCAGAATGGAAACGGGAAGACGGTGACGACGATCCTGCCCGAGGAGGTGGCCGGCGACCTGCGGGCACGCTCGGTCGCCGCCGGCGGGAGCCACACCTGTGTGCTGACCGTAGCGCAGAGCGCCATCTGCTGGGGGCTCAACGACCTCGGCCAACTCGGCATCGGATCGGACGTTTTGCTGGTCCCGACGCCCACTCCCGTGAAGTCCTCGCTGCGCTTCACGGCCCTCGACGCGGGTCGGACCCATACCTGCGGGATCGCGGGCGGCCTCGCGTTCTGCTGGGGGAGCGCCGTCCACGGGGAAATCGGAGACGGCGTCCCGTTCCGCCCGGGGCTCCCCGGACCATCCTCCCCCGCCCAGGTGCGCCAGTTGACCAAGGTCACGGCGATCTCGGCGGGGACGCACCAGAGCTGCGCCGTAGCCAAGTTTATGTCGTTCTGCTGGGGGGCGGGGGAGTGGGGGCAGCTCGGCAACGGGGACACGAGGGACTCTCCGGTACCCCAAGACGTCCTTCTGCAGCCGAGAAACGCGATGCTGTTCACCCCTCTGGCGGCCGGCGGGCTCACGCACGCCTGCGGAATCAATTCCGGGATCGTGTACTGCTGGGGGACCGGCTGGGTCGGGCAGCTCGGGGCGGCGGAGAGCACGTTCAGTGTCCTGCCGCAGCGGGTCAGCGACCGATGAGGCGCATCGGCGTGTTGGCGGCGGCCCTGGTCGCCGCCCTCGTCCCCGCCAGGGGAGCCCAGGCACAGGCGTGCGGCCACCCCGCGCGCCTCGCGACAGACGACCTAACCCAGCCCGCGGCGGTTCTGGCCCGTGCGCTGTCAAGCCGCCGCGCGACGGCCGATCGGTCGTCCGGAATCTTCAGGACTCCCGTTCACGACACGCAGGTGTGCCTCGATTCGGTCCCCTTCCTGTCGTCCTGGGCGTCCGACGCGGAGCCGCCGGTGATCTCGCTCGCTCCCATCCGCGCCCGGCTGATCGCGAACTCCGCGTATCCACGGAGCGTCAACGACGGCGCGCTCTGGGCCGGCAAGGGGGTGAGCGCGGTGCTCGGTGCCGGCATCGAGGCGCGCTGGCGCTTCCTCCTTGGTGAGGAGGAGCACCTCGTTCTCCTCTCCGCCGCGCTCCGGCCCTCGGTCGCATTCCAGGAGAACGCGGACTATCCGTTTGCGACTGCAAGCCGGCGGGGATTTTCCCCGTTCGCGCACCCGGACTACCCTGGGATCGACCTGCCGAAGCGCTTGGGGGTGGATCCCTTCTCCACCTTCGACATGGGCGCATCCTTCGTGCGCGCCGACGTCGGACCTCTGACCGCAGCCTTCTCGACCGAGAATCTCTGGCTGGGCCCGGCCCAGATCTACCCGCTCCTGCTCAGCAGCAGCGCGCCGGGATTCCCGCACCTACGGGTGAGCACCTCGCGGCCCCTCGACCTGCGCGTTGTGAACGCGGAGTTTCAGGTCTTCTGGGGATCGGTGAGCGAGTCGGACTACTTCGACGGCAAGCCCGACAACGATACGCACCTGTTCACCGGGACCTCGCTGGTCCTCGAACCGCGCTTCCTGCCGGGGCTGTATCTGGGGGTCAGCCGCGTCTACCACGACGTCGAGCCGGCGACCGGTCACAGCCTGGGATTCTACCTCGGGCGCTTGGGCGAGATACCCCTTTACAACCGCGGCGGGAACCGGGCAGGGAACGCGATCGGCGCGCTCTACCTGCGCTGGGTCCATCCGGAGAGCGGGTTCGAGATGTACGTCGAGTGGTCGCGGGAGGATACGCCCTTTGACTGGATGGAAGTTTTGCGAGAGCCGGACTGGACCCGGGCGTACGCCGCGGGCACGCAGAAGGTGTTCCTGTCCCCGCACCGACTCATCCGCGTCTACGGGGAGATGGTCCACCTCGGCGCCTCCGCGCCCACAGTCCGCAACGTGCGGGGCCCCTTCACGACGTACACACATAGCAGGCAAACCCACGGCCACACGCACCGGGGACAGATACTCGGCGCCGGAATCGGCCCCGCCTCGGACGCGCAGCGCATCGGGGTGGACGTCTTCACCGACGGCGCGATGGCGGGCGCCTGGATCGAGCGCGTCCGCTATGACGAGGACGCATACTACAATAAGTTTGCGCGGCACTTCGGGCAGGCCGCGCATGACGTGGAGCTGACGCTCGGGGCGCAGCGCGTACAACCCCTCGGCCCCGTCCAGGTGGAGGTGGCTACCACAGTGAGCCGCCGCTACAACCGCGACTTTCTCAACCTGCGTCAGGGCAAGAGCGAAGATCTCGTCGAGATGAACCTGGGGGGCGAGATCGGCGTACGCTGGCTCCCGCGCTTCTGAGCGACTCGCCCCGCTGATCGACCTGCACCGGTGAGAGCCAAGGCGCTCCTGATCGTGGCCCCGGAGCCGCCGCCGTACTACGGCGCGGCGGTGGTGACCGGGCGGCTCCTGCGGGCGGGCCGCCGCGGTGCCTTTCGGTTCCGTCACGTGGACACCATGGATCCGGTGGGCACCGCGAACATGGGGCGCATGGCGTGGGACAACCTCGCGCTGGCCGCTCGGCACTACGCGGCCACGCTCCGGATCCTCCTGGCCGGCCGCGACGTCGGCGCGGTCTACCTGCTTGGTAATTTCACGAACGTCCCGGCGTTCCTACGGGACGCCGGGCTGGTGGGGCTGGCCCGCCTCTTCGGCAAGCCCGTGATCCTGCACTGCCACGACAACCAGGTGGAGGCGTTCGCGCAGGCGGGCGGTCCCCTGCTGCGCGCCCTCGCACGGCACGCGCTCGAGTCCTGCGCGCGCGTGGTGGTGTTGTGCGACGGCATCGCGGGAGCCACCCGCCGCGTCGCCCCCCACGCACGGGTCCACGTGGTCCAGAACGGACTGGACCTGGAGCCGATCGGGGCGCGCGATCATGCACCTCCGGAGGGCGGCGCCCGTGCCGTCCCTCGCGTCCTCTTCCTCAGTCAGCTCTCGGAGGAGAAGGGGTTCCGGACCGCGCTCCGCGTCGCAGCGCACATCCAGGAGGCGGGGATCCCAGCTGCCTTCGACTTCGCCGGGAGCTGGAGAGCGCCCGGGGATGCGGAGCGGGCCGCCCGCTGGGTCGCGGAGCACGGCCTCGAGCAGACCGCACGCGTCTGGGGACCAGTGTCCGAGGAGCGGAAGTTCGAGCTGCTCCGCGCGGCCGACGTCTTCCTCTTCCCGACCGAGCTGCGCCACGAGGGGCAGCCCCTGGTGCTGCTCGAGGCGATGGCCGCCAGGCTACCCATTGTCACGACCGACGTCGGGTGCATCGGGGACACGGTGCGGTCCGGAGAGGACGGCTTCGTGCTGCCGGTGGGCGACGTCGGCGGGATCGCGGATGGCCTGGCCAATCTGCTCCAAGACCCGGCCGCGCGCGGGCGGATGGGCGCGGCGGCTGGGGAGCACTATCGCGCGACCTACACGGAGGAGCGCTTCGTGGAGCGGATGATGGACTTGCTCCGGGAGGTCGCGCCTGAGATCCTGCCGGACGTGCACGCCGCTCCGGTCGCAGCGGGACCCGCGTGACACGGGCCCTCGTCACGGGCGGCGCGGGCTTCATCGGCCACCACCTCTGCGCCGCGCTGCTCGAGCGGGGCGCGGAGGTCACGGTCGTGGACGACCTCTCGACCGGCCGCCGTGAGCTGCTCGAGGAACTCGGCGGCCGGGTCGAGCTGGTGGAGCTCGACGTGCGGCGCCAGCGCGAGCTCGCGGAGCTCTTCCGCGAGCTGCGCCCCGAGCTGGTCTTCCACCTGGCCGGCCTCCACTTCATCCCCGCGTGCAACGCGGACCCGGTCGCGACGCTCGCGATCAACACGCTCGGCACGGAATCCGTGCTCGCGGCGATCAAGGCGGCGGGCGGCGCGCGCCGGCTCGTCTTCAGCTCGACGGCGGCCGTGTATCGGCCGGACAGCGCGCTATGCCGGGAGTCAGACCCCCCGGGGCCGGACGACATCTACGGGCAGAGCAAGCTGTTCGCGGAAGAGCTGATCCGCCGCGCGTCGCGGGAGACCGGGCTCAGCGCGGTCTCCGCGCGGCTCTTCAACGTCTACGGCCCCGGGGAGACCAATCCGCACGTGATCCCGGAGATCCTGGAGCAGGCCCGCGCGGGAGATGACATCCGGCTCGGCAACCTGGTCCCGCGCCGCGACTACGTCTACGTGGACGACGTGGTGAGCGCGCTCGTGCGGCTGGCGGAGATCGACGTGGAGCCCCCCGCCACCGTGAACGTGGGCACGGGGTGCGACCACTCAGTGGCCGAGTTGGTAGCGGCCCTGGGCTCCGTGGTGGGGCGCCCTCTCCGGGCGGTGGTCGATCCCGCCCGGGTGCGGAAGACCGATCGGCCGATCCTGCGGGGCGACGTTGCGGTGGCGCGACGGGCGTTGGGATGGGAGCCCCGCTTCGACCTGGACCGGGGACTCCGGGCGACCTGGACCAGCCTGTCGTGAGCTTCTTCCAGCACCGCGAGGGGGAGCTGTACCGGTTCGGGCTGGAGATCGGATGGTGCAATCTACGAGCGGGAGGGCTCCGGCGGCTCGGCGTGCAGAAGACCCTCGGAAAGCTGCTCCAGCCGATCCTCTCCCCACAGCGCTTCGGCGAGTACGATGCGGTCCTCCGGCACCTTCCGCGCTCGGGACGGATGCTGGACGTGGGCAGCCCCAAGCTGTTCGACCTTTGGCTCGCGTCGCGCTATCCCGTCGAGATCGTGGCCACCGACGTGTGGCCGCCTCCGGTGGCGGAGTACCTGCCCGCCTGGAGCATGCGGGCGCAGCGGAGGGCTCCGCCCGGGAAGGTCCGGTTCGTCGCCACGGACGGCACGGCGACCTGCTTCCGGGACGGCGCGTTCCCGTCCATCTTCGCGATCTCGGTGATTGAGCACATCGAGGGGGACGGCGATCGTCGCTTCCTGGACGAGGCCGCGCGCCTGCTGACGGCGGCGGGCCGTCTCCTCGTGACGGTTCCGTGGGGGCCGCGCTACGAGGAGCAGTACACGGCAGGGCCGGTGTACGGGGCATCCGCCGGGAGCGGACCGGCCTTCTTCCAGCGCGTCTACGACCGCCCGGCCGCTGAGCGCCGCCTGATGAGCCACCCCCTCCTGCGCGTCGCTGCGGTCTTTACCGTGGCCCTCCCCAGACCGGCCCTGCACGACGGCTGGAGCCGGCTCCCGGCCCGGCTGCGCGGGGCGACGGGGTTCCTCAATCCCCTCTGGTCGGGGCTCTCCCCACGTCCCGTCCATACAGGCTTCGCGGAGCCTTCCTCGCCGGTAGAGACGCGGAGGCCCCCCGCCGTGGAGGGTGACCTGCTGATCCTGTACGAGCGGAGCGCAGGCTAGGCGGAGGCCGCTTCCCGCGCGGGCCGAGGCTCGGGAAGGGTGCGGCCTCCGTCCCACAGCGCCCGCAGCCGCGCCTCGTTCTCCTCGTCGTCCGCGCTCCGTCCCACCGCGCGGTAGTCCACCCCCGGACGACCGGACAGACTGGGCACCAGCCGCCAGCAGTCCAGCACCAGCGTGGAGGCTGCACCCTTGCGGTCCGGCAGCTCCAGGCCGACGAAGGCGGGGTCGGGGGTGGTGATGACCACTGCGTCGGCCCCGGCGACCGCCTCAGGGAGGGACGACGCGAGCGCGAGATCCGGGGAGGACGTCACCAGCGGATCGTAGGCCACGACGCGCACGCCCCGCGCGCGGAGCCCGCGCGCGATCTTGAGCCCCGCGGACTCGTCCGTCACGGGGGTGTGCGGCTTGTACGCGAGTCCCAGCACCGCGATGCGGCCGCCGCCCCTCGCGATCGCCTGGAGCTCGTTCACTGCCCGCTCGACGAACCGGTCGTTCATCGCGTGCGTCTCCTCCGCGAGCCCGGCGCCGGTGCCGAGCGCGCGCGCCAGGAAGGCGAGCGCCAGGTTGTCGCGCGGGAAGCAGGGGCCGCCGTAGCTGACCGCCCCGGTCAGGTAGCGCGCGCCAATGCGGCGGTCGAGGCCGAGGGCGCCACTCACGACGTCCACGTCGCCGCCCGGGATCCGCTCGCACAGATCGGCCAGCATGTTGGCGAAGGTGATCTTGGTGGTCACGTACGTGTTGAGCGCGACCTTGGCCAGCTCCGCGTTCTCAAGGCTCATGCGCCGGATCGGCGCGTCCTTGCGCTGGATCGAGCGGTACGCCGCCTCCAGCATCGATCCGGAGCGCTCGTCCAATTCGCCGATCAGCGTGAGATCCGGCTCCAGGAAGTCGCGGATGACGCTCCCCAGCGCGATGAACTGCGGGCTGTAGCAGACGCCGAACTCGACCCCGGCGCGGCGCCCGGAGGAGCGCTCGAGCGCCGGGATCAGCCCGTAGCGCGTGGCGCCCGGGAGCACCGTGCTCGTGAGCGCGACCAGGTGGTAGC